>JBDKKE010000611.1:0-7994 GCA_039796255.1 Verrucomicrobiota bacterium | reverse complement strand
CAACGACCGGTTCCTGGAGGCCGAGGCCAACTCCGGTTCGACGGTTCGCGCCGCCAATGGAGGCATCCGTCCGACCTCCGCCTTCACCGAGGGCATCAAGCGGTTGATCCTCATTCGCGTGGATTTTTCAGATAAGGCGGGAGAGCCATTCAGCGGCCAGCGGGGGACGAATCTGGTGCGGTCCATCGACCAGTTTTATCGGGACAATTCGTTCGGACGCGCGGGATTTCGGGCGCTGGGCAGCGGTTCGGAGGTGACGCCCACCCTGCGCCTGCCGAAGACGGTGGTGGCCTATGGCGCCCTGGACGCTTCCCAATTGCGCAAGGACGCGCGCGCGGCGGCAAGAGCGGCTGGGTTCGTTCTGGAGAACTTTGATTTCGACGTGATCTGTTTCCGCTCCGTACCCGGATACGGGTGGGCTGGCCTGGGATATGTCGGGGCGCCCGGTTCCTGGGTTCAGGATGCCTTCGGGGAAGGGGGCGGGGTGTTCTCCCACGAACTGGGCCACAACTTCGGACTCAACCACGCCAACTTCTGGGACACTGGGGGCGAGAGCGTGACTGGCACCCGGGGAACCAGCGTCGAATACGGCGATTCCTTCGATACCATGGGCAATGCCTCCGCTGGACGCCGCCACTTCAATGTGCGCAATAAGGCGTTCCTCAACTGGCTCCGCGGTGCGTCCGAGATTCAGACACTCACCGCCAGCGGCACCTACCGACTGCAACCCCATGATTTGACGAACTCCACCGGGATCCGCGCCCTGACCTTCCGCAAAGATGCCAAGACCAACTACTGGTTTGAGTACCGGGCCCGATTTGCGGACAACCGCTGGCTCTCCAACGGAATCGGAATCCGCCGCGCCCGCTCGGACAGCGGACGGCAGAGTCAATTGCTGGACGTGACGGCTGGATCTGCGGATGGAAAGAACGATTCCGCGTTGGTCATTGGCCGCACCTTCTCTGATGCCGAGGCAGGATTGCACATCACTCCGGTGGCTCGCATCGATTCGGATCCTCCCGCGATTGAGGTGGTGTTTCATCGGGGTCCCTTTCCGGGGAATCGGCGTCCACAGGTGTCCATCGCAGCCTCCGCAGCCTCCACCGCAGTGAATGCTCCGGTGGTCTTGACGGCAACGGCGTCGGATGAGGACGGGGATGCCCTGGCCTTTGGCTGGGACCTCGGCGATGGCGAAATTGCCGCCAATGCACCCCAGGTGACCCATCGCTGGACCGCTGCCGGTGAGTATGTGGTTCGCTGTGTGGCCTCGGACATGAAGGGAGGGACGGCCAGCGAATACGTGGTCGTGCGGGTGGGTAATCCATCGACTTTCCGGCTCAGTGGGCGCGTGCATCGCGATGGGCAGCCGTTGGAAGGGGTCCGAGTTTTCACCTCCAATACGCGGATCACCTACACCGGAAGCGATGGCACCTACGTTCTCACCGGAATCCCCCGCGGCTCCCATTCGATCAAGGCATTGGCGGAGGGCTTACTGTTCACCCGTGACGGCTTCGCCAATCCGGTGAGCGTCACGGGCAGCCGGGCCAATCTGAACTTTCTCGGCGCATTGCCTGGGGATCTCGACGTGGCGACCCTGGTTCCCGCCGGTGCGGAATGGCGGTACCACGACGCGGGCCAGGATCTGGGAGCCGCATGGCGGGTGGCCGACTTTGACGACACCCAATGGAAGCGCGGGCCGGCCCAGCTCGGGTATGGCGACGACGATGTGGTGACGGAGATCGGATTCGGCGGTGACGCCGCGGACAAGTACATCACCAGCTACTTTCGGCATGAGTTCCTGGTGGAGGAACGAGGACGCATTCTGAACGCCACGCTGGGAGTCATCCGGGACGATGGTGCCATCGTTTATCTCAACGGACGGGAAGTTTTCCGCAGCAATATGCCGTCCGGATCCCCGAATTTCCAAACCCTGGCCTCGGCCTCGGTGGGCGGCAGCGACGAGTCCACCTTTTTCGAGACAGACCTGGCCGGATCGGATTTTCTGGAGGGTCGCAATGTGCTTGCGGTCGAAGTGCACCAGAACGCCGGGGGTAGTTCGGACGTCAGCTTCAATCTGCGCATCGAGGCCCTGCTGGCGCCGACGTCGGGTGTGGGACTGTTTCCCACACTCACCACGGAGTTGACCCCGGACGGACTTCGCGTGAGCTGGCCCTCGGCCTTCGGGGGATATTCCCTTCAGTTCCGCCCCGATCTGTCAGAAGGCCGGGACTGGGAATCGCTGGATGTTCCCGTCACCCTCCAAGGCGATCGCAGCGTGGCCCTCGTGCCCATGGGAGAGGGTGGTCAATTCCTCCGACTCAGCCGGTGATCCTGGAACCGCGATTTGAACCTCGAGGAAACCGGGATGCAGCGAGGGAAGGAGAGCTCTGAACCTGGAAAGAGCCGTTGGAGGAAACCGCAGAGAACTCAAAGAGCACAGAGAAGGACGGTTGGAGAAGCTGCCGTACTCGTCGGGAGTTCCTCCGTGAGATGAGGCGTCACGTGGCCTGCAATCGAGCTGAAGTCACCGTCTTTGTGTTCTTTGCGTTCCTTGCGGTTATTTGAAATGCCGTTTTCAGGCTGAAGTGTTCGTCGCCCAACTTCACGCGGCGTTCCTGTGGACGTAGATCCCTCCACAGGTCCTGGTGGATTGCATCCCACCGAATCTCTGTGCCTCCGTGCCTCTGTGGTGCGATTCAACTGGCGTTCTTCACCTCATCCCAAGATGGACTTGTATCCGGCAGCAAAAAGCCCGCGGCCTAGGCCGCGGGCTGTTCAAAACGATTCTAGTTTTAGGAAACTCAGCGCCCTTCCATCATTCCCGCCGGCAGTCCGGTTTCCCAAGACTTCGGCGCATTCCACGGACGCTCCACCAGATCATCGTCATTCGATTTGCATCCGGCAGCGGTCGCCAGAACCCATCCCACCAGAGCCCACCGAAGAAACCAGACGATCGAGTGCTTCATGCGCAATCTCAGTAGAGGACCGCGTCACCCACCTCGATGGCCACATCACCCTGTTTCCAGCCTGGAAGCAGATTCGCCACGCTGCGGGAGGGCTCGACGGTGATAATGCGGGCCTTGCCGACCAGCTTGTCGCCCCGGCGGACCATCACCACTCCGCGTTCCTTGGCGCCCTGCTGCTCGCCGACATCAAGAACTACAAACTGCCACTGGGGATCGACCGCCACCACGGAACCCTTAAGACCGGGCATCTCGACCGGCTTCTCGCGGTTGCCCTCGTATACGGAAAGCTTGCCCTGCAATTGTTCGATATTGCGGAGGAAAATGCGTTCCTGGCTGGAGTAGGCATCGCGCTCGTCCGAGGTCTTCTTGAGGTCAGCGCGGAGTTGGGAGATCTGCTCGGGTTGCACGCCGAGAACGTTCCAGGCGGCGAGGGCCTGCTGAGCCTCATTGCGATCCTTGGTCACCTTGGTGAGGTCAACCTGGAGCCGATCAGCCCGTCCGCGCTGCTGCTGGGCGTCCGTGGAAGCGGTCTCCAAAAGGGTCTTGGTGTCGGTCAGTTCACGCGAGACCTTCTCGGCGACGGACTTCTGGGCCTTGGCATCGGCTTCCGCCGTGTTTTTCGCGGTAGTGGTCTCCTGCAGCGTCTGCGTCGTCGAGACGAGATTGCTGTGGAGCTCATCCACCTTGGGCTTGGCGACGAAGTGACTGACTGCCAGGCCGCCGATGGCGACCAGGAGTGCAAGAATCAGAGCGAGACGAAGCATGGGCAGTTACGACAGGTGTTGTACGGACGGACGCTAATAGAGCCGGCGCGCGGGTGTCAACGTTCCGCTGCGTGAACGTAGGGAATTCCGGCCAGAATCCCGCCCGAACTGGGGCGGTGTCCAGGGAGGGTGAAGCGCCCTGGACACGCAACTCTCCCTACTTGGCCTTCAGCGCCTGCTCGACTGCGGCGGTGATGTCTGCGGAATCAGGAGCGGTTTTCGGACTGAACCGCTGCACCACCGTCCCGTCACGGGCGATTAGGAATTTGCCGAAGTTCCATTCAATTTCTCCGGGAAACTTAGAGTCCTTGCCGGTCAGGGTGACGTACAGCGGGTGCTGCTCGGGTCCCTTGACGTGCAATTTGCCCATCAGGGGGAAGGTGACGTCGTACTTGGTGGAGCAGAATTCCTTGATCTCAACGGGCGTTCCCGGTTCCTGGGCACCAAAGTCATTGCAGGGGAAACCCACGATGACCAGGCCCTGGTCCTTGTATTTGCGGTAAAGCGCCTCCAACGACTTGTACTGCGGCGTCAGGCCGCACTTGGAGGCGACATTGACCACTAAAACGACCTTTCCGTTATAGGCCTTGAGCGAGGTGTCTTTGCCGTCGATGTCCTTGAGGGGGACATCCTGGACGGAGGCAGCGAAGGAAGCGGTCATGGTGGCGAGAAGGGAAATGGCAAGAAGGCGAGCCCGTTTCATGGTGCAGCAGAGTTTGACGACACGCTCCGGTTGTCAACTGCGGGGGCGCGGGAGGCCGAGCCAATAGCCGATAGCCGATAGCCAATAGGCGATAGCCAATAGGCGATAGGCGATAGGCGATAGGCGGTGGTGACTATCGACCAATGACCAATGACCAACGCCCCCCATTCAAACTCCGTGGATCACCTGCTCATACAGCTCCACATACTCCCGGGACTGCTTTTCCCAGGAGAAATCGGACCGCATGCCGTTTCGACGGAAATGCCGCAGGAGATCGGTGTTGGGATAGAGGCTGAGGGCCTTGCGAATGGCATTGGCCAGGGCGGGTGCGCTGGGGTCGTGAAACTTGATTCCCGTGGCGCGTTCCAGATTTTCGCGGGGGTCGATGACGGAGTCCTGGAGTCCGCCGGTGGCCCGGACCACGGGCAGGGTCCCATAGCGTAGCGAATAGAGCTGGTTCAATCCGCAGGGCTCGAAGCGCGAAGGCATGAGGAAAAAATCGGCTCCCGCCTCCATCCGATGGGCCAGGGCGGCATCGAAGCCAATGGTCACCGCCACCTGACCCGGATGCTGCGCAGCCAGAGACTGGTAGTCGGACTCGAGTCCAGGATGACCACTGCCGAGCAGGGCGAACTGCAGGGGGACGCCCGCCGCCAGCAGTTCCTGGAGGGCGGCCAGTTGCAGGTCGGCACCCTTCTGGTCGGTCAGTCGGGTGATGTTGGCGAACAGGGGAAGGTCCGGCCGGGCCTGGAGTCCGAGTTCCGCCTGGAGATCCATTTTGTTCGATGCCTTGCCCTCCAGGTGGTCGGCATCGAAGGCGTGAGGCAGGGCGGGGTTGGCCGTGGTGTTCCACTCCCCGTAGTCCACACCGTTCAGAATGCCGGTGAGTTCGTACTCCCGCCGCCGAAGGAGTCCGTCCAGACCGCAGCCGTATTCCGTCGTGCAGATCTCCCGGGCGTAATTGGGACTCACCGTCGCCAGCGCATCCGCCAGCGCAAGGCCCCCCTTCATGAAGTTCCACTGCGAGTGGTGGAGGGCGCTTTCCAGGTGCAGCCAACTGTCCGGAAGGTTGGCCAGCGCCCACTGCGCGGCCGGGAACGCTCCCTGGTAGGCCAGGTTGTGGATGGTGAACAGCGTCCGGGGCGCGGCGGCCCAGCCTGTCGTCACGCGGGCATGTTGCACCAGGATGGGAAGGAGTCCGGTCTGCCAGTCGTGACACTGAACCAGATCCACGCGTTCCGGGAGATGACGGGCGAGGAGAAATGCCGCCTTGCTGAGAAAGGTGAACCGGGCGGCGTTGTCGGGGTAATCCACCTGCTGCTCGTTGTAGAGTCCCGCGCGGTCGAAGAACCCTGGCTGATCCACGAACCACAGGGTTAGGCGGGGTTCCGGCTCCACCCGCCAGAATTCACCGGAGACCACACCATCCCCCAGTCGCAGATCGAACCGCCAGCCGGCGGGCCGGATGTCCGGGAAACGTTCGCGGATGCCCCGGTACAGTGGGGTGACCACGTCGACCGAGTGTCCAGACCGCGCCAGCGCCCGCGTCAGGGCCGAGACCATGTCCGCCAGCCCCCCCGTCTTGGAATAGGGAAGCAATTCGCTGGCTGCGTGCAGCAGGTGCATCGGAGACACCTTCACCGGCAGCCATTCCCGGGAACAAGCGGGAAACGTCTGCATTTCCCCGCCCGATCGGCAATTCCCGCGGCACCCGGCCCTCCGGAATCGCAGGGCCCGCGGCTTGACCATCCGGCCTGCGCCGGCATGTGATGCCCGCCGTACGCGCATGAATCGACTGCAAACGTGGTTCGCCACCACCATTTACCAGGACCGGCTCCGTCGGGACGGACAGGCTCTCAACCGCGAGTTGCTGAAGGAGTGCCGGCAGTTGCGGGACTTCGACGACGCGGGCCGTCGCTGGTCCGCCAAGAACTATCCCGGCGGCTACACCAGCTATGGAACGATGGATCGCCTCCAGGAGTTCTCCTCCACCTTTGGCGATCTGGAGCGCGCCATCGATCGGCATGTCGCCGTCTTTGCCCAGGCGCAGGATTGGGATCTGGGCGGCCGCTCCCTGCGCATGACGGACTGCTGGGTCAACATCATGCCCCGCGGAACGGCCCATAGCCTGCACCTGCATCCGAATTCGGTGGTCAGTGGCACCTACTATGTGGCTACCCCGCGGGGATGCGCGGGATTGAAGTTTGAGGACCCCCGCCTGAGCCGCTTCATGGCCGCACCCCCGCGCCGGGCCGGGGTTGCGCGGTTGAACCAGATCCATGTGACCTATCCGGCCGAGGCCGGCCGCGTCACGCTGTTCGAGAGCTGGCTCCGACACGAGGTCGTGGCGAACCCTGTCCGCTCCGAACGCATCAGCATCAGCTTCAATTACGATTGGTAAATCGACGATCATGGAACCACTGCCGCTGATTCTGCTGACCGGTTTTCTGGGGGCCGGGAAAACCACGCTTCTCCTGCGCTGGCTGGAGGAGGCGCCGACGACCGGACGCCGCCTGGGCGTGGTGATGAACGAATTCGGCGCGGAAAGCGTGGATTCTCGCCTGATCGGACGCCCCGGACTGGCGTTGCAGCAGGTGGCCGGGGGCTGCGTCTGTTGCGCGCCGGATAATGAATTGCCCAACGCCATCGCCCGCCTGGTGCGTGAGGGTGCGGTGGACGCGATCCTTGTGGAAACCAGCGGACTCGCCGATCCGGACAACATCATTGACGTCCTGACCGACCACGACCTGCTGCCCATGGTCCGACTGCAGGCGGTGGTCACCGTCGTGGACGGAGTCTGGTATGCGCGCCCGGACGGGGATATCGGCGAACGCGTCCTGGCCCGACGTCAGGTGGAGTTCGCCCACGTGCTGTGTGTCTCCAAGTGTGACCGCCTGAAGGAGCCGGAGATGGCAGGCGTCCTGACGGAACTCAGCCGGATCAATCCCTCGGCGGAGGTTGTGAAGCTCCCATTTGGACTTCCCGATCTGGGGGCGCTGTTTTCCAGGCCGGCCGCGCAGAAGGAGGTGGTTGTGACGGAAGCGGAGTCCGCAGCCCGGGCATCCACGCCTCATCTCCACACCACCTACCAGAGCGTGACCTGGCGGTTTCCGGTGCCGGTGGATCGCGGGCGCTTCGAGGCGTTTCTCAGTCAGCTCGATCCAAAGCAGGTGGTCCGCGCGAAGGGCTTTGTGCGTTTCACCCGACAGCCCGAAAAGCTCTTCCTCTTCCAAACCGTCTGGGGACACCACGTCATCGACGAGTTCCCGGCGACGCCGCATCCGGATCCGGTGGCGGTGCTGATCGGCCCGAAACTCGACCCGGAGCTCCACCGGGCGCGCCTGCGGACACTGGTTTTTGGCGGCGGCCGCTCTCTGGCGGTAACCGGTGTCACATCACCGAAGCCCGCGTGACGAACGCGCCTCGCGTCTTGAACGGCGGTAGCGCGGCGCAGCGGAGTTAACGTTTTGGAGCGTCGCCCAGGCCGCGAAAACGGGGTTGAACAGCAAAGACGCAACGACGCGAAGTCGGAGGAAATGGAGGGGATGGACGAGTCCCTTT
>JBDKKE010000610.1:0-5131 GCA_039796255.1 Verrucomicrobiota bacterium | reverse complement strand
AGCCCGTGCTTCATCATGGCCTCCACCAGCATGAAGCTGCCGATAAACAGGAAGATGATGGGATCGGCAAAAGGCCGAAATACCTCCCGGGCAGGCCCAATTCCGGCCAGGACACACAGGGTTGGCCCTAGCAGGGCGGTGACCGCCATCGGCAAGGCCTCCGTGACCCAAAGCACCACCACGGTTCCCAGAATGGCGAGCAATCGCGCCGCCGCCGTGGACAAACCGGTCACCGGAAGCCACCACAGGACGAGAAAGATGAGCGGTGCCACCAGCAACCCGATCCGCCGCCGCCAACGCTCGAAGGCCTCTTCGCCCTCAGAAAGAACGGCACGGGGTTCGACGGCTTCAGTGGACACGGTGAGGAGTGAAGCGGAAGGACGAGTCCTGTGTCACGCGTTGGTCCAATGGTGAGAGGGGTTTTCACTGAGAGCGCCGGCCCGGGCCCCAAACTTCAACTTGGATTGGCCAGCAATCGCTCTAGCCTGCCGCCGTGGTTTCCAAACGTCCCTGGGTGCTGCCGACTCTGGCTGCCGTCCAGTTGATTCTGGCGGTGGTCCTTGCCGCTCTGTGTGCCCTGCACATTTACCTGACGGTGCTCAACAGCCGCCAGGTAAAGCGTTTCATGGAGTGCAACGTCAACCAACAGGCTTTCAATGGACTGGTCAACGAAAGCATCGCCTACGCCACCCGGACCAACACCGCCGTCCTGCCCGCGTTGGCGGAGGCGGGGTTGAAAATCGTCCCCTCCACCAACGCCCCTCCAGGCACGCTTGCACCCAAGCCCTCGGCCCGGTCACCGCGATCCCCCCGCTGACTCATGCACGATTCATCCCTCCCACTTCCCGCGGCCAATGCAGCCGAGGTCGAACGTCTTCGAATCCGCGTTGACGAACTCCACGGCATGGTTCGACTGATCCTGCTGGGTCTCATCATTACCACCACCGGCCTCTGCCTCTTCATGTACCGTCAGGCAAAGCTGCTGCGCTACCAGATCCTCGCCCAACGGGAAACGGTGGCCCGGGCCGAGGCCGCCGTCGCACCGGCGCTGCAGATGATTCCCCGTTTTCAGCGGATCGGCGGGTTGCATCCGGACTACGCGAGCAACATTTTGGTCCAGTTCGGGCTTCAGGCACTGCCCCCATCTAACGCCGCGCCCGCCCAGGCCGTCCGGTCGAAATAGCGCCAGGCAACGGATCAATCGGCAACCGCCGGAGGACTTGCCGGTGTCTGGATACCCACAGGTAGAAGACGTCCGCATTCCATGCAGAACCGAGCCTGCGGCGGATTGACCCGCTGGCAGTGGGCACAGGTCATGTGGGCCTTCAGGTGACGCCGATGGATCACCAGGTTGCGGAGATACGGGATCCAGTTGAAGGCATTGGCGAAAATGAAGACGGAGTTCTTCGCTGAGAAAATCGCGTAGGAAAGAAGCAACCAGGAACCCAGGAGACTGAGCCACCAGAACGAGGCCGGCACCACGACCTCCTTGCGCTTCTCCGTGGCCACCCACTGAACCAGAAAGCGCGACATAAAGGCCAGATTCCCGGCCCAGCCGATCAGCTTCCACCAGTGCCATTCGATGCCGAGAAACTTGCCATCGTGCCAGAGAAAGGTTTGTAGGACGTCCATGGCGGGCGCCACCATCCGCAGGAGCGACGGGATCCGTCGAGCCCCAACAATCCCTCCCGCGCCGAGTCCAGTCCCATCGCCGGAGTCGCTCAGGCCATGATCGCCGAGAAATTGACTGCCGCGCCTCCCAGGGAATCGACAGGATCCTCACCGTGGGCACTGGATTGACGATTGACGGACCGCGCCAGCACCACCGGAATCGCCTGATGCCGTCGTCGCCCCAGTTGAGTCCACCGTCCCCCTGCGTGACCCTGGCCCTGGTTGCGCTAGTCACGATTGCCGGATGCGCGTCCAAACCCCATCCCGGCCAACCGCTGCCCCGGACCGGCGATGAAATCATCGTTGCCGGACAACTCTTCCACACCGGAACTCCCGTCGTCCTGTGGACCGATCCCGGCGGATACGACGGCTACCGGGTGGAACGAAGATTTGCACCACTGGAGAAAAGCGACTGGGAACAGTCCCGCACCGAACAACCGGGACTCGGCACCCCCAACCGATACGGACTTCGACGCGACGGCCTCGACACCAATCAACTGGAGCAGGTGCGCGGCGGCGGATGGACACTGCCGGCACTTCAGGGAGTGGTGGACCAGTTCGTCCTGCATTACGACGCCTGTGGCACCAGCCGGCGGTGTTTTGAAGTTCTCCATGACCAGCGCGGACTGAGCGTCCATTTCATGCTCGACGTGGACGGCACGGTCTACCAGACGCTGGATCTAAAGGAACGGGCGTGGCACGCCACCTCCTCGAATTCGCGGTCCATCGGCATCGAAATCGCGGCCGTCGGCGCCGTTCCACCGGAGCAGCGCAAGAAGCTGGAACCCTGGTACGCATCGGACGACACCGGGACCCACCTGATGTTTCCGGAATGGATGGGTGACCCTGGAATGCATACCCCCGGCTTCCGTGGCCGTCCGGCGCGTCCGGACCTCATTTCTGGCAAGATCCAGGACGAGATCCTCGTCCAATACGACTTTACCCCGCAGCAGTACGCCGCGCTGGTGCGACTGACGGCGACCCTTTGCAAGGTGTTTCCCCGTCTTGTCTGCGACTACCCCCGCGACCCACAGGGTCAACTGGTGGACCGAAAGCTTTCGGATGACCGCCTGGCCGCCTATCAGGGCATTCTCGGCCACTACCATGTTCAGACCAACAAAGTGGATCCTGGCCCCGCCTTTCAATGGGACCGCCTGGTAAACGAGGCCCGGCAGGCAATGCGCTAGGGGTGGGAGGCGTGGGTGCGGTCGTTGCGCATCCGAAGACCGTGAAGGGATCGCCCAGAAGCCTTTTACGTTCCCACCGCTGGAGGGTGACTTCCCGATCCAGCCACCCATCGCCGCCACAGGAATTCCGCAACATTTCAAAGTCTTATGAAACTAACGTGGTGGCCGAAGGGGTGATATCCACGGCGTGAGGGAGTCCGTGGCGTCCTGTCCGACAGCACGGGATCATTCTCCAGCCATCCTGAAACTCATGAAAACGTCTGACCTCCAGCCCGGTCGCCGGTACCGGCGAGGATTCACTCTGATCGAACTGCTGGTGGTGATTGGCATCATTGCCATTCTGGCAGCGCTCCTGTTGCCCTCCCTGGCCAACGCCAAATCCAAGGCCAACAGCATCAAGTGCCTCAACAATCTCCGCCAATTGAACCTGGCCCTGATCATGTACTCCGGAGACCACGACGGATACTTCCCCGCCCGGCGGGAGGCCTCCAACGCCTGGATGCACGTGCTGCTGCCCTACTACAAGGATCCCGCCATCCTCAAATGCCCCTCAGACAGCTTCCGTTGGTTCCCCGGCTTGACCCCCGCGATGAAGGTTTCCCTCCAGAGGAGCTTCGTAATCAACGGATTCAACGACTGGTTCGAGAGCGACCTGACGCCAAGCAACTACCGAACCTTTTTGAAGTGGAAGTGGCCGGTCGGCATGCGTGACAGCGCCATACCCCAGCCTTCTGAGACCATCTCCTTTGGGGAGAAGAAGGCCGGATCATTTCACGTACACATGGACTTCAGCCAGGGCAAGCAGGGAAATGACGTCGAGGAAATTGAGCAAAACCGTCACAAGTATGGAGGCGGGGGAAAGTCGGGCGGATCCAACTTCGCCTTCTGCGACGGAAGCGTCCGGTTTCTGAAATTCGGAATGTCCTCCAGCCCGGTGAACCTTTGGGCGGTGAAGGACCAGTGGCGGAATGTTCCGGTCAAGATTCAATGACCCAAGGTCGGGGCGACCCGGTCCACCTGCCCATGAGCCGACTCCACTGCACTGCTGCGCTGTTGGCGCTGATCGTTCCCATGACCACCGCCCGGCTTCCGGGAGGCGTGGTGCTCAACGAGGTCATGTACCATCCAGATGGGGACGACGACGCGCTGCAATTCATCGAATTGCACAATCCCGACCCTCAACCGGTGGCCCTTACTGGATGGAAACTCACCAAGGGGGTCACGTTCACCGTACCGGAGTTCACGGTTCCTGCGGGCGGATTCGCAGTGATCTGCCGTCAGCGAAATGCCTGCCTGCGGGCCTACGGCACCAATTTTGCGCTGCTGGGTGAGTTCAAGGGCCGGCTGCGTCACGGTGGTGAGCGACTGGAACTGACGGACTCCCGCGGCCAGATCGTCGATGCCCTGACCTACGGCGACGAGACGCCATGGCCTACCGGGCCCGACGGATACGGATCCTCGATGGAACGGATCTCACCCGCAGCCACCTCCGAAGATCCGCACAATTGGGCGGCCTCGATCGATGACACCCCTACCGCTGCCGCCGCCACTCCGGGCGAAACCAATTCGGTTTACTCCCGTCGTCTGCCTCCGGTGATATCCGATGTGCGCTTTGCACCTCCGACTCCCGGTACGCCCACCCGAATCACGGCTACCGTCCGGCCGGCACAAGGAGTGCGCGCCATGGAACTCCGGTTCCAATCCATAACTACCGCCCCGTCCCCCGCGGAAACCGTTTTGCCCATGCGGGCCGAGGGAACCAACGGTGCCTACACGGTCGAACTGCCTGCCCAACCTTCGGGACGCCTACTGCGCTTCCGGGTCCGGGCAGTCGATGATATCGGTTCGACCCGATTCGAACCGGCCCCGGGTGAGCCGCGACCCACGTTCTCTGCCTTCCTTCAGAAGAACACCAATCACCTGACCGTGCCGGAGGTGCGCCTTCTCCAGTGGGGACCGCGAGAGGCCCCTGGATCCTCGCTGCGTCACCGGTCACGACGCTCGGATACCGCCGCCGTTCGGGGCCAGTCCGCGTTTGTCTACTCTTCAACCAACGGACAAACAGTCCGCGTCTTTGACCATATCCGACTCACCCCCCGCGCCGGCGGATGGAAGGTCCGACTCCATAAGGATGACGCCCTCGACGGGATGAGCCATCGGTGTTCATATGAATGGGCTCAAAGGCGGGCGTAGAGACGTCGAAGGCGAGTCACAGCGAGGGTTTCCGCGAGGTTTGTGGCGAGGGCATGGCGTAGCCAGCGGAGGAACTTGAT
>JBDKKE010000609.1:0-17070 GCA_039796255.1 Verrucomicrobiota bacterium | reverse complement strand
AAAGTACGGCATCCGGCATGACGTACGCCGTGCGATTGGGTTCCAGGGCGTCCAGAAACCACAGGCGTTCCTGGGCGTGTGAAGCGAGAGCGAGTGATGGTGTGTCGCGGGAGGCGGTGAGATCCGGGTCCGGCCCCCCCGGCGGTTTCAAAGAGGACCGATCTGAGGGAGGGATGGTGGTCCATTCCGGATTTCCCATCCGGTCCAGCAATCCGGCGACCGTCGGCGCATCGAACAGCATGCGCATCGTCACCTCTCCCGGGAAGACCGCGCGCACCCGGGCCAGCAACTTCATGGCGGTGAGCGACTGTCCGCCGAGGGCAAAAAATGAATCGTGAATTCCACATTCCGAAACCCCGAGCGAGTCCCGCCAGAGTTGGGCCATCCGCCGCTGCGCCGGAGTCTCCGGGGCCCCTGCGGACTGGTTCGGATGATGCTCCGCCACGGGTGACCCGGATGCCGCGATCCGCCCCAGTTCCCGCGAGTCCAGTTTTCCGTTGGCCAGGCGCGGAAACTCCGGCAGCCAGTGGAAGCGTGTGGGCACTGCGGGTGCCGGAAGGTGCAACAAAAGGTGTCGCCGGATCTCGGACAAAGGCAATGCGCCCTCCTTCCAACTCATGAAGGCGGTCAACTGCGCCGGTGTCTGGTCCCCTTGTCCGGCGATGAGGTGCACCGCCACCTCGCGGACACCGGGCACTCGTCGCAGGTGCAGGTCCACCTCGGAAAGGTCGATCCGGTTGCCGAGAATCTTCACCTGCTGGTCGCGGCGTCCCTGGAAAAGCAGCCGCCCTTGACGATCCAGCGTTGCGTGATCTCCCGTGCGATGACGGCGATCACCCCCGGAGCCGGGCGTCTCCGGAAACGGGTGGGGAGCCCGCAAATCGCGGCGCCAGTAGCCGGCGGCCAGCCACCGGCCCTCCACGACGATTTCTCCCGGCTCGCCGCAGGCGGCAGGATTTCCCGACGCGTCGAGTAAGCGCAGCGTGACTCCGGGAACCGCGATGCCGGACGGCAGGATTGGACCGTCACGGGGTTCGTCCGGCTCCACAAATCCATGGGCATACAGGGAGGAGGTCTCCGAGGTGCCGATCCCGGTGTAGAAGCGGCAGCCGTGACCCGTGTGGTTCTTGAAAAGGTCGAGGTCACTCCAGGCCACCCGGTCGCCCGCCAGAAAGACGGTGCGCAGGTCGGGCAGCATTTCGCCGGGTCCGAGTTCCTGCACGAGTTCGCGGAAGATCGGCGGTACGGAATGGTATCGCGTGAGTCGATGGTCGCGCATCCAGTCCCGCAACGCGGCGAATCCGAGATCGCGAAAGGGGAAGAACGACACCGACGCCCCGCACAGCAACGCCGCGTACAGATCCCGGGTGCAGCCGACCGTGGAGGGCGGGTACAATCCCGTGAGGCGGTCGTCCGGCGAGAGTCCCAGCGTAGCGGTATGCACCGCCACCTCGTGCAGGATGTTGGCGTGTCGGATGGCAACGCCTTTGGGGGCACCTGTGGAGCCCGAGGTGTAGGCTAGGAAGGCGACGGAATCGGCCGTGCGGGAAACGACCGAACGCCGGACGCCGGTGCCGGTCACAGAAGATGCCCGGACCATGCGCATTCCGGTCACGGCCAGCGCGGCGACGCGACTCTCCGTCCCGGGCGAACAGAGTGTCCATGCGGCCGTGCTGTCCTCGACCTGACCGCGCAGCCGCGCCTCGGGCACGCGCAGATCCAGCACCAGGTAAACCGCCCCCTCCGCCAGCACCGCGAGGAGGGCGGGCACCCATTCCGCCGGATCCTCCATGGCGACACCCACGACGGTGTCCGGTTGGATCCCCTCGACCTGCAGCAGTTCACGCACGGCGTTTACACGTCCGGCGAGCTCGGCGTAGGAAACCGGTTCCCGGCCCGGCAGGACCAGCGCAGGTCGGTCAGCGAAGTGTTCCGCAGTCTCCAGAAACCGCGCCGCCACCGAGAACGGGGGCGAGGGCGGAAATGAAACAGTGGGAGGGGATACCGCGGCCGGTTTGCGGACGAGGGACGCCACGCAACTCCCCTGGACCAGAACGGCGTTAGGGGCGTCGTCGTCGTTCTGAGGGGCGGCGTTTCCGGAGTTCTGCTGGCTCGGTTTCGCGGTGGAATGAGTTGGGATTGAGAACCGGGATGGGAACCCGAGATTCCTGTCCGATGAAGAGGGGTCAAGGGATTTCCCCAAACCAGACGGGACGCTGCACCGGCGTCTGTCAATGCGGCTTGCCGTCGCCCGCTTTGTTTTGCTCGGCTCGGATGCAAAGTTCGGTCAGGGCATCGACAGCCTCCAGACCTCCGAAGGTCACGTCCCCGAAGAGTTCCTCGGAGAACCACGGATGCGAGTTACCCTCCACCACCAGGGGACCCGCTGCCGTCACTGCGATATCCCATCCCCATCCGTGGGGTCGGTAGGCTCTATGTGCGGCCAGCGCGAGGTCCACCGACTCCTGCCACCCGGGAACCTTCCGCCCGGTGATCGGTGAGCCGAAATCCGGATGAACGTGGTGTGTGGTCAGATCCGCAGCATAAGCCGGGCCCAGGATACCGGTCTCCATGTCGATGCTGGCTGCCATTCCTGACCTGGGTCCGGGCCCGTGGACCATGTCCGCAATGGCCCCTGCCCGCGCAATTCTCATCCAGGCGAAGGGAAAAACCCGAGCGTCCAGGGCGACCGGATCGGTGTAGGTCAGAATTCGGAAGGTGCACAGTGTGTTTCCAGTGAGATCGCGGATCGTCGGATGGTTGACCTGGAGGGCCTGGAGAACGGATTGGAAGGGCTGCTGTTTCAGGTGGGCGAAGATTTCCTCAAGGCTCCAATCGCGGCCCGATTCGTCGCAACGGCGGCGATATCGTCCTGGCCCAAGGCAGTCCCAGGCCTGGGTGTTGATGCTCTGGTGACTGTCGTCGGGCTTGGTGAATAGGCTGATCCCCGCCGGGACCGATCCCATCCTGCCAGAAGGAAATGCCTCACATCCGTTCCCGAGGAGGGCCAGAACGGGGATGGTCGGCAATCCCGCGGCGCAGAGCCGCACGGTCTGCTGCGACTTGCGGTCGGAAGGCGACGTGGCCTTTCGGCGGCGCTCGTGGCGGGTCCAGGGGACGGTGGTGGTGGACACCAGCTTGCCGGGATCCGGCACCGAATGCGCGGCGTAGGCCCGCCGGGACGGCTGGTACATTTGCCGTCGATGATACCAATCCTGCGGGCTCACGAGGAAAAGCCATCCCGGATTCTCCAGGTGAAGCCGATAGAATTCCAGAAACTGCCTCCACAGACCGATCCCGTGAGAGTCACGGACACCGGGTCCGTGCCGGACGATCTCGCGTACTCCTGTGAGGATAGTGACCAGCGGCGCCACGGGAAGCAGCGCCATCTCCAACGCTACCCGCCGCCGCAGGGGCCACGCTTTGGCGAAGCCCAGCAGGATCATGAAGTTGGCATCGGCAGCCGATCGGGCTCCGGGATCTCCCTGCCGATGCGGCGCGAGCCAGCGCTGCCAGAAACGAAAGCCGGACTCGATGCGAACCGGGACAACTCTCAGAACGAAGAGAGGAATCAACCACTGCGGATAAACGAGCACCGTCTGCCAGACACAACCCGGGATCAGAAGGAGAGTCTGCATTCAATCAGCCCGGGAGACCGGCGGCTATTGGTTTGCCAGGCCTCGGCCTGCGGGCTTGTGGCAACCGCTACCACAGGAGGATGACTGCGGTGGGACCCACCGGTCACCCCTTTACTGCTCCAGCGCCGGGATCAGGCGCGCTCCATGTACTTCCGCGTGCGGGTGTCGATCTTGATCTTTTCGCCCTCCTTGATGAACAGGGGGGCCTGGATCGAGACACCGGTCTCCAGCTCGATGTTCTGCTGGACGTTGTTGGCGGAGTCGCCGCGAACGCCACCCTCCACCTTGATCACCTTGAGCACCACGCTCGGAGGCAACTCGACCTGGACGGCCTTTTCCTCAATGAAGGTCATGACCACCGTGCCGTTCTCCACCAGGAAGTCCTTGGCATCCCCGAGCAACTCGGAAGTGATGTTGACCTCCTCAAAAGTATCCGGATCCGAAAAGACGTAGTCGTCTCCCGACTTGTAACTGTAGTCCATCTTCTGCGTGTTCAGCGGCACAGTGTCGATCTTCTCGTAGGACGTGAAGCGGACGTCCATGGACTTGCCGGACTTGATGCTGCGCAGGATGCCCTGGACGAATGCCCGCAGGTTGCCGGGAGTACGGTGGGTCACCTCGAGAACGACGCAGACGTCGTTGTTGTACAGAATCGCCTGCCCTTTGCGGAGTTCGTTCGCGTTGACGCTGGTGGACATAAGCCTGGAAAAAGTCGGAATTCCGTCGATGCGTCGACGGAAGGAACGCGGACGTTACGCGGAGGGTCCTTGCTGGCAAGTCCCCAATTGCGGGACTCATTGCCCCGCCAACACCCGGTCAATGCGCTCCCGGAACTCCGCGTTGATGTCCTTGGGCGAGCGCTCGCCATCGATGATGGCGAAACCATAGGTCTTCTGCAGGCGGCGGAAGGTGTCCCGCATGAGGCCCTGATACTGGAGGAAGCTGTCGAACATGTCCCGGGAAAGCCCCAGGTCCATGCCGCTCTCCCAGTAGTCGAGGGACTGGTTCTTGGCGAATACGCGCTGGACGAGCTGCTCCGGCGACACCTCCAGGTAGAAGACGGCATCCGGGACCAGGGCAATGCCGAACAGGTTGCGCAGCCATCCTTCGTCCACACCCCGAACCAGATCCCGCGCCATCAGCGTGTAGATGTAGCGGTCCGCCAGCACCACCACCCCGGCCCGCAGGGCGGGCAGAATGGCGTGCTCCAACTGGTCGGCGAAGTCGGTCGCGTAGAATAGGGACAGCGTGGTCCGCGACAGGATGTTGCCCTGCTGGGCCTGATCGAGCTGCTCACTCACCAGCGTGGAGCGCTTGAGTCCGACCTGGAGCGTGGCGTGGCCGTTGCCTTCCAACCACCGGGCGACTTGTCCGATCTGCGTGGAGCGACCCGAGCCGTCCGCCCCCTCGAAGACAATCAGCTTGCCGCTGAGCTTGGCGAGGTCCACGCCGGGCAGGCCGTGGCCGAAGAAGCGTTTGGCACTGATCTCCGGCACCACGACGCTGGAGGAGGCGGCGGGCCGGGCCGGACGGGAGGAGCGGGCGGGACTTTTTTTCCGGGCGGGCATGGATTCAGGAGGCTTTGGAGGTGGAGTACTTCTTGAGGTCCACTTTGGCCGTCATGATGCTGCGGACGACCCCCTGCTGCTCTTCAATCCGCTGGTTGGCGTCGATCATGGTGAAGTGGAACTCCGTGCTCATCGCCAGGTACTGCTCGAAGATGCGCCCCTGAAAGAGCCGGAAACTCTCGTACGGGTCGGGCGACAGTTTCAGGTCCATGCCGGCCTCGTGGAACTTCAGCACCGGACGGTTGTCCAGGATGCGGGTGAGTGAGACCTCCAGGTGCGCCTTGAAGAAGAAGGTGATGTCCGGCAGGGCGGCGAACGAATACACGCCGCGAACCCAGTCGGAGGGGACGCCTCGCACCACGTCCCGCGCAAAGGCGGTGAACGCGTAGCGGTCGCAGAGGACGATGTATCCCGCCCGGAGCAGGGGCAGAAGCTGACGCTCGTAGCGGTCGGCGAAGTCGGTGGCGTGGATCAGGCTGAAGGTGGTGGAGGTGAGCAGATTCTCCTTCTTGCCCCGGCTGGTGGCGCTCTTCACCAGGGCCGAGGAGTTCCACTCGGAGAAGAAAACTTTGCAGCCCTGCTGCTCCAGCCACTTCTGCAGCAGGTGCACCTGAGTGGACTTCCCGGAACCGTCGAGTCCCTCGACGGCAATCAACCGGCCTGGAAATCCCAGTTCCGCAAAGGTGCGCTTCATCGCGGCACAAACCTAGAAACGACTGCGCGGAAGACAAAGGTAAATTCGTAACAGAGCTGTGACCGACGGTGCGGACGCTTTGACTTCGGCGCTTCGCCCGACACTCTGGACGCGTGCTCCCGCGCCCTGGTTTGGTGCTGATTTCGTCGCTGCTGCTGGTTTCCCTGCCGATCCTTCAGGGGAATCCGGCTCTGGAAGTTTCTCCCAGTCCACCGCGGCCGACGGGTCTGCGCTTCCAGGTTCGAGCTGCGCCGGGGCTGATGGACGCTCCCGCCGCGGGCCGCCTCCTCCTGGTGCTCGGGCGGACCAATCATCCCGAACCCTGGCAGGGAATCAGCGACACCGGGATGAAGGCGGCGCCTCTGTTGGGACGCGATGTCGCCGGGTTTGGCCCCGGCAGTTGGTCGGTGCTCGACCGCGGTTCGGCGCTGTTTCCCCTGGCTACGCTGGCCGACCTGCCCGCCGGTGAATACTGGGCGCAGGCGGTGTTGCGGACGAATCAGGATCTGCTGCTGACCGACGCACCCGGCAACCTGCTCAGTCCGCCGACGCGGGTGCGGGTGGATCCCGCGCGGGGAGGAACGGTGCGGGTCACTCTCGACCGCCGGCTGCCGGAAGAGACGCTTCCGCCCGACACGGAATCGGTACGGTATGTGAAACTGCATTCGGAACGGCTCAGTGCCTTCTGGGGGCGTCCGATGTTCCTGCGCGCCGGGATTGTGCTTCCGAAAGGCTGGGCCGACGAACCGACGCGCCGGTATCCGCTCCTGGTGACCATCGGCGGATTCGGCACCCGCTTCACCGCAGCGGGGCATTCCATGGAGGAGGGGCATGGTTTTCGTACCGCCTGGTTGGCGGACGGCGCACCGCGCTTTGTGCGCCTGCAGCTCGATGGGGCGGGACCGCTCGGAGATCCGTATCAGGTCGATTCCGCCAACCATGGACCGTACGGCGAGACACTCATTCGGGAGCTGATTCCCCACGTTGAGGCAGCCTATCGGTGTCTTGGCCAACCCCATGCCCGCGTGTTGACGGGCGGATCGACGGGGGGCTGGGTTTCCCTCGGACTGCAGGTCCTCTATCCCGAATTTTTCGGCGGCTGCTGGAGCGGATATCCGGATCCACCGGACTTCCGCGCGCTGCAGTTGGTCAACATCTACCGGGACGCCAACGCCTTTACCAATGAATGGGGCTTTGAGCGTCCCTGCGCCCGCGCTGCGGATGGTGATACCGAGTTCACCATGCGGCATGAGACGCAGTTGGAGAACGTGCTGGGGGCAGGGAATAGCTTCCGTTTCTCCGGCGGCCAATGGGGCTCGTGGAACGCCACCTACAGTCCGCGTCTCCCTTCCGGATCGCCGGCTGTGATCTGGGATCCGCGCACCGGAGCGATCAACCCCACTGTGGCCACCGCCTGGCAGTCCTTTGACCTCCGCCGGCATCTGGAGGCGAAATGGAATCAGGTGGGGCCGGCGTTGAAGGGC
This sequence comes from Verrucomicrobiota bacterium, assembly GCA_039796255.1. GTDB lineage: Bacteria > Verrucomicrobiota > Verrucomicrobiia > Limisphaerales > UBA9464 > UBA9464. Next base: position 9,686 of record JBDKKE010000609.1, on the reverse strand, counting down.
AAGATCCGTATCTGGATGGGGGATGCCGACACTTACTTTTTGGACGGTGGCACCCGTCTCTTTGACGAGTTCTTGAAGAAGACCGATCCGTCCGCCGACGCCCGCCTCGAGTTTGCCGCCGGGAAGCGCCACGGATGGGAACCCCGCTCCTGGGCCGAACGCCTCCGCGAAATGCAAACCGCCGTCGAAGCGAACACCCCCCCTCGGTAGGGGCGTGTTCCACCCGCGCCCCACTGCAAATCCGCTGCGTGCGGGAACACCCCTTGCTGGAACGTGGGAAGCCCCAGCGCGTGGGGGCTTCCCCCGATCCCCATCATGTCTCCACGCACCAAACGGGGGAGAATAGGGACGCGGGTGGAACGCATCCCTACCGAACGTGGGGTTGGTAGGGGCGTGTTCCACCCGCGCCCCATTATAAATCCGCTGCGTGCGGGAACACCCCTTGCTGGAACGTGGGAAGCCCCGACGCGTTGGGGCTTCCCCCGATCCCCGTCGTGTATCCACGCACCAAACGGGGGAAGATAGGGACGCGGGTGGAACGCATCCCTACCGATTTCAGAGGTGCACCGGAAAAAGCGTTCCTTGAAATGGCCAGTCTTCGGCTCGCTGTACCAGTCCACGCCTCAGAGGGTTCTCCCGAACGTAATACCAGGTTTCGTCGTACTCCTGTTGGTCGCGAATTCGGTGATGAAAGGCATCCCGTTGGAATGCCCACGAATTCAACGGATGACTGCGCCTGAATTGGGATTTCCAGAACTGAATCCAGCGTTCAATCGTGAATCGAGGGTCGGCGGACCTGCAGATGAAGTGAAGGTGGTCCGGCATAAGGAGGTAGTAGCCCACCCTCCAGGCAAGAGCCTCACGGCTCCACACATCGCAAAGGGAACGCTGAACTTGCGCATCGGCCATCCACGGCTGCCGATCCTTTGATGCCACTGTCACGAAGACAACGCTGGGTCGTCCGGAAATCTCCAGGATTCCGTGTGCCGGATGCTTTCGACCCGCCATCTGCATCGGATCATGCCAGATTCGCCTTGGAACTTTTGGATTCATTGAGAGAAGCCTGACTTCAGCTTTGGGGCGTCCCAACTCCCCAAAACTGAGGAGCCCGATCTGAGGGGTGGTAGGGGCGTGTTCCACCCGCGCCCCACTATAAATCCGCTGCGTGCGAGACCCCCCCTGGGTGGAACGCGGGAAGCTCCAGCGCGTGGGAGCTCCCCCCCGATCCCCGTCGTGTTTCCACGCACCAGGCGGGGGAAGATAGGGACGCGGGTGGAACGCATCCCTACCGATCATGGGACTGGTAGGGGCGTGTTCCACCCGCGCCCCACTTTAAATCCGCTGCGTGCGGGAACACCCTTGGGTGGAACGCGGGAAGCTCCGGCGCGTGGGGCTTCCCCCGATCCCCGTCATGTCTCCACGTACCAAACGGGCGAAGATAGGGACGCGGGTGGAACGCATCCCTACCGATCTGAGGAGTGTGGTAGGGGCGTGTTCCACCCGCGCCCCACAGCAAAACCGCTGCGTGCGGGAACACCACTGGGTGGAACGTGGGAAGCCCCAGCGCGTGGGGGCTCCCCCCCGATCCCCGTCATGTTTCCACACACCAGTCGGGGGAAGATAGGGACGCGGGTGGAACGCATCCCTACCGATCATGGGGCTGGGTGGGGACTTCCCAGCGGCTCGGGAACGGACCACGCTCCCGCCCATGACCGCCGAGGCGAGCGTTCTTCCCAAACTGTGGACCACCATTCCCGAGGCGATTCGCAACCGGCTCGGACGCGAGGCGGGTCCGCAACGGGCCATGCTGGAGGAGGATCATCTGCTGCTCATCCTGCACCAGATTCCCGCCTCCAAGTGATTTGGAGTGGGTAGAGGGACGGGGGTAGGCGCTGGCGCGGCGGGCGGCGGCGACGGGCTTTGGAGCCCACAGCTCGCGTTGACGCCGGTCAGTCTCGTTGACGGACTCGCCTGCGCCGGCGCAGGACGCCGCAGGGTGTGGCGAACCGCAGGGCTGACGTCGGATCCGCCGGGAGGGCAGACTTGGGCCGACATGCAAGACACGCAGATCTTCTCTTTGGCGTTGGGACTCGATGGCACCCCGTGGTTTGTGAAGGAGGTCCACCTGGATCGGGAGGCCCGGCGACTCGACTTGCACCTGGATTTCAAAGCCGGCACACGCTTCAACCATCCGATCCGTTCCCAACCCTCGCCCGTCCACGACACGGTCCAGAAGCGCTGGCGTCACATGAACTTCTTCCAGTTCGAATGCTATATCCACGCCCGGGTTCCGCGGGTGATCGATCCCGAACAGGGAGTGCGGCTGATCTCGGTGCCTTGGGCCAGACCCGACAGCGGGTTCACCCTGCTGATGGAAGCCCTGATGGTCCTGCTATCCCGTACGGCCATGGCCGTCAACGAGGTCGGGCGCTTGATGGGCGAATACTCCCAGCGGCTGTGGCCTGTATTGCATCACTACGTGGAAGGAGCCCACGAACGATTGGACATGAGCCAGGTGACCACCTTGGGGGTCGATGAGGTCAGTCGCCGGGGTGGCCAGGACTATCTGACGGTGATCAGCACGCCCAAGACCGATACCCAACCCGCTCGGATTGTCTGGGTAGGAGAGGGCCGCAACGCGGCCATCCTGGCCGAGGGCATCCACTGGCTGGAGCGCCACGGCCTGCAGACCCCGCCGCTGACGCACGCGGTCGTGGACTTGAGCCCCAGTTTCCGCAAAGGACTCACCGAACAGTTGCCCAATGTCCGGGTGATCTTTGACTGGTTCCATGTCGTCAAACTGGCTGGAGAAGCCGTGGATCAGGTCCGGCGTAGGGAGGTCCAGCGGGTGGGGCAATTGCTAACCGGCACCCGCTACCTGTGGCTCAAACGCACCGAGAACCTGACGCCCGGACAAACCCAACAACGCCATCAACTGCTCACCTCCGGGTTGCAGACCGTCCGCGCCTGGCAGCGCTTGGAAGCCTTGCGACGCCTCTCCCAGGAGCCCGATCCTCAGCAAGCAGAGATCGCCCTGCGATGGTGGTGCACCTGGGCCCTGCGCAGCCGCATCCCCGAACTCAAGCGCCTGGTCACCACCATCCGCGCCCACTGGGACGGGATCCTCGCCTACTTCCAGACCCGCATCACCAACGCCACTGCTGAATCCCTCAACGGCATCTTCCAGACCATCAAGCGCAAGGCCCGTGGTTTCCGCACCCTGCGCTGCCTCCGCACCATGACCTATCTCGTGGCCGGCCATCTTGACCTCCAAATCACTCGCGCCTTTCCAGCCTAATCTCATCGCTCACTCGTTCACATCTGTTTACCCACTCAAAATCATTCGGAGCCAGATTCCCGCGCCGGATGAGCATACGCGAAAAGCGGCGCTGTTCTGGCGGCAGCCCGGGGGTGAGTGGCGGTCCAACCTGGGAGGAGCGGCGTTGGTGGCGCTCCAGGACTTGCTGAAGGCGTACGAGGATCGCCTGTCCAAACTGGAGGACGCCGAGAATGGCGCTTCCAGCGCCACCGAATATCACTCCGTGCTGGAGCAACTGGCGCCGGTGCTGCGCTCGGCCCGCGGACTTCACCGCGCCCTGCAGCAGGCCCGGGAGCTGCTCAAGTCAGAGCATGGCCTGATCAATTTCCGCGATCAGGCCGCCGCGGTGGAGCGCAACGCTGAGCTTCTGCTGCAGGACGCCCAGTTCGGACTGAACTTTACCGTGGCTAAGCAGGCGGAGTCCCAGGCTGCCACGGCCAAACAAATGGCGGTCACTGCCCACCGCCTCAACCTGCTGGCGGCGGTATTCCTGCCGCTGACGGCCCTGGCGAGCGTGTTCGGAATGGAGATCCACAGCCAATTCCTCGATACGCCGATCAACTTTTGGCTGATCTGTGCCTTTGGCGTCCTGCTGGGAACCGTTCTCGGCGGTTTGCTGGTCCGCCGGGGCTGAACCGCCGGGAGACCCTCACTTCTTCCGGAGGGCCGCCGCGATGGCTTCGCCCGCCGCGCAGGCGAAGAACATTCCAGTCAGCATGCCGGCGGTCATTCCGGCAAAGGCGAAGAGAAATTGCCGGGGATGTCCGGGTCCCGCCCATTGCAGCACCAGGTCCGCTCCCCAGCCCATGCCCAGAATCATGCCGGCCGCCGCCAGTGCGAGCAGCGGCCAGCGCCCTAAACGTCCCGGCAGGGCGGTGAGCCCCGTGGCCATGGCCGGGAGTCCGCCCAGCAACATGCCCAGATACATCCATGGGATTCTCCCGCTCAGCGAAAAGTAGTGGTGCGACTGGCAGCAAAGGCACACCCCATCGCGCATCACCGGACCGAATCCCGCATCCACCCACCAGCCCAGCAGCATCGCCAGGTTTCCCGGACCCAGCATTCCGGCGGTCATCCACAAACCGGGTCGCCACCCAGCGGAAGTGGTGGAGCTGCTCAACAGCAGCCAGGAGCTGAGTCCGGCCAGCGCCATCGCTCCAAGGACGGCGGTCAGCGCATTGAAACCCCGCAGTTGGCCGAGAAAGATCAGGAGCGGGACCTGGAGCAGGAAAGTCAGTGGCAGGATCCAGGTCCACGCCGATCGCCCGGACGCCGGGAACTCCCCGACGGCGGGGGGGTGGCAGAACTCGACCCCGCCGCTGCGCAGGGCCCTCCAGGACACGATGGTGCTGCTGCCGACCATCAAGAGCGCCGCGGTGATCGGATGGAGGCGTCCGGTCGCCGCCAGGGCCATGCCGAGCAGGTTGTAGAAGGCCGCGAAGAACAGGTTGGAGCGAATGGCATCCCTCACCCGCCGGGCCAGGGCGATGGCCCGGGGTAGTTCCTCGAGTCCGTCGCCGCAGAGCAGGGCGTCCGCACTGGCAGTCGCCAACGGCGCGCCGTGCGTCAGGGCAACGCCCACACTCGCGGAGCGCAGGGCGGGAGCGTCGTTGATCCCGTCTCCGACAAACAGGACTCGATCCCCCGCGGCGCGAAAATCCGTCACCCGTCGCGCCTTGTCCGCCGGGCTCAGGGAACCCTCAATGGTGACCGCGCCCTCGGTCTGTCCGTCCAGCAATCGCCCGGCGCGCGCCGGCAGATCGCCCGTCAAAATGGTGATCCGGCATCCCAAACTGCGCAGCCAATCCAGCGTGCCGGTGACCGATCCCCGCAACCGCTCGCGGACCACCGCCACACCGGCAAGCTGGCCATCGAGTTCCACGGCCACCTCCTGGTCGCCGGGAGCGATCCGCAGTTGGGAAACCAGGCGGGTCCGCTCGTCCGGATGTCCAATCCACTCCGGCTGACCGATCCGCAGATGATGCTCCCTCTCTCCCACACGGAGCCACGCCTCCACTCCGCGGGCGGGAACCGATTTCAAGGAAAGGATGCCGGCTTCGGATTCCTCCTGGGCCGGCCCTGCGGGCTCTATTTCCGCGAAGGCCCTCGCTGCAGGATGACTGCTGCGGCTTTGGACGGTCCGCAGGAGTTGGAGCAGGGCCGCACGCCTGTCCGGTTCGCGGGCCGCAAAGTCGATCAGCGACTGCCGGTCCTCGCTCAGGGTGCCGGTCTTGTCGAAGACGACGTGATCCACCCGCGCCAAACGCTCCAGGGCGTCACCGGAGCGAACGATGAATCCTCTCGCGGCGAGCGTCGCCAGGGCGTTCCAAAGTCCCAGTGGGGTGGCCAGACCGAGCGCGCATGGACAGGCCACCAGCAGGACGGCCAGCGCGTTGAACAGTCCCTCGGACCAACGGCCCAGGAGGGTCCAGACGACGAACGTCGCGACCGCGCTCAGCAGAACCAGCGGCAGGAACCAGCGGGTGATGCGATCCGCGAGAGTCATCGCTCCCGCCTCGGCGGAGGGCCCCGGAGTCTCCCGCGCCAGTTCCACCAGGGTCAGGAGTTCGTCCAGCCGGCGGGCCCGACCGGAAGCCGTGGCCTCCAGAAGCAGTTCGCCATCCTCGGCCCAACTGCCGGCCAGGACCCCGTCCCCGGTCCGGCGCACCACCGGATACGGCTCACCGGTGAGGGGCGTTTCCCGGATGAAGGACATGCCCTCCAGGATCCGTCCGTCCACGGGAATGGGCTCTCCGGGAAAGACGCGTACGTGGTCCCCCGCCTCCACTGCGGCCACTGGCGTGGGTACGGCGCTGCCATCGGGATGAATCCGACGGCAGGTATCGAAGGTGTCGCGGAGCCGTCGGCTCTCGGCAAAAGCCCGCTCGCGGGCGCGGGCGGTCAGGGTTCGACCCACCGTGTACACCACCAGCAGGACCGCCACGATCTCGTAGTACACCGCACCGATACCGGTGAGCGAGCTCCACACGGAGGCCCCAAAGGCGCCGATGATGCCGGCCAGAAACAGCAGTTCGACGCTGATGCGGCGCCGGCATGCGCATTCCCAGGAGGCCCGGAACAGGGGCCACCCCAGGAGAGCCATCACCGCGATCGCCGATCCGGCCAGGGCGGTGTGCAACGCCGCCCGCAGCGCGCCGGCGGGTGGGGTGAGGTTGACCGCAAATCCCAGCAGCATGGACTGGCTGGCCAGCGCGACGCCGGCCCCAATCCTGAACCAGGGAGTTCCCCGAACCGGCTCCACCACCTCGGCCGCCGGCAGACTCTCCGGACGCTGATCCCCCAGCAGCCGGCATCCATAACAACAGTACCGCCGGGCCTCCGAAGGGCCAGCCCCAGCCCGCTTCCCGACCCCTGGCAGAAAATCCGTGGGCAACGGAGCGCTGCAATAGTCGCAGCGCTCCGTCCGCGCGGACGGGGGCATGGAGAGCGGAGGCATGAGAATCGGGGTGAAGGAGTCGGCGTTCGTTCGTTCGTGGTTCGACTTTGGTGGAAAGCTCAAAGTTCAAACCCCAAAGCTCAAGAACCAAGGCGCATCCGCCGCAACCGCGGAACCCTGGCCCACTTAAATCCATAAACTAGAAACTGAAAACTTCCCCTTTCCGCACTAGTATTCCCCCAGTGAGCCGGTTCTACGTCGAGGGGGGAGAGCGGGCGGCGAAGGTCGAGGACCTGTTCGCCGCGGTGGCGCCGCGCTATGACCTGATCAACGACCTGCAGAGTTTCGGACTTCACCGTTGGTGGAAGCGCCGATTGTTGCGTCTGGCTGCGGTACAACCCGGAGAGCGGGCGCTGGATGTCTGCTGCGGCACGGGGGATGTCGCCTTCGCGCTAGCCCGGGCGGGAGCGGATACCGTGGGATTCGACTTCAGCGAGCCCATGCTGTCGGTGGCCCGGCGACGGGCGGCGGCCCTGCCGGCGTCGATGGGAACTCCTCCCCGGTTTGAGCAGGGCGACGCGTTGAACCTGCCGTTTGCCGACGGCGAATTCGATGTGGTGACCATCAGCTACGGCCTGCGCAATCTGGCCGATCTGGACCGGGGATTGCGGGAACTGCTTCGGGTGACCCGGCCTGGCGGACGTCTGTTGATCCTCGATTTCGGAAAGCCTGATTCCGCCGTGTGGCGGTGGGTTTACTTCCAATACTTGCGATATCTGGTGCCGGTCTTCGGACGCCTCTTCTGCGGTGAATCCGACACCCACAGCTACATTCTGGCTTCTCTGGAGAAGTACCCCGCCCAGCGCGGCGTTGAAGCCCGCCTGCGCGAACTGGGATGCATCGACACCCGTGTGATCAACCTTCTGGGTGGCATCATGGGCATCAACGCCGCGCGTCGGGCGGAGTCGTGACCCGGGCCGCATAAACCACCGAGGGGGGGAGGGGGATTTTACCACAGAGGCACAGAGGCACAGAGACACAGAGAAAGGCCCGGGGGATCGGAACTGAAGGGGGACTGCGCTTGAATGGGTCCGCCATCGGCTGCCTTGGATTGGCTTCGATACTCCCTCTCCGAATCATTCCCTCTCCTCTGTGTCTCTGTGGTTCAAATCCCTCCCCCTCCGTGGTTCACCCTTTCTTCCCTGCGGTCTCCTCCCTCATTCTTGGCCCATGCAGTTGCCCAATTTGCTTTACGTGGATGGTGCCCGGAAGGATTCCGCCTCGGCCCGGCGGACGACCCTGATCAATCCCGCCACCGAGCAACCCTTCGCCGAGGTGGCCGCTGCGGACGTCAGCGATGTTGCTGCCGCGGTGGAATCCGCGCATCGCGCCTGGGAGGGCGGTTGGCGGGACATGGCGCCGGGGAAACGCACCGAGATCCTGTTTCAGGTGGCCCGACTGCTCCGTGATTACGCAGAGCATCTGGCGGAGTTCGAAATGCTCTCCATCGGCAAGCCGATCAGCGATGCCCGCGACGAGGCGGGTCTGGGAGCCCGGGTGTTCGAGTACTACGCGGGGGCCATCACCAAGTTTGGCGGACAGACGCTGCCCGTGTCGCGGGGCGGATTCGACTTCACCCGCCGGGAATCCATGGGCGTGGTGGCGGCGATTGTGCCGTGGAATTTCCCCTTCCCCATCGCCTGCTGGAAGGCCGCGCCCGCCCTGGCTGCGGGAAATTGCGTGGTGCTCAAGCCCGCCTCGCTGTCCCCGCTGACCGCCCTGGCCCTGGGGGAGATCGCCCACGCCGCCGGACTTCCGCCGGGAGTCCTCCAGGTTCTGCCCGGATCCGGCGCCGCGGTCGGGGACGCGCTGGTGACGCACCCGCTTATTCGCAAGGTGTCGTTCACCGGGTCCACGGAGATCGGACGCCGCATCATGGAACTGGCGGCCCGGGACATCAAACGGGTGTCCCTGGAACTGGGTGGCAAGTCACCCAACATTGTCTTTGCCGACTCCGACTGGGAGCGCGCCGCGGAGTCCTCGCCGATGAGCGTGTTTGCCAATACCGGACAGGACTGCTGTGCGCGCAGCCGGATGTTTGTGGAGCGTTCGATCTACGACCGTTTCGTCGAGCGCTTCGTCGCCACCACCCGCAAGGTGGTGGTCGGGGATCCGGCGAGTCCCGAGACGCAGCTCGGTCCGATGGTTTCGGCAGCCCAGCGGGCCTCGGTGGAGGAGTACCTCGCCGACGCCCGGAGTCGCGGCAGTCGCTTTGCCTGCGGGGGCGGACGGCCCCATCCGAAGGGATTCTATCTCGAACCCACCGTCCTGCTCGATGTGGGCCGAAACGATCGTTGTTGGCGCGAGGAGATCTTCGGTCCGGTGGTGGCCATCACCCCGTTCGACGACGAGGCCACGATGCTGCGGGAAGTGAATGCCTCCCCCTACGGCTTGAGCGGATCCATCTGGACCAATGATCTGCGCCGGGCGCTGCGCGTGAGCCGGGCGGTGCAGAGCGGGGTGCTGAGCATCAACTCGCACAGCAGCGTCCACGTCGAGGCGCCGTTTGGTGGATACAAGTCCAGCGGACTCGGACGCGACCTCGGGATGTCCGCGCTGGAGGGCTATACCGAGCTTAAGAACGTCTACGTGGCGGAGTAGCGCGCGGAAATCACTGCCGCAGCCGGAAGTAGCGCGCCGACGCGTCGGCGGTGAGCGTCAGCCGGTGGAGTCCGTCGGCATTCGATGGAGAATCTTCCACGGGTCGCCAGTTCGACGTGTCTCCAAGGACCGGGGATTGTTCGAGGGTCCAGAGACCCGCATTGGCCGGCCAGGTCACTTCCAATGCCGCCGTGGACTGCGTCCGGATGGACAGCTTCGGAGTTGTCGTCACGAGTTCCACCCGTCGCAGGGACAGCGCTCCGGAGGCCGAAGTGGTGTCGTCTCCCAGGAACAGCAGGTTGGGGATTT
>JBDKKE010000608.1:0-4707 GCA_039796255.1 Verrucomicrobiota bacterium | reverse complement strand
GGGCGTCCAGATAGCGCAGATAGTACCAGCAACTACCGGCCCACTGGGGCATGGTGTTGGTCTCGCGCAGGGAACCGTCCGGCAGTTGGACCCAGTCGGTCGCCCGCGCCAGCGGCGGACGCCCGTCGGGGGTGGGCTTATAGTCATCCAGGGGCGGCGGAATCAGCGGCAGGGCGTCCTCCGACACCGCCTCATGATACAGCTCGCCGTCCTCGCCGCGCTTCCAGACAATCGGGAACGGTTCTCCCCAGTAACGCTGCCGGCTGAACAGCCAGTCGCGCAGCTTGTAGTTGATGGTCCGCTTTCCAAGTCCCTGCGCGTCGAGCCAATCGATGATTCTCGCCTTCGCCTCGGGAGTCGGGAGGCCATCCAAGCTCAACGCCGGCGATGCTGAGTTGACCGCAATGCCGTCGTCGGTGAATCCCTTCCAGTCCCGTCCCGCCGGAGGCTCCACCACCTGGATCACGGGCAACCCAAACTTCTCGGCAAACTCAAAATCCCGCGTGTCATGCGCCGGCACGGCCATGATCGCGCCGGTTCCGTAACTCGCCAGCACGTAGTCGGCGATCCATACCGGAATGTGTTCCCCGTTCACCGGATTGATCGCCAACGCGCCCGTAAAGACGCCTGTCTTGTCCTTGGAGAGTTCGGTGCGCTCCAGATCGGACTTCCCCGCCGCGAACTGCTGGTACTGCTTCACCGCCGCCGCCTGCGCGGGCGTGGTGATCGACGGAAGCAGGGCATGTTCCGGGGACAGCACCATGTAGGTGGCTCCGAAGAGCGTGTCCGGACGCGTGGTAAACACCGTGATGCGTTCCGTGCTCCCGGCAACGGAGAAGTCCACCAGGGCGCCCTCGCTGCGGCCAATCCAGTTTCGCTGCATCTCCTTGAGGGAATCCGTCCAATCAATCGTCTCCAGATCCCGCAGGAGCCGCTCCGCGTAGGCGGTGATCCGGAGCATCCATTGACGCATCGGGCGGCGAACGACCGGGAAGCCCCCCACCTCGCTCTTTCCGTCGATGACCTCCTCGTTGGCCAGCACGGTGCCCAATTCCGGACACCAATTCACCGGGGCCTCACTGACGAACGCCAGTCGCCGGACATCGCGATAGGCGCGCTGCCGGGCCGGCGTGTCACATTCGGAGGGGAGGGTCAGCTTGGAAATCGGCTCCGCCCGCTGCGTCGCCGGGTTAAACCAAGCATTGTAGAGCTGCAGAAAGATCCACTGCGTCCAGCGAAAGTACTCCGGATCCGTCGTGGCGACCTCACGCGTCCAGTCATAACTGAAACCCAGGCTTTTGATCTGCCGGGTGAAGTTGGCGATGTTGACCTCGGTAGTCAGACGCGGATGCTGTCCGGTCTTCACCGCGTACTGCTCAGCGGGAAGCCCAAAGGCGTCCCATCCCATCGGATGGAGGACATTGTATCCCTGAGCCCGCCGATAGCGGGAGAGAATGTCTGTAGCCGTGTACCCCTCCGGATGCCCGACATGCAATCCCGCTCCGGAAGGATAGGGAAACATGTCCAGGATGTAGAACTTCGGCGGCAATTCCGCAGCGGTGAGTGACTTTCCCGACACCCCGTGCCGCCGGCCGAAGGGATGATCCGCAGGAACGGCCTCGCCGGGGTTCCAGGCCCGGAAAGTTTGTTCCGCATCCCAACGCTGCTGCCACTTCGGTTCGATCAAATGAAATGGATACTGACGCCTCGCCATAATTGAATGGGGAGCATGCGGAGCGACGGGTTCCGCGGCAAGGGATCAACCGCAACGGACGGGGAATACCCGCGTTCCCGGGCATCCACCATCCGCCCGCATCACGCTTCGGTGCATGTTTGATTGCCAAACGGCGTACGAACGGCGTACCTGTTTGCTGCCATGGCCAAAGGAAATCACAGTCAGAAAAAGGAAGTCAAAAAGCCCAAGAAGGAAAAGCCCAAGGCGGCGCCTCCGACTTCCCGCCGGGGAACCTGAGTGTTTGGCAGGTCTCCTCTGTTCCCACTTCTCGCGGAAGGAATTCCTTCCGGCCTCCCCACCATGCCCGCGCCTGAAACCCATCCCCGAGATCCGTTACACGGCATTTCATTGGAGCGCATCCTGCATCAACTCGTGGATCGGTTTGGATGGGCGGCCATGGCGGACCGCATCCCCATTCGCTGCTTCCAAACCAACCCCAGCGTGAAATCCAGCCTGACGTTTTTGCGAAAGACGTCCTGGGCGCGGGAGAAGGTGGAATGGTGGTACGTGGAGGAATTCGTCCACGGCCTGAATCGCGGCTCCCGACCGTTGCCCTGAGGCGTCGTCATCCGGCATCGTCATTCCCCAGCGGTAAGGATTGCCGCAGGCAGATGCAGACAGGAGCAGTCACCAGGGCCCTCACCAGGGCCATCCGACTGCCTTCAACTCAACTTGGGGCGGCCCCTACTTCGCCCCGTCTGCTGCCGGCATTTCCTCGTCGGCAATCACCCGCAGGCGGAGAAAACGGGTGGATTTTCCCCGCAGCGCCACGCTGTCCCGCTCGGTGAGAATGCGGAGTCCCCCCTCGACCCGACTTTCCACCGGGATCACGCCCGCCGCCGTCCAGTGCATCAGATCCTCGCTGACCTCCACCCGATGGGTAATCCCTTCGGGGGCGGGCTCAGGTCGGGCATAGGTCAGGGTCAGGTACTCGACGCCGTCCACGGTTTCCATGCCATATCCCAGGCTCCGTCCCGGCGCGAAGATTTCCGGCATCGCGGCCCGCAGCCGTGCGGTCCGAAGCGCGGTCGCCGCGCGCTCCCGTTCCGCGCGGGTAGCGGATTCCTGAACACTGGAGGCGGTGACCGTCTGGAGCTTCACGTAATCGAACGCGAGCCAGTAGGACATGCCCGGCCTGACCGGTCCCACCCGAGCGAACTCGATGGTGTTCGGTCCCGCCGACGCCCGGACGTCGGACGCCTTGAAATCCAGCACCGCGACCGCCGGCCGCGTCAGGCTCTTGGCATACAACGAGGTTCTCACCCCCTGGCCGTTGACAAAAGTGACCGTGACATCGTGGGAAGCAAACCCGGGGCGGAACACTCCCTTCGCCGCCGAGCGGGCGGCAGGAAACTCAAAGCCCAGTCGAAGCCAGGCGCCGGATGCCACCTGGGCCGGGGTCAGTTGAAAATGAAGCCGGTTGGCCGGGTCGGTTCCGGTAAGACTTCGTTCCCAGGCGGAGGACGGTTCGTCGGCAGCCACCACCAGCGGCTGGGTCAACCCATTAAATCGCGCAGGATAGGTCCCGGCGAAATAGAAGTCGTCATCCGGCCCGGGATTCTGCCCGACATTTGGCCTGGAAACATCTGAGGAATCCTCCGGCGGACGGGTGACCGCACCCGGAGGAAGATCCCTCTGTTCGTTCTGCGCCCCGAATTCGCGATAAGGGTGTGCGACCGCATTCCTGGAATCTTCATCGGTGCCGATCTGCCACACGGAGCGGACCGGAGGGACCGCTTCCAGTTTGACGAAATCGTAGTCGAGCCAGTAGGCGGTATTCCGTTGCGTAGGACCGCTGCGCACAAACTCAATCGAGTTCGGTCCCTCCAGGGCGGCCACCTGGTCGGTGGTAAACTCCAGAATCACTGCCGTCGGCCGCGCCAATCGTCGGACATAGAGCGGCGTCCTCACCCCCAGTCCGTTGCGGAAGCGCACCGCAACGTCGTGAATGGAGAATCCCGACCGGAAAACGCCACCCTCCATGGATCCGCCCGTGCCAAACTCGAAGCTCAGACGGAGCCCCGACCCTGGAATCACCTGGGCGGGTGCCAATGAGAAATGAATGCGGTTGGCCGGATCTCCGGCGGTCAGACTCCGCTCCCAGGCCCAGGTCGGCTCATCGTTCGGGACCTCCAGCAAGTCCTCGAGGGTATTGAATCCGGCCGGATAGGTTCCGGCGAAATAGAAATCATCGTCCGGACCCGGATTGGAATCCGCCAGGTACTGCGGGTCCCCTGGGAGGCGGGTGACCCAACCGGGAGGCGGGTCAATCCGGTCATTCTGCACCCCGAATTCATGGTACGGCACCATCGGCGAACGCGGTTGTGCCTCGTCAGTCCCCAACTCCCAGACCGTGCGAATGGGAACGATGGCCGGGGTCGCCTCGACAGGATCGTCGGTGGCCTCGGAATCACCCGCCGGAGAAGCCGATGCAGCCGGCGTGGAGGCCGGCAAAGCCGCCAGTGTGAGCGACTCCGGCACACGGGAATCCGCCACACGGGAGACCTGAGCCTCCACTGCGGTGGGCGGAGACGCCGGGGTCAAGGTCGACGGGGCGGAGCGATCCGACAACGCCACCGGCACACTCAAGGCCAGCGTACTGAGCGCCGCCGGTGATTCCGTAGAGGTGGGCGGCGAAGACTGCTTCGCTGACGGCTCCGGAGCCACTGTCGGCGGGGAGGGCATCGGATCCCGCGACACCAAAGCAGTCGTCGATCGGTCCTGCGGAGTCGACAGCACCAGTGCCTCCGGCTTCGAGTCCACCTCCGGGGTCACTGAGGACTTCACCGGCTCGACGGGGTCGATTTTTGTCGGACCGGTCAAGGCAATGGCCATAGGCGCCTCGGGGGCCGCCGACGGCTCCGGAGTCGCCGGATCCACCAGCTTCACAATGCGTCCCCCATCCTGTTCCACCATCAGGATCTCGCCCGTGCCCGGATGAACACCAAAGGCAGTGACGCCGTGTTCTGTGG
>JBDKKE010000607.1:0-25140 GCA_039796255.1 Verrucomicrobiota bacterium | reverse complement strand
CCTCTGGAATGCCCCACCGATCCGCACACGCCTGGGCGGAACGGGTGGATCCGCAAATGGCGGTGACCTGGACGCCCAGGCGTTTCAGGGCCTCAACGTGAACTGGGCCAATGAATCCGGTGCCGATCACACCGGCGCGGAGGGAGTGCAGGGGAGGGGTCATGGATCGTGCAAACTCCCTTCGCAAGTCCAGGGCGCCAGGGCGAGCCAATTCTCCCAAGGAATCCGCATCGATCCTTCGCCCGGGAGAACCGCCCGCAGAGCCGGTCACTTCTTCACTTTCCAGCCGAAACGTTAATGGGTAGGATCTTCCCACGATGTCGCTGGATAGCATCCCGGCTTCCGGCCACGGAACTACGCGTGAATGATTTCCGACCCCTTTGGATTGGACGACTCGCGCAGTGTCGCTGGCTCCCCTGGCATCAATGCCCTGTTTTCGGATGTGGGCTCCGCGCTCCCTTTTGAATCGAGATGAAGCTCAATATTGTCAGACCCTTCCTTCCCGAATTGTCGGAAATCCAGAGTGACTTCGCCCAGTGTCTGCAGTCGGGGTTGGTGACCAACAATTCCCCACACGCGCGCCAGTTCGAGGACAAGCTGCAGCAGTACTTCGGCTGCCCGATCACTCCCTCAGTCAATTGCAATGGGGAGATGTCCCTGTATCACCTGATCCAGGCCTGGAAGGAAAAGCTCGGTTTCGGACCCCATGACTCCTTCGAGGTGCTGGTGCCCTCCTTCACCTTCTCCGGAACCATCAACGCCCTCGTCACCAACAACCTTCGCCCAGTATTCTGCGACGTCGACGAGGGGCTGGTACTGGACCTGAACAAGACGGCGGTCGATTCACCGGATATCCGCATGGTGGTGGCCGTCGGAGCCTACGGCAATCTGGTCGATCTGGAGAAACTGACTGCCCTGGCCAAATCCGCTTCTCTGGCCGTGATTCTCGACAACGCGCCAGCCTTCGGTTCCCGCTTCAAGGGAAAGCACTCCTGGGAGTACGGGTTCAGCGAAATGATCAGCTTCCACGCCACCAAGATCTTCAGCTCCATGGAGGGTGGCGGCAACATCGTCAATGATCCGGAGATCGCCGAGTATCTGCTCCGCCTGCGTGATTTCGGCCAATACGAGAAAACCCGCGGTGACGTGGACCTCCCGGGCCTGAATTCCAAAATGACCGAGGTCTGCGCCCTGGTGGGGCTCCGAAACCTCGAAAAGGTCAACTTCATTCTCGGCAGCCGCGCCAAGAATGCCGCCCGCTACCAGGAGTTCTTTGCCGGACTCGAGTCACGGGGTTGCCTGCGCGCCATGAAGATCGGCGCCGGCGTGGAATGCCCGTACCTCTACTTTCCCATCATCCTGGGCGAGGACGCCGGTCAGTTCGTGAGCTACATGCAGTCCAAGAATATCGGCGTCCGGCGGTACTACACCGCCAACCACGATCTCAAGTTCTACCGGGGCAAATACCGCCGTCAGGATCTATCGTTTACGAACGCAATCAAAGACAACCTCGTCTCCCTGCCCCTGCACACGGTGATGACCGACGCGGAAATCGACTACTTGTTTGAGTCGGTCCGTGAATACTTCCAAAAGTGAAGGCTCCAACCCAGCCACACCCTTTCCAATGAATATCCTCGTCACCGGCGGCGCCGGCTATCTGGGCTCAGTGCTCATTCCCAAATTACTCGTCCGGGGACACAAGATCCGCGTCCTCGACATCGGTTATTTCGGTGTGGAACACCTGCGGGCGATGCGTCCCTCGGTGGAGATTCTGCGCCAGGATCTGCGGGCAGTTCTGGCCGATCCCGCGGCTCTTGAGGACATCCTCAAGGACATCCAGGTGGTCATCCACCTCGCGGCCATCTCCAACGACCCCAGCGCCGAGCTGAATCCTCGACTGACTGAGGAGGTCAACTTCGAGTCCACCCGGGATCTGGCCATCGCCTGCAAGAAGCGGGGAATCCGGGCCGTGTTCTCCTCGTCGTGCTCGGTCTACGGCGAATCGCCAGAGGAGGTGGACGAGGATGGCCACACCAAGCCGCTCACCACCTATGCCAAATCGAAGGTGGATTCCGACAACTTCATCGTCGGTCTGGCCGACGCAAACTGGCGTCCGGCCATCCTCCGGAACGGCACCCTGTACGGATTCAGTCCCCGCATGCGGTTCGACCTGGTAATCAACATCTTCAGCTACTGCTCCACGCTGTACAATGAGGTCCGCGTCTTTGGCGACGGCCTTCAGTGGCGTCCGCTCCTGCACGTGGCCGACTGCGCCCGGGCCCTGATCTACTTCGCTGAGAATCCGAATCACAAGTATCTGGTCTACAACATTGCCTCAGAAAATCTCCGCGTGGTGGATCTCATCGCCATCTTCAAGGAGATCAATCCCTCCTGCCGCGAGGTGTACGTGAAGCTCGAGAATCCCGACACCCGCAATTATCACGTCAGCACCGCGCGAATGAAGGAGGAGGGGATCGTCCCGCGGGTGGACATCCGCACCGGTGCCGAGGAAATCATCGAGGCCATCGTCACCGGACGGATCGCAGATCCGGAGGCCGTGTATTACCGCAATGCGAAGTGGCTGAAGGAACTCACTCAACTGGCTGGACGCGAGCATCACGCCCTCGTCGGCATGCTGGACATCCTGGTAGCTCCCAGCCGGTAGGAGATCAGCGCCGGGAGGTCCAGATGCACCTCCGGAATTTTCGCACCTTTAGGGACCGGCGGATCCTCAGGATCCGCCGGTATGCGCCCGATGGGCGATGTCGGCGATTCGGGCCGCCACCGCGGTGATATCGAACGTTCGATTTGCGTACGCCAGCCCGTTGTCCGCCATCGTCGCCCTCAGGACTGGGTCTGCCGCCAGTCGCCGTGCTCCCGCGACAAAGGCCTCCCGGTCTCCTGCCGCTCCCACCACGCCAGCATTCTCCCGCATCAGAATCCGCGAAGCCAGGTTCTCCAGCGGCAGGGATGCCAGCAATGGACGGCGGGCACACAGGTAAGTCAGCACTTTCGAAGGCACCGAGTAGACCCCTGCTTCCGGGTCGAGCACCGCCATCAGGATATCGCCGGTGGCCACCACGTCCGGTAGCATCTCATAAGGCTGAAACGGCAGGAGGCGCAGATTGTTAAGTCCCGCGCCATGCTGTCTAAGCCATTCCATGGGAGGCCCGTCGGAAACAACCACCACCTGGATCTCTGGACGGTCCTTAAACGCCTCGGCCACCGCCAACAGCAATCCCGGATCGTGCTTGAGACCGATGCTCCCCGAGTACATGAATACCAACCGATCGTGCAGACCCTGGGCACGGGACCAGGGATTGTCCTTGGGCCGCTGCGGCAATTCTTCACGGGCCGCCCAGTTCTCCACCACATCGATTCGGGACCGGTCAACCCCCCAACCGGTCAGAACCGGGACAAAATCCTCGGTGATGACAATGGCCCGAGCGGATCGTCTCAAAAGCTTCTTCTCCAACGAGATATAGCGTGCTCCAACCAACCATCCCACCCCGGGGAACTTGCGTCGAAGAACATTGGCAATGGCGACGGAATAGATGTCCTGCACCCAGAAAATGAAGGGAATTCCCAGACGAACCGCAGCGTTCTGCGCCAGGTGCTGCGGGTCCAGAGGACAGTTCGACGAAAAAACCACATCTGGCCGCCACTCCTCGATCGTCCTGGCCAGCAGCCGCCCATAGGCAAACTCCTGGCTCAGGCGCTTCACATAACTGTGCTTTGCAAAGGCTTCCTGCAGAACAAGGCCCCGTGTCTCAAAGCGTGGCGGATCATCCGGTCGGCGCCCTACTTTCCCCTTCGGGGTTTGAAATCCGGCGAAATGGACATGCAATATCTCATGCCCATCCCGGGCCAATTGGCGGGCCAGTTGGAGCAGAAATGCGTGCCCTGAATAATCGTGCAGCAGGATCTTCATTGTCCGGCCGCCATGTGGACGAGTTCCCGATCCGGATCAATACCCCAACGACGAGCCACAGCTTCCAGCTCCGAACTTAATCCCCACTGATCGGCAATCGGAGTTGTCGTATATGTCCGACTGGAACCCTTCAAGTGCATGCAGCCCTTATTGTTGCCGATCTCTTCAATCCGGGTCAACTCCGATGCCTCAAAGTGCGACTCCGGCAGCGTCGCCAATTCCCTCAACTTGACGTCGATCGGCTTTGCCCCCGCCCCCACCTCCTGAATCAACGTCGGTACAACACTCTTGACCGCGGGCTGCTGAAGGCACCAGCCACAGGCAAACTGTAGAGCAGTCAGGTGATGACGTTCCAGAATTGGCCGAAGCTGTTCGAGCTTCGCATGGGCGCTTTCAATCCATCCTGCCGGTCGAAAGGCCCGATGATCCCCTGTCCCATAGGAATGCCCGGGCTTGACGTCGTCATGAAAGACCCCGCCGTAGTCTACAACCCGTGTCATGACGCTGACCTCCTGTTTTTCTGCCGCAGGAAGCACCAGTGATCCCGGCCAAGGCTCGAAGGGGTTCAGAATGATCATCGCCCAATCGATAAGGGCTCCGAACCGCTCCAAACAAAGAATCAAATCGAGGGTGAATCCATTTGCAGGTCCAGGCGCAACACCGAGACGGTCCACGAGCCCAGCCTCTCGGAGTGCTTCAAGGCTCGTCCAGACGCGGTCACTGGTGTAGCCAGTCTGATCCGGATTGTGCAGGAGCAGGAGATCGAAGCGGTCCGCCCGGCAACGCTCCAGGGCCTTTTCGGTAGCCATCCGCAGATAGCTCCCGAACTCGGACGGCGACCGCAGCTGTGGATCGGAGAATCGTGGAAAGCCCTTCGCCCCATCCCGACGGGCACTGTAGAAATCGTGTCCCACCATTCCCACTAAACAGTAGGAGTCTCGAGGAACTCCTTCCAAAGCCCTTCCCAACAGGATGTCTGCTGCCCCATTACCGTAAACGTCTGCCGTCAGAAACGTTCGAATCCCTTCCTGGTAAGCCTTTCGTACCAATTCAATCCACAGATCTTCGGAGAGACGCTCCCCGTAGTTCATGAACCGGCCCCCATTCCAGGTGCCGAAGGCGGCTTTGGTAACATCCATGATGCGTTGCTGACAGGAACCCTACTGGAAAACCAGGATTTGCGGCAATCGCGCAGTGAACCTTGTTCGAGGCGTTTCCATGATCGGTCCAGGACCCAAGTTGAGACTTCATCGGATCAATTGTTCCACGTGGAACAATCCTTGGCTCAATGGGGCTTCTCCCTAGTCTCTCCCTAGGACGCATGTGGGTATATCCGAAACACTACGACGTCATCGTCATTGGAGCTGGCCACGCTGGAGTGGAGGCGGCATTGGCCGCGGCTCGGATGGGATGTCAGACCCTTCTTTTGACAATCAATCTGGACACCATCGGCCAGATGTCATGCAACCCCGCCATCGGCGGTCTCGCAAAAGGACACCTCGTCAGGGAAATTGACGCCTTGGGAGGGGAGATGGCCAAGGCAACCGACCTCTCCGGACTCCAGTTTCGCATGCTCAACACTCGCAAGGGTCCCTCCGTGTGGGCTCCCCGGGCGCAATGCGACAAGAAGGCCTATCAATTTTACCTCAAGTGGGTCTGCGAACGTCAGCCCAATCTGGATTGCAAACAGGGACAGACGGTTCGGCTACTACCACGGCGTGATGAAACGTTTGGTGTTCAAACCTCCCTCGAAGTTGAGTTCGTTGCCAAAACCGTCGTCGTGACCACCGGAACATTCCTCAGGGGACTGATGCACGTTGGCTCTAACCAACAGTCCGGAGGTCGGGCAGGGGAGGCCGCCGCCATGAGCCTTTCGGGGTCTTTGCAGGAATTAGGACTGACGCTGGGCCGCCTCAAAACTGGGACTCCTCCTCGCCTTGTTCGACAATCGATCGACTTCTCGCGCTGCGAGGCCCAACCGGGCGATGATCCCATCCCCTGGTTCTCCTACTGGAAGAACGATGTGTGGGACAATTCGATGTTCCACGTGGAACATCTGCGGACCGACAGCGGATTTACCCCCACCAATAGCCAGACAACAAACCCTGAGACCCGGGGAGAGCGCCCCTATCCTCCGGGTTCCATTCTGTCGAAGGCGGGCGGACAGGTCCCATGTCACATCACCCATACCACGGAACGTACCCGTGAGGTGATTCTCGCAAACCTGAACAAGTCGCCCATGTACTCCGGCATCATCGAGGGAGTCGGTCCCCGATACTGCCCGAGCATTGAAGACAAGTTCGTTCGCTTCGCAGATAAGGAGAGGCATCAGATATTCCTCGAACCGGAGGGCATTGGCACCGATGAGATCTACGTCAACGGATTCTCCACCTGCCTGCCGATGGAGGTTCAGTTTGAGATGGTCCGGTCCATTATCGGATGCGAGCGGGCCGAAATCATGCGACCCGCCTACGCCGTCGAGTACGACTTCAGCTTTCCCACGCAACTCAATGCCTCGCTGGAAACCAAGGGATGTCCCAATTTATTTCTTGGCGGGCAAATCAACGGAACATCTGGCTATGAAGAAGCTGCTGCTCAGGGACTTATGGCCGGAATCAACGCCGCCCTGCGCGTCCAGGGGAAACCGCCCCTCACCCTTCGTCGGGATCAGGCGTACATCGGTGTCCTGATTGACGATTTAATTACCAAGGGGACCACCGAGCCGTATCGAATGTTCACTTCCCGCGCCGAACACCGGTTGATCCTGCGGCAGGACAATGCGGATCTGCGGTTGTCAGAGATCGGATACCAACTCGGTCTTCTTCCGGAAAGGAACCATCAACGGTTCCTCACCAAACAGAGAGCCATCAAGGAGGAGTTGCACCGATTGGAGACCGTCCGGTCCGGCACCGAAACGCTCGCTCAACTGTTGCGTCGACCGGAGATCACCTATCAATCCCTGCCCCTGCGTGATTCAACGCTGCCCTCGGAAATCACCCAGCAGGTGGAAATCTCCCTGAAGTACGCAGGTTACATCGCTCGACAAACGGCGGAAGTAGAACGGTTCCGCGCCCTGGAAGACGAAACGATCCCCTCGTGGATCGCCTTCGATCGAGTTCCCGGTCTTCGCCTCGAGGCGCGGCAGAAGCTGACGCAGATTCAACCGTCTACATTGGGGCAAGCCAGCCGGATCTCCGGTGTCTCTCCGGCGGACATCAGTGTCCTCATGGTGTGGATTCGCCGCGGACCCGCTGCGATATCCATCACTCCCACGTCCACCGATGTTTGCGCCGCAATCGAGAATTTCGACGAACCCTCAGCTCACAACCAGTGTTGTGGAGATCTATAACGTTTGCGTCCGTTGGGAAGTGCGTATTTCTGGCCCTGGGTTTCAAGAATAGGTTCACGCATTTTCCAGGCGAACTCACTTTGCATGCCCTCAGCGCTCAGGCAGCAGTGACCCCGTGGACCGGATGTGGATGGTTAAATCTCAGGACCCCGACCGGGCTACAACGGACACGCGATTGACTTGGCCGACCCCCCTCCTAGCCTCGCGGCCAGTTTCATAACCTCCATTTTCCCAATCGTATGCCCGCTCCCGTAAAACCTGAATCTAAAGCCTCCGACACCAAGGCTCCCGCTGTCGCGGTGGCGGTGGATCCCGAAATCGCCAAGCTCGCCGCCGCCAAGTCCCGTGACCTGGAAGCGGCCATCTCTAGCATCACCAAGTCCTTCGGGGACGGCGCCATCATGCGTCTTGGCGCAGCCGGAGCTTTGCGGAAAATCGAGGTGATTCCCAGTGGGGCTCTTTCCATTGACCTCGCTCTGGGCGTCGGGGGGGTGCCGCGCGGACGTATCGTAGAGATCTACGGTCCGGAATCCTCCGGCAAGACCACACTGATGCTTCACCTGATCGCCAATGCCCAGAAGGCGGGCGGCGTCGCGGCCTTCATTGATGCTGAGCACGCGCTGGATCCGGGTTACGCCAAAAAACTGGGAGTGGATCTGGAGAACCTGCTGGTGTCGCAGCCCGACTCCGGAGAGGAAGCCCTGACCATCTGCGAAACCCTGGCCCGATCCGGCGCTCTGGACATCATCGTTGTGGACTCCGTGGCGGCCCTGGTGCCAAAGGCGGAACTGGAGGGCGAGATGGGAATGGCCACCATGGGCATGCAGGCGCGCCTGATGTCGCAGGCCCTGCGCAAGCTCACCGCCATCCTGAGCAAGGCGAAGACCACCTGCCTGTTCACCAACCAGCTGCGTGAAAAGGTCGGCGTTATGTTCGGTAGTCCCGAGACGACTCCCGGCGGCAAGGCGCTCAAGTTTTACGCCAGTGTGCGCATTGATATTCGGCGCAAGGACGCCCTCAAGGATGCCGCCGGCAATGTCGTGGGCAACCACGTGAAGGTGAAGATCGTGAAGAACAAGGTGGCGCCGCCCTTCGCCGAAGCGGAGTTCGACATCCTGTTTAATCACGGAATCGACAAGGAGGGCTGCCTCATCGACGTCGGGGTGGACTGCGGCGTGGTGGAGAAAAAGGGGGCCTGGCTGCAATATGCCGGAGATCTCATCGGACAGGGACGCGAGGCAGCCCGGAAGACTCTCATCGAAAAGCCGGATCTGGCGCAAAAGATCAAGGAGAGCATCCTGGCGAAGAAGCTGGCCCTCGCCGAGCCCGCTCCGGTGGTGGCAGCGCCCAAGGGCAAGTAACAAGACTCCGGCTACAGCTCCTGTACCGGGCGCTTCGGTCCTGAAGCACGGCACCCACACTTCAGGACCTCCACTAGACAAACTGGGCGGCGGGGCGCGTCCTTGCCCCGGCCGCCCCGATGTCCCGTTCACTGCTCGAACAATTGTATGAGGCTCATGCTGACGCGTTGTTCGCGTTCGCACTGAATCTGACGCGGGCGGACGCCGATGCCCGCGACGTGCTTCAGGAGGTCTTCTCCAAACTGGCGAACCACCGGCATCCACTGGAAGGAATCCGGGATGCTCGCGGCTACCTCCTGCGCCTGACACACCATGCGGTGGTGGATCTCATCCGCCGCCAGGATGTCCGTCGCCGGACGGTGACCGCCTTTGCCGTCCAACCGGCTGAGTTGTTTGCTCGCACATCCGATCCCGACGAAGCCGCCTTTCGACTCGAACTAGCCGCGGCCCTTTCCGACCTGCCCTCCGACCAGCGCGCCGTCGTGCATCTCAAGCTGTGGGAGGGACTCACCTTTGAGCGCATCGCCGCCACCTTGGAGATTCCCCTCCACACGGCAGCCAGCCGGTATCGTTACGGATTAGACAAACTGCGGGTGCGGCTGCGTCCGCTGTATGAGGAGCTTCGTTGACCACGAGAAGGACCCCCCGATGAAACCCGAAAACGAACCGCATTCGCTCGAGACCGTTCCCGACGCACTGGAACAGCGGATGGCCTATCAGGCCATGCGCCCCGTGCCCTCGTCCTGGAAGGCGACGATCCTCGCGGCGCAACGTCCAATCCCCACCTGTTCAGCGACCACCTGGATCACGGCATGCCGGGAGTTTCTCCTCCCAACACCCTGGGTTTGGGCTTCGCTTCTCGCCGCCTGGGTCGTGGTGGTTGGATTGGATTCCTCCGCGGAGCATGCGGCCCGCAATGGGGCCCCGTTAACCCGCCGTGATTCAGGACGCGGCGACCTCCCCCTGGAGGAATGGCATCACCAGCAGGCTCTGATCTCGGCGCTGTTGGAGGATGCCCCCGCTCCCGAACGCCAGCCGATCGCCCCACCGCGTCCGCGAAGCAGTCTCCGCGGCCCGCACTTCGGACGCCTCGGCTACCCAAGTTTGGTCCCGTCCCAGGTTTGAACATCCATGAACCCAGCATCACTCACCCCTTCCCGGCGTCCCCTTTGGTTTCGGCTCGCTCGCGGCTCGTTTTTCACCGCTCTGACACTGGCCACTCTGCTGGCCCTGTTATGGGCCTTCGAGAACTGGCGCGGGGAACGGCAGTGGCAGGCGCTGGTGAAATCCTACGCCGCGAAGGGGGATCCCCTGGGTTTCTTCGGGACGTCACCTGCGACCGTCACCGACGATCAGAACGTGGCGATGACGCCATTGCTCAAACCGCTGCTGGAGTACGACGTAGTCAAGGGCGAGCCGGTGTGGCGCAACACGAACGGAATCGCGCGTCTGGACGGCCTGAAGCTTCCCGGTTTGGGAGCCGAGGAAAACAAGGGCTCGGACGGAAGAACCCCGCTGGCCCGCTGGCAGACCGCATTTCGTGCCACCAACAGCTTCCCCCTTCCCTCAACGGCGGGAACCCCGGCGGCAGATATCCTGGCCGCTCTTAGTCTCTGGAAACCCGAGCTGGATGAACTGGAGACAGCCACGCGGCGTCCCTTCGCGCGCTTTATCCGAAGTTATACGCAGGAGGACATCAGCTCCCTGTTGCCCCAACTGTCCCGCGGCAAGGCCATCAGTCGAATCATCCAGCTCCGCTGCGCCGCCCGTCTCGCTGCCGGAGATACGGACGGTGCGCTGGCTGATATCGAACTCAATGAACGCTGGGCTCACGCCCTGGGTTCCGATCCTCTGCTCATCAACCAGTTGGTGGTGATCGCCCTGGAAACCATGGGCACCGGGATGGCATGGGAGGGTCTGACAGATCATCGCTGGAACGAGGCGCAACTGCAGCGGCTCCAGGCGCTATTCGCCGCCCGCACACCGCGCGAAGACCTGCTGCGAGCGCTGCGCGGGGAACGCACCTTCGGACTGGCGATGATGGAACTCTGGATTCGGACTCCTGAACCCCCGAAGCCGGTTGGGGGCAATGACGCCTCTCAGGCACCCTTCCCGCGCGGACTTCCCCGCGGCTGGGTCCGTCAGAATCAGATTACCCTGGTTCGCCTCCATGAGTTGCTGGCCGAACAAATCGGAGCCCATCAGACCGGCCGTGGATTGGAGACCAATATTGTCCGACAGTTGAAGAAGGAACGCCCCTGGTTCTACAGCCAGCTAACAACCGCGCTGGCCCCGGCGCTCATCAAGACGGGGGCAAAGGTGGATCGTCTGCTGACCATCTCCCGGATGGCCGAAATCGCCTGCGGACTCGAACGCTACCGGCTGGCGCACCAGGCCTACCCAGAATCGCTGGACGCCCTGGTCCCCGACCTTCTCAAGACGATTCCCCTGGATCCCTGCACCGCAAAGCCCTTCCAGTATCAACGCGTCCCCGACGGCAGCTTTCGCCTCTTTTCCTTGGGACCCAACGGACGCGATGACGGCGGCGTCTTTGTCCCCGACGATGAAAAGTCTGACTGGCTTTGGCCGCTGTCCACCGAGACGCCCAAGCGGATGTTTTAATGGGTGCCGGATCGCTCCCTAGGCGCAAACCTCGCATCGCACCCGCCCCTTGTGTGAGCCGCTTCACCCCTGCGAAGGCTCCGCTCGCCCCTCCTGGGTATCCACCGGGCATCGGAGGGACTAGAGATTCAAAATCGCTGTATGACCCGCCATTTGCATTCACCCCGCGCCCGGTCTCGCCATGGAAATGGTCATTCGAACCACACCGCCTTCACCCTAATCGAGCTCCTGGTAGTGATCGCCATCATTGCCATTCTGGCGGGTCTTCTCCTCCCGGCTCTTTCCGGAGCCAAGATGAAGGCCCAGCGCGTTGCGTGTACTTCAAACAGCCGTCAGTTAGCCATCGCCATGACCCTGTACGTGAACGAGCACGCAGGACAATTTCCACCGCGGTTCCCCGATCCCGAGGCGGGCGCTGCGTTTCCCTGCAAGCCCTGCCGCACCACCAACTGGCTGCCCTACGCGATGCCGTTCGTCGGCAACTCCACGAATCTCTTCCGTTGCCCCTCCGACAATGGCGTGCCCTCGGACATCGCGGCCGATCCGATGAATCAAACCAGCACCAACCGTCCGAAACGAATGGCCGACTTCTACGGCAGCAGCTACTGCCTCAATACCGTGGTCACCCGCCTCGGACGCGAGGCAGCGATTGTCGAGCCGTCGACCACCTATTACGGGGCGGAAATCTGGTCCTGGCATCCCCCAAAGGCATTCGCCCTGAATAATTTCAGGAGCAAGACCGAACGCGGAGTCCGGGTGGCCTATTTTGTGGATGGTCACGCCGGGCTCATCTCCGAACTGGGACTTGCGGCGCAGTGCGTGCCCCCGGCAGCGCCGGGAATCGGACCCGTGCCATGAACTCATCGATAATCTCAGTGCGACTGGCAGGCACTGTGGTGGGTGGATTTTTAATCGCGTGCGGAGCCGGATGCGCTCCCGCAGGGTCCCATGTGCTGGGACAGGATCCTGGCGAAGCATCCGCCAACGTGGCGTCACTGCGACAGAATGCAGGCAGCCAGCCGGTGACCGTCAGCGGCACCATGGTGGAGAAGTGTCCCGAAGCAGGATGTTGGTTCGTGCTCAAGGACGCTTCGGGATCGATCAAGGTCGACACCAAGACCGCCGGATTTGTGGTGGTCGAGGTCCCCCTGAACCGGCAACTGACCGTCGTGGGACAGAAGATCACCAACGGGACGGAAGTTCTTCTCGCTGCCACCGGAGTTCGGTACTGATCGTCCATGATTGCCGCCTGGCGATGGAAGGCGTTCGTCGCGGCCGGAGTCGGTCGATGCGGAATTCTTGGTGGACTCCTTGTCGGACTGCTCGGCACTGCCGGCTGCGGAGACACCACGGAGGACAATCCCGGCGAGCTTCGGGAGGCGACGCGGATTGAGGGTGCCCCGATGTGTCCGTGGCGAAACCCGGCGGCCGACCTCGCCGCCTGGTATCCCGACGCCACGCACACCGCCTCCGAAGTCCGTATCCTCAGCGCCCTGCGCCCGGAACTCACCCGACGCCTGGGTCGTACCCCGACCGCGGAGGAGAACGCGCTCTACCTGCACCAGGTTTTCCGCGATTCCCAGCTCGTGGGTGAGGTCGCCGTTCGCCGGGTTAAGGGCGAGTCGGGCGCGGTGGAGATCGTCGTAGCCTTCGGGACCGATGGGCGCATCCGGGGAGTGCGAATCCAGCGCTCCCGGGAACCGGACGCTGTCGCCACTGCGCTGAACGACGACTGGCTGGCAGGTTTTCGCGGACGATCGCCCTCGGATCCCCTGGTCCCCGGTCGCGACCTTCTCGACGTTGCAGAGTCCGCAAAGACCACTGCCATTGCCTTGGCGAATGGCGTCCGGAGTCTGCTGGTCCTACGCGAACTCGCTGCCTCACCCGGAGCACTGCGCCGTCCCGCCCCCGAGATCCCGGCCGGACACCTGCACTGACCATGCTCCGCCTCGCCTTCCTCAATCTGCTCCGGCGCCCGCTCCGCCTGCTGCTAACCGTCGGTGGCGTGGCGCTGGGTGTTGCCGTCTGGCTGGGATTGATGGGACTCGGCGACGGCTACCGTGCCGGTCTGCGCGCGGAACTCGACCGCGCTGGCGTTCAACTGATGCTGGTCCCACTGGGCTGTCCGTATGATGCCGCAGCTCGCGTGCTCAAGGGCCGCACTCTGGAAACCTCCCTGCCCGCATCCGCGCTGGAAGCCGTTCGTGCGGATCCAGCCGTCGCAGTCGCCGCCCCCATGCTGATCGCCGCCGTGCCGCGGCCGTCGGAGAATCGCACCGATCTGTGGGTCGGACTCGACGGGGCCGCCCGATCCCTCAAGCCCTGGTGGCAGACCAGCGCCGGGCGGGACTGGTTCGCCTCCAGCAACGGCGTGATTCTGGGCTCCGAGGCCGCGCTCATCGAACTGCGCTCCCCGGGCGACGCGTTGCACAGTCCTGAACTGACCCACACCTTCCGCGTGGACGGAGTGCTTTCGCGGAGCGGCACCAGTGATGATTCTCTGTTCTTCATCCCGCTCTCCGAGGCCCAGCGACTCTTCTCCCAGGACGGACGGTTGACTGCGGTGGCCGTACGCCTGCGCGATCCATCCCAACTGCGGGCAGCCGTGGAGCGGCTTCAGCAGATTCCCGGCGCCCAGGTCGTCACCATGACTGAGATGATGGGCACCTTCCTGCGCCTGCTGGGAACCGTTCGAACGCTCCTGCTCGCGCTTGCCATTGTCGCCTGCTCGGTGGGAATCCTGGGTGTACTCAACACCCTCCTGGCAGCAGTGGTGGAGCGTACGCCCGAGTTGTGTCTGCTGCGGGCCGTCGGTGCCTCCCGCCTGCAGGTGATGGGACTGGTCACCTTGGAGGCCCTGCTACTGGCGGGCTTGGGAACCGGACTCGGACTGCTGATCGTCGTGCTGGGCGGCCACGGACTGGAGGAACTGGTGAAGCCCTTCCTGCCGCTTGCCCCCATGGATTCCCTAATGCAACTCCGTGCGGAACGCCTTGTTCAGTGCCTGGTCGCGTCGCTGCTCGGCGCCGTGCTCACCGCCGCCTATCCGGCCTGGTGCGCCGGACGCCTACCCCCGGCCTTGGCCGCGAAAGCAGAATGAAGCTTTCCTGGTTGAGCCTCGCCCTGAAGGAAGGGCAGCGCCGTCCGGTCCGGACGCTGATCACCGTCGCGGGCATCGCCGTGGCGGTGGCAGCCCTGGCCAGCCTGCTGGCCTTCCAACGCGGCTATCAGAACGGCCTGAGTGCCGAACTGGATCGTCTCGGCGCGCACGTACTGGTGGTCCCCAAGGGATGTCCATTCGACGCCGCCTCAATCGCCCTGCACGGCGCCAACTGGCCCTGCTATCTCAGGGCGTCCTACCTGGACGAAGTCCGGGCAGTCCCGGGTGTGGCCACCGCCGCGCCCGCACTGATGGCCGCCTTCCCCAAGTCGGACGGAGCCCAAACGGTCGTGGTGGGGATCACCCCCGAGTTTCTGGCGCTGAAACCCGGATGGCGGATTCAGGGGAAATTTCCCAGCGCCTCCGACGAAATCCTGGCGGGTGCGGAGGTGGCGCGCGTCCGGGGATGGAACGTCGGTGAGTCGGTCCGAATCGACGAGTTGCCGGGACAGCGGCGTGTGTCCGGTGTGATGGACTCGACCGGCGGATCCGACGATGCATTCATCTTCCTCCCCCTGGCCTCGGCACAGCACGATCTCCGCCACGAGGCCACGCTGACGCACATACTGGTGCGGCTGCGGGACCCGGCGCAGTTGGACGACGCGGTCGCCCGCCTGCGCGGCTGCAATGCCGGTATGGATATGAACATCGTGCCCCTGACCCATTTATTCCGTACCATTCAGGGAATGGTGGGTTCGACCAGTCTCTGGCTGGCCTGCGTGGCCACGGTGGCGCTGCTGGCCGCGGCCGCGGGCGTGAGCAACGCGATTCTGATGGCCATCGCCGAGCGCACCCGCGAAATCGGTGTGATGCGCGCCCTCGGGGCATCGCCAGGCGACGTGTTCCGGTTGATCTGGATCGAGACCCTGCTGGTGTGTCTCGCCGGCAGCCTCCTGGGACTACTGGCGGCGGGCATCGCGTCCCGCGGAATTGAATCCTGGTTGCGCGACCGGCTTCCTTTTGCCCCGGACGACACCCTCGTTCGCCTCGAACCCGCCGTCGCCCTGATGTGCCTGGGAGGGGCCATCCTGCTGGGAAGTCTGGCAGGATTCCTTCCCGCCTGGCGGGCGGCGCGACTCACTCCCCGGGACGCCCTCCGGAATCCCTCCGGCGCCTGATGAATTCCCCCGTTTCACCGGCAACTCCGCCTCCGGCCGTCGTCGCCACCGCGCTGGCCAAGAGCTATCCGCGCGGAAGGGAGGTGGTCTTCGCGCTGCGCGAGGTTTCGTTTGAAATCCATGCCGGTGAGTTTGTGGCCATCGTCGGGGCATCGGGATCCGGAAAGACGACGCTGCTCAATCTGCTGGGGTGCATGGATACCCCCACCTCCGGAAAACTGCAGTTGGATGGACGCGACGTCGCCCGCCTTTCCGAGTCGGAGCGAACCCGCCTGCGCCGGGACCGACTCGGGTTCGTCTTCCAGCACTTCGGGCTCGTTCCCACCCTCTCCGTCGCCGAAAACGTCGCCCTTCCCACCCTTTTCTCCCGGCGCCCGGATCCGGAACGCGTCCAATTTCTCCTGGAGCGGGTGGGGCTTTCCGGACGCCGAAACCATCGTCCTCACGAACTCTCCGGTGGCGAAATGCAGCGTGCCGCCATCGCCCGCGCCCTGATCAACCGTCCGCTCATGCTCCTTGCCGACGAGCCCACCGGAAATCTCGACAGCCAAACCGGCGCGGCGATTCTGGACCTTTTTCGCGAACTGAATGCCGAGGGTCTGACGCTGGTGGTGGTGACGCACAATCCCGCTCTCGCCGACGACGCCCAACGAAGGTTGACCCTCCGCGACGGAAGCATCGTCCCTGCTGAACGCTGAAGCCTCCGCCTGCCCTCGCCGGCTTACCCGTTGTCTCCCGGCCATCCTCCGATAGGATCACGGCATGGTTGAACTGGCCACCACTGCCCGTGCCCGTGCCGCAGGCACCCGGAAGCAAGAGGCGTCCCGATGAACCGGCTCTTCGCGGAGTTTCTCGGAACCTTCGCCCTCGTGTTTGCGGGTACGGGAGCCATCGTCATCAATCAGGAAACCCACGGAATGATCACGCATGTGGGCGTGGCACTCACCTTCGGACTCATCGTCCTGGCCATGATCTACACCCTGGGTGAAATCAGCGGCGCCCACCTGAATCCGGCCGTGACCACGGCCTTCGCCGTTGCCGGCCGCTTCCCCTGGCGAAACGTCGGCGGTTACGTGGCCGCCCAACTGGCCGGGGCCCTCGGGGCCAGCGGACTGCTCCGCCTTCTGTTTCCCGCAAACGAGTCACTCGGGGCCACGCTTCCCTCGGGACCGCCGGGACAGTCCTTCATTCTGGAAATCGTGCTCACCTTCCTGCTGATGCTGGTGATCCTCCGTGTCTCCACCGGAGCCAGGGAGAAGGGCATCACCGCCGGGATTGCCATCGGGGCAGTCATCACCCTCGAGGCCATGTTCGCCGGACCGATCAGTGGCGCCTCGATGAATCCGGCGCGTTCACTGGCGCCAGCAGTGATCGCCGGTCATTGGCAGTCCCTCTGGATCTATCTCACCGCCCCGGTGCTTGGCGCCTGCCTGGCCGTGCCGGCCTGCCGATGGCTCCGGGGATCGCAGGACACCCCGGATTCCTCCACCCGCTGATTTCCGAATCCCTCCAATGAAACTCTCCGAGCTGAAGGCTCATCTCGCCGGCCACCCGAACCAACCGCTCCGATTCCAACTTCCCGACGGCTCGCTGGTCGCCGCCCACGCGCACGTCACCGAGGTGGCGCGCGTGGATAAACGGTTTGTGGACTGCGGCGGGACCCTGCGCGAGGAGCACCTCTGCCGGCTCCAAACCTGGGTCGCCGACGACCTCGACCACCGCCTATTTGCTGACAAACTCCTGCGCATCCTGGAGAAGGCCACGCCTATCCTGGGTTCAGACGATCTGGAAGTGGATGTGGAACACGAAACCGGTCTGGTCAGTCAGTACCCCTTGATGGAGGTGGTGAACACCGCGCACGAACTCACCTTCCGACTGGACCGGCGCCACACCGCCTGCCTCGCCATGGAGCTCTGTCAACCGCCAGGGTCAGCCCCTCAATCGCAGCCCATCGCCTTCAAGCTCCCGGCCCGCAAGCCGTGACCTGCGAAGCCGCATTGCCGAGGAATTGCGGGTGAGGCCGAATGGTGGGCGAGGAGGGATTCGAACCCCCGACCCACAGTGTGTAAAACTGCTGCGCTAACCCCTGCGCCACTCGCCCATTCGCACCACCGGCGTCGTGTCACTAGCAGTTGAAGTCGGTGGCGGCAAGCACGGGAGATCCGGGGTGAAGCGCCGGACAAGCATGGATATTCCCCGTCCTTCCTCGGTCACGGCCGGAATCGTCGGAAATTGGGCTCCTGGGGAATGATCGCCGGACAACTCGGCGCCACACCAGGGTACCTGTGCCGCCGCTGCATTCGGAAAGACCAGCCGGTAGCGTGAACACCCGGCGATTTCCCGACGCTCCACGACGTCCGTTCCAATGTTTGCTTCATTGCCAAAGGACCGGGGTCCTTTCAATAGTTTACAAAAGTTCCCGATGAGTTCACCCCCGACCAGTTCCTCCCCCGAAGACGGTCATTCGGAGGATCCCGGTCTTTCGTTGGAAGCGGGACTTCTGGTCGGAGGTGGGCGCTACGCCCTCAGACGACTCCTGCGACGGGGGACGGCAGGGCCCGTGTGGGTCGCCTGGGATGAGCAACTGGGTGAGGAGCTGGTCCTGAAATTCATTTTCGGCCCTCTGGCCCAAAATGGAGCGCGTCTGGAAGCGATGCGCCGAGAGATCGGCAAGGCTCGTCGGCTGAATTACCCCCATCTGGTTCGCGTATTTGACCTGTATCAGCTGCGGGATGAACCGGCCTTCGTCTCCATGGAGTATGTCCCAGGAATAACCCTCGATACCATGCGCCTCGGCCAGCCCCGCCGCGTGTTTTCCTGGACCGTGCTTCAACCCTTCATCCGGCAGCTTTGTGCTGCCCTGGAGTATGCCCATGGCGAGGGTTTGGTCCATGGAGTCCTCCGGCCCACCAGCCTGATTCTGGACGATCGGGGTCGCCTCCGGCTCGCCGACTTTGGCCTGGCCATTCTGGACCTCGACACCCTGGTCGAGGAATCGCCGCCGAATCACAGCGATCCCCGGATAGCCTTCATGAGCCCCCAAGTGCTGGGCGGAAGTGCGCCCTCGGTCTCGGACGATGTCTATGCTCTGGGCGCCACCGTGTACGGACTGCTCTCGGGCACGCCACCCTTCCAGTGGAATGTTGGATTCCAGGTCCGCAAGGTGCGTCCCCAGGCCATCGGGGAGCGGGTCGAGCTGTCCGGTGCGCCCAATGAGGTTCCCGCCCTGGTTGCGGCACTGATCATGGCCTGTCTGGCCAAGGAACCGGAACAGCGTCCGGATTCCCCGCGGACGATCCGCGAAGGAATTGAAACCGGCGGATCCGGGCCGCCGGAGATCGGCGTGTCCCCTTCGTCCGTCGTGACTCCTGTTAACGCTCCCGCAGTCGCCACGGTCAATGCCGGCAACCGGAATAGGGGACCCACGACAACGGGGCAGGGAGTGGGGATGCCTACGGACCCGTGGGCGGCGACGGAAGCCAACTCGGGGTTGGATGATCCACCGTCGCCCTCTGAGTCCCTGGGAACTAGGAATATTCTTCGAGGGTTGGCCACCCTGGCGTTGATCGCTGGCCTCCTGATCTGGAGTTGGGTGCGGTGGGACGGGCGAAAACCCAAAGAGTACCCCAGCCCCGTCACGCCCGCAGAACTGGCCTTTGCGACACAACCCGTTCCCGGCATTCCTGACGACACCGCTCGACCCCAGTCCAGGATCGACGGGGAAACTCCGGGGCTGGTTCCGAGGCCTTTGGTTCGGATGCTCTCCGGCCACCGGGAGGCGGTGAACTCCGTCACCTTCTCCCCCGACTCACGAACGCTGGCCAGCGGGTCCTTTGATTCCTCGGTGCGTCGATGGAATGGCGCATCGGGCGAATTCCTGGATGCCCTGAATGGACACCAGGATCGGGTGGAGTCGGTGGCGTTTTCAGCGGATGGCTCAACGCTGGCCAGCGGCAGTCGGGATCAGACGGTCATCCTGTGGGACTCCCGGACCGGGGAACTGCGGTCGTCGCTGCCCGGAATGAAGTCCACCGTCTTCATGGTGGCCTTCTCACCGGACGGTCAAACGTTGGCCAGCGCCGAGGAGAATGGGGAGGTATCGCTTTGGGACTACGCCTCGGGTTCCCTGCGGCATCGCTTTCGGGCCCACGAGGGAGCGGTGTGGTCGATCGCCTTTTCTCCCAATGGTCGGACCCTGGCGAGTGGAGGCGTGGACCGGCGTGTCCGCCTTTGGAACGCCACCAACGGGGTATCCTTGCGTTCCATGGCAGGTCACACGGAGGCGGTTCACTCGGTGGCCTTCTCGATCGATGGCGCGTTCCTGGCCAGCTCGGGGAGAGACCGGACGATTCGAATCTGGCGGATCGCTGACGGGCGCCTGATGCGGCAATGGACGACCGACGGCTCCATCGGACACGCCCTCGCGTTTGCCCGCCGCGGGCCCGGCTTGGTGTCCGCCAACGAGGATGGCTCCCTCTCCATTTGGAACTCCGCCACCGGAAAGCTCCTCACCAATCACTGGGGACATTCTGGGGTGGTTCACTCCGTCGCCTTTTCCCCCGACGGGGAAAAGCTCGCCAGCGGTGGCCATGATCACACCGTCCGTCTGTGGGATTGGGAGCAGCTGACCGAGTCGCTTCCGGAGTTGAGCGAGTTCATCGACTTGTTCAACGGAGGGGATCTCACCGGATGGCGGGGAGATCTCCGGTATTGGACCGTGCAGGACGGCGTTCTCACCGGCTCGGTCTCGGCAGGAGAATCATTGAAGTCGTTTCTGGTTTGGACGGGTGAACCGGTCGGCAATTTTGAACTCCGGTTCGTCTTCCGATCCGAGGAGGGCAACTCCGGGATTCTTTTCCGGGCCCAGGAACCGCAGCCGGGGAATATTGAAGGATATCAGTATGAATTGTGGAGTGACCAGACGGGCGGACTGTTAGATGTCAGAAACAGCGGCGAGCGGCGGGAACTGGCGCAGGTCGGGCAACGAACGGTGGCCACGGACAGCCGGGGAACGAGGCTGGTGCATCTGGTGGAAACCCTGGCGAAACCAAGCCTCGTCCCGCGGTCGGCTCGTGACGGAGGCTGGAACGAGGGTGTCATCGTCGCCGAGGGCAACCGCATCGTCCAAAGACTGAACGGCCAGCCCTCGGCGATGGTCCTGGACATCGATTCAACCCGGGCTCTTTCCCAGGGCCTGCTGGCGCTGGAGTTGTACAGCCAGGGCGAAGAGAAACGGGTCATTCAGTTCCAGCGCCTCCGACTCCGGAGGTTCTAAGCCGGAACGATGCAGTTGAGCCAGGTCTGGAACGACATCCGGTCCTCCTTTGCGGCTTATTTTCGTGACGTTCCCGATGACACCAGCTGGCACCACAACTATGCGCTGTACGCCTGGCGTGCCCAGGACTGAAAGACACTGAATTCAGAAATCCCGAAACTGGGTCCGATCCACTACAAATACTTCGGCGGTCAGGAGGCCTTCGATCAGATACTTGCCGACGCCAGGGCCCACGCCGGACGGCAATCCCGGCGGCGGCGTTGGCCGGTGGTCACCGTTCCGGGCAGACGCGAACGGGAGTCTGGAAAAATCCCTCGCCCGGCCGCCCCCTCCACTCCAGATTCGGACGTCCGGGCCAGGCACTCCGCCCGTCGAATTCATGAAAGCCAAGCTCATCGTCACACCCAAGAAAGCGGTTCTCGATCCTCAGGGGAAAACCGTCCAGAGCGCACTCGAGCACATGGGCTACGCTGCGGTCACCGGCGTCCATGTTGGAAAATACATCGAGATCGACCTCGCCCCGGGAACCGATCCCGTCGCCGCCCGCAAGACGCTGGACGACGCGGCACACAAGTTCCTCAGCAACCCGGTCATTGAGGACTATCAGCTCGAAATCGTGGATTGATTCCCACCGGACACCCGTTCCCCGAGTCATGCATTTCGCCGTTCTTCAGTTTCCCGCCAGCAACTGCGACCAGGATTGCGTCCATGCCGTCCGCGTCCTTGGCCACAGCGCCGCCCTGGTCTGGCACAAGGATACCTCCCTCGGTGTCGCCGATGCCGTCATTGTGCCCGGTGGATTCAGCTACGGGGATTACCTGCGCTGTGGCGCCATTGCGCGGTTCAGTCCGGTCATGCAGGCCGTCCGCTCCTTTGCCGATCAGGGCGGACTGGTGCTCGGCATCTGCAACGGGTTCCAGATTCTGTGCGAAGCAGGCCTGCTGCCCGGGGCGTTGGTCCGCAATCGGGATCTCCAGTTCCACTGCGAACCCGTGTATCTGCGCACGCAGAACCCCAACACGCCGTTCACCTCGGCAATTCCTACCGATCGGCCCATCCGGCTGCCGATCGCGCATGGAGAGGGCTGCTTTTTCGCCGACGAAGCCACCCTGTCCCGATTGCAGGCCAATCGACAGATCCTTTGGCAGTACTCCGACGCCTCCGGTGAGCTCACCGAAGCCGCCAATCCCAACGGTTCATTGCTGAACATTGCGGGCATTGCCAACGAACAATTCAACGTTGCCGGCCTGATGCCCCATCCGGATCGCGCCAGTGAAGTAATCTTGGGCGGTGACGACGGTCGGCATCTGTTCGATAGCATGGTCGCCGCGTTCCAGACGCGCGCTGGCTCCCGAGCCGCGTAGCCTTGGGGAGCCCGCGGGTTCCTCTTCGAATTCAGTCTGTGGACCCGCGGTCCCGTTCTTGCCAGTGAACCTACCCGCTTCCCGCGGCCGGTAATGCAAGACGAGAACTGATTCCACGGGACAATGGCGGTCACAGGATTCGGAAGATGCCGAATCTTGAATTTCAATTCCCTGGTCACACGTCCACCTCAGCGATCGCGGCTCCGCACCCACCCCGTAATCCCACCTGCTTCTCGAATGTCCATTCTGCGGATTTTCTCCTCCCTGTTGCGGTGTTTTCCCCTTCTTGCCCTCGTGAGTCTGGCGGCTGCCTTCGCCGCGCAGGCGGCGGCCCTGGATCCCATTCCCCAGGCGTTCGTCCAGGAAGTGGCCCGCCGTTACAGCACCACCAACGGTCTGCCCACCGGATCAGTGTCGCTGATCGAGGTTAGTGCGGATGGCTCACCCCGGTGCTTCGCTGAGGGACGCTGGTACGCTCTCACGGAAGGACGCTGGAATCCAATGACTGCCGTTCCGGTTTGCGGACCCGATGAGTTTCGTTTTCTCAACGACCAGGGGGTGCCCGTCCGCGTCGAGGTTCCGTGGGTGTCGGTCCGCCAACTCCTGAGGGACGGTCCGCGTCAGTGGGTGGCGACCGAGCGGGAGATCTTCCAGGTCACCGGGGAGCGTGGGGAACGCATGGTCTGGCCGACTCCTCTCAAGATCAACCAGCTCGCGACAGGCCCTGATCACCTCCTGTGGGCGGCCACCGACGAGGGACTCCGGGCGCAGACTTCGGAGGGCTGGCGCGCCTATGCGGTCAAGGACGGTCTCGGACGCGCCTGGGCGGTGGAGGACGTCCGCGGAGTCGCCTTTGATTCCGCCGGACGTCTTTGGTTCGCCACCCGGGCGGGCGTCGGATGCCAGACCCGCGGTGTCTGGCGCTTCTACGAGGGCAGGGACGGACTTCCCTGGAATGATTTCACCGGCATGGCTCCGGGACCCGACGGCTCGGTCTGGTTCGGAACCCGGTTGGGCGCCATCCGCTTTGATGGCACCGGATGGCACTACCGACAAGGACCGCTCTGGCTGCCCCACGACGAGGTTCACCAGGTGGCGGTTTCGGCCCGAGGCGATGCCTGGTTCGCCACCGCCGGCGGGGTCGGTGAGATCGCGCGTCAGCCCATGACCCTGGCGGCCAAGGCCGCTCTCTATGAGGACGAGATTGCCCGCTCCATTAAGCGGACCCCCTTCGGCTTCGTCGCCGAGGCACCGCTGCTGACCGTTGCGGACCGGACGAGTGCCAATCCCCAAGACTCGGATAATGACGGTCTCTGGACGGCCATGTACGGCGCCGGGGAATGCCTCGGCTACGGAGCCCTGCGGGATCCCGCCCTGCTTGTGAGGGCGCGCCAGGCCTTCGAGGCCCTGCGCTTCCTGCAGAAGGTCACTCAGGGTGGGTCGAATGCCCCGCCGAAGGGATTCATCGCGCGGACCATCCGGCCGGTGGAGTGGCCGGATCCCAATATCGGGCGCCTGCAGGGCGACCTCGCCGAGCAAAAAGGGGACTCGCTGTGGAAGGCGTACGAACCCCGATGGCCGAAGAGCGCAGATGGCAAGTGGTATTGGAAATCGGACACCAGCAGCGACGAGCTGGACGGCCACTACTTCTTCTACGCCCTCTACTACGATCTCTGTGCGGACACGCCGGCGGAAAAGGAACGGGTCCGTGAGGTCGTCCGGGATTTGACGGACCACCTCATCAACCATGGCTACAGCCTGGTGGACCACGACGGCACTCCCACCCGCTGGGGCGTGTACGGACCCCAGGACATCAACCGCGACCCCCGCTGGTGGGCGGAGCGCGGGCTGAATTCCCTGAGCATCCTGAGTTACCTCACGGTGGCCCAACATATCACGGGCGATCCGAAGTACGGCGCTGCGGTCCGGGACCTCGTGGACCACCATGGATACGGGCAGAACCTGATGTTCCCCAAGGTTCAATACGGGCCCGGCTCCGGAAACCATTCCGACGACGAAATGGCGGTGATGTGCTTCTACACCCTGCTCCGGTACTCACAGGATGCCGCGCTAAAGAACCAGGTTCGCTACTCCTTCTTTGCGTACTGGGCCAACGAATCCCCGGAATTGAATCCCTTCTTCAACTTCGCCTTCGCCCCGTTCGGTCTCGGCCAGTCGGTCACCAACGTCTGGGGCGTGTTTCCCGTGACTCCCTGGGATGGATGGTTGAAGGAATCCCAGGCGACTCTGGAGGAACTGCCGCTGGACCGCCTCAATTGGCCGCACAAGAACTCGCATCGTCTGGATGTCGTGCCCCTGCCACGCCAGAAGTCAAAGGACCTCTATGAACCCCAGGACTCGGGACGCGGTCACCGGGTGGGTGGTCGGGTTCTGCCCGCCTCCAATCGCCATTTTGGCCACTGGAATACCGATCCCTGGGATCTCGATTATGGCGGGAATGGCGGCGAGTTGTCTTCGGGGACGGTCTTTCTGCTCCCTTACTACTTGGGACTCTTCGAGGGCTATATCCAGAAGCCATAGCGGTCCGCCACCGGAGGGACGAACTTCGTGAGTCCCCATCTTCCTCCGCACCATCGCGTGGAGTCGCCTGGGGAAACGTGGGACGCACCAGGACGCCGGGACTTCCCGCGTTCCCCATAGTGACTCCGCAGGCGCAGCGGGATCTATGGAGACGCGCAAAGCTTCTCCCTCCATGTGGGGAGCGACGGTGGGACAAGGTATCCGGGTCCCCATTCTCCCCAGTGGTGTTCTGGCACATCCCAATGGGGATTGCGGGAAGTCCACACGCCAAATTCTACCCACGTTCCCCCTTGGGGACTCCACACGCATGGCGGCAGAAGTCAGGGACTCGAGAATCTCGTCCCTCCATTTTCCTCGCCGCGTCACGGCTTCTTCAGCAGATCCTTCCAGCGTTTCCACGCCTCCTCGCGGGCCTTCTT
>JBDKKE010000606.1:0-5121 GCA_039796255.1 Verrucomicrobiota bacterium | reverse complement strand
GCGCTGCCATCCCGTCGCTGAATGCCGGAGGAGGAATCGGGAAGGTACAGGGCCAGGCGACCCGAAATTGGATGCGGCAGCAGGACGGGGTGTTGGGCGTCGGCGGGCAGTTCTTCCGGTGTGGCGCGTTTGAAGTCGCTGATCTCCGAGGCGCGCACCCAGATGAAGGCGCCTTCCAGCTCCGCTCGGAGGGAAGGTTCCAGCGTTTCGAAGGCTGCCCGCTGGTCCAGGAATCCGGTGTTTCCACCGACCGCGGGTACCTGGATGCTCGCGAGAAAATTGAGGATGAAGTTCTGTCCCGGACTCCAGAAGTCGCCGTCGTGATGCCAGTACTCGGCGAACTTGACCGATGGAATGATGCTGCCGTCGGGACGCAGGTTTCCGACCCGCGTGATGCTGGGGAAGCCCGGCTCTGCGTTGGACAGGGCGAGCCCCGGAGGAAGCTCGATGACCTGGCCCCAGCGGCCGGTGAAGGCGAAGAGTTCCGCGGGGCTCACCGGTTGGCCGGGGAGGCACAGGACCCCGTGGCGCTCCAGGGCCCCTGCCAGCTTTTGGAATTCGTCATCTCCGAGGTTCGGAACGGGTTGATCCAGTCGGATGCGAAGTCCAAGCGTGCGGTTCTCGTGGAGAGCGGAGTCGAGGGTGACGGGGGTCATCGGGATACGGAATCGGTTGGGGTGGGAATGGGTTTCCGCGAGGGCGTGGAGCCATCGAGGCTGGCCTTCAGGGGCTGAAGCCATGCAGACCGGGCGGGCTCCGCGAAGACCTCACTATGATCGGCGTTGATAATCTGAATTTCGGCCGCTGGGCCGAGCAGCTTTCTCCAGGCTTCGTACTGTTCCTCGCGCGCCACGAACACGGCGATAGCAGGTCCGTCGTAGGGCCGCGGGGTGTAGGACTTGCCCAGCCGTTTCGCGACGTACCAGAATGCCGGCCAGCGGTTTCGGGGAAGGATTCGTGTCGACACCGGATTCGGACTCCGGCCGTGGAGATGAACAATCCAGTAATTGAGCCACTGCCGGGTCCCGGCCGCGAAGCTTCGGATGCATTCGTATCCGGCGAACCCAATCTGAGCCAGGGGGCCGGGTGCCGGACGGGGAGCCCGCGCGGGAGCCCCGGGTCGCCGGAGGCGTCGGGCTCGTGCTTCTGCCCAGGTCTCCTTTCCGAAGTTCGAGCTGGGATCGAGCAGGAACAGCATCTCCACGCCTTCTCCCGCCGCACGAAGCTGGTGGGCCATTTCCAGGGCCACCAGCCCGCCGAAGGAGTATCCCGCGAGGCGGTACGGTCCCTGGGGTTGGAGCGTCCGGACCCGTTCGATGTGGGCGGCGGCCAGTTCCTCCACGGAAGTGGCCTGAATGAATCCGCTGCCCTGCGCCCACAGAGAAATGGAATACAGCGGGCAATCCGGAGTCCACAGGTCCCGGTGGGCCATGCGGAGGTCCACCGAACTGAAAAACACCGGGTTTCCCCGGCCCTGCTGCGAGAGGGGAAAGATGAAGGTGGCATTGCCCAGATCGTCCGGATTGCGGCGGAGGCGATCCACGCGCGCGGCAAACCCCTCGAGGGTGGGCACCTCGAAAATGACCCGCACCGGAAGCGTGATCCCGTAAAGGGATTCCACCTCGAGCATCATCGTGACCGCGGAGAGGGAATCGCCGCCGATGGTGAAGAAGTGATCGGTTCTACCGACAGGACGCAGGTTCAGCGTCCGCTCCCAGATGGCCATCAATTGACGCTCGGTGTCCGTCGTGCCGTTCTCGGGCATCGTCTCAACCTCAACCGCCGGGGCCGCGTTCGTTGCCTGGGCGCGGATGGCGTTGCGGTCCACTTTGCCGCTGGGAGTCTGCGGAAGCGCGTCCACAAAGACGAAGCGCGACGGAATCATCGCCGGCGTGAGCCGACCCGAAAGGTGCGCGTGCAGGCCCGCAGCCGTCACCGGAGTTCCCGGCTTCAGCACCACGGCGGCAACAATGGATCGTGATCCGGCGGCCGACTCGAACCAGGTCGCGGCGGTTTGGGATACCTGCGGGTGCGTGAGGAAAGCGGACTCAACCTCCATGGGCTCGATGCGCACGCCTCGCACCTTGATCTGGTCATCATTGCGGCCGAAGTAGTGCAGGACGCCGCCGGCATCCTGAAGCACCACGTCCCCCGTTTTGTAAAACCGCCCGCCATTCGTTTCCAGGATCTGGAACCGTTCCCGAGTCAGCTCCGGGTTCCGGCAGTAGCCCCGTGCGAGGGCCTCTCCGCCGACCCACAACTCCCCTTCTTTTCCCGGGCCTGTGGGTTGAAGCCGGTCGTCGAGCACCTGTACCTCGAGGTTGGGCAGTGGGCGGCCGATCGGTGCCGAAACTTTGGAGGAGGTCGGGGTGGCCTGGGTGTTGCGGTCCAGTCGGTGTCCGGTCGCCCAGACGGTGGTCTCGGTCGGGCCGTAAAGATTCCAGACGAGGTCACCCCGGTCGGCGAGTCGGAGGGCGAGTGCGGGCGGGATCGCTTCCCCAGTGGTGATGGCGACGCGGACCTTGGGGAAGTCCGGGACTTCATCAAGAAGCACCGACCACACCGAAGGCCCCGTCTGGAACACGGTGACGCCCTCCGCCCGGATTTCCTCCGCGAGACGCCGCGGTTCCATCAGCAGTTTGCGATCGCGAAGGATGTTCGTCGCCCCGGTGATCAGC
Organism: Verrucomicrobiota bacterium; assembly: GCA_039796255.1. Lineage (GTDB taxonomy): Bacteria > Verrucomicrobiota > Verrucomicrobiia > Limisphaerales > UBA9464 > UBA9464. The sequence goes on along the minus strand of JBDKKE010000606.1, from coordinate 2,443 downwards.
GGGAGGAAGATTTCCGCCACCGAGATGTCGAATCCGACGGTGGAGACCGCCAGGGATCGGTCGGACTCGGTGAATGCGAACCACTCCCGCATCGCCAGCAACAAATGGACCACGGCCCGGTGTTCCACCTCGACCCCCTTGGGCGCACCGGTGCTCCCGGAGGTGAACAGAATGTAGGCCAGACGCCTGCCCCCGGGCGCCGGCGAGAGGGACACGGGGATTCCGGCATCGTTCTCGGGAAGGCCGCATCCCGGCTCCACGGGAACCAGGGACGCGCGACTCCCGGTTTCTGTCAGGTGCGGGCGAAACGAATCGAGCAGGGACGCCTGCCCCAGCACGAGTTCGCAGGCGGCGCCGGACACCATGAGCCGATTCCTCTCCGGCGGATCGTCGGGATCGAGCGGGATGTAACATCCGCCCGCCTGCAGGATTCCCAGGAGGACGGCGATGAGGTCCGAGGTCCGGTTCATCAGCACGCCGACCGCCTGTTCCGGTCGGAGCCCGCGCGCGGTCAGGAGGGCAGCGATGGAGCGGGCGCGCGCTGACAGGCCGCGGTAGGTGAGGGACTCCCTGCCGTCCCGAATCGCCACGGCGTCAGGACAACGGGCGGCCTGCTGTTCGAACAGTTCGTGGAGCCCGGTGTTCAGGAGTTGGTCGTCGGGGAGAATCATCGAGGAGTCAGTTGCACGGAAAAGCGTGGGGAAGGTTCCCAGTGATGAGCCCCGCGCGTCGGGGGGCCGGGCGTCAACGCCGTCACATGGTATCCGCAGGCCAGCGCCTTGAGAAAAATCATCCCCAGGCGGATGGTGAGACCTCCCATCGGACACTGGTGATGATCCACACCGAAGGGCGCGTAGGTGTCGTTTCCGGGAACGGAATCCTTGAACCGCCCCGCATCAAACCGGTGCGGATGGGCGAAGGCTTCGGGGGCGTGGTGGGATTCCCAGAGGCAAAGCCGGACCATGGTGTGGCGCGGGATCAGGAATCCGTCGAACACGATGTCCCGAAGGGTGCGCCGCATCATGCGTTCGCTTTGGTCGGTGCGCAGGGTTTCCAGGACAAAGGCCTCGGCGAGTGAACGTCCTCCGACGGTGACGGGGTCCTCCTTCGCGATGGCGTCCACCACCTCCGGGTCGTCCGACGCATGACGGGTCAGCCATCGGAAGAGATTCTTCATGTCCGACCGCGCCATCTCCACCTGGTAGATCAGGTTGCCCATCATGGTTTCATCGAGCGCGCGGTCGGCGAGCATGCGCACGACCATTCCTTCCGGGGCGAGGCGGCCCTGGCCGGCGCGCAGGGATTCCACTTCGGACCGCAGGTCGTCGCTGAAGGCGCGAAAGGCGGTCTCCTGGCGCTTTTGCGGGGTCCAGACGAGTCCGCGCGGTCCCAACTCCTGGAAGTGGCCCAGGAAGCGGGCGTGTTCGGGCGTGCCCGGACGGGCACCAAAGAAGGTCCAGGTCAGCATCGACGTGGCGACTGCGGACATTGCCGCGGTGTAGGCCTCGGCGGAGTTCTGGTGTTCTGCAGCGCTCCGGACGAATCCAGCGAGACCGTCGCGCGCGATCCCTTCCAGTACGGGATCCTCCGTTGCGCCGCCTCCCTGAGGTGGCGTGATCGCCTTCTGAGCCCGATGCGTCGCGCGGCGGATCTCCCGGTGGTCTTCCCCCTCCATGGCGCAGAAGAATCCCTTCGGGATCAGATGCTCGAGCTCCATCGTGAGCACCTTCAGGTCCGCACGATGGTCCTGCGTGAAGCGGCGGCAGCGTTCGAGTCCGACGATACAGACGCAGAATTCGTCCCAGGCAATGCCCTTGAAGATCGGACCCAGCGCATCCGCACGGTGACGCAGCGCCGCTCGATCCGCCTTCTCCAGGACATCCAGCGCCGCGAGATCTCCGGGCGGCAGCGGATGGCGGGACAGGACCCCGCACGCACGCACGAAGGCCGCCGGGCGGGACCGGAGTCCGTCCAGCACCCGATTTCGGGCCGCCGAAATCCACGAGGCGAAGGAGAACATCCGGCGAGTTTCGTCCGGGGCTTCGCGAATGGGAAGTCCTAAGCCGGAACCCAACCGACAGCGCGAGAAGGTCTGAGCCTCTCCTAACTGCGCAATTTTACTCAATGGCAGAGTAAACGACCACTCTGGCCCACTATTTCAAACCGCTAGAATTTAGTGAATAGAGTGACAAGATAGAGTGACAGGCTCAAAATGCACTTCCCGCCCCCGTGATGGGTAGGGACGCGTTCCACCCGCGTCCCCAATGTTCTCCTTCTGGTGTGAGGACGAACGGCGGGGAACGTGTAGTTCCCACGTATCGGGGCTACCCACGTTCCCGGATGGTTTTCTCTGGGGCGCAGTGGAGTTGAAGTGGGTCGCGGATGGAACACGACCCTACCGCCCCCGTGATGGGTAGGGACGCGTTCCACCCGCGTCCCCAAT
>JBDKKE010000605.1:0-3541 GCA_039796255.1 Verrucomicrobiota bacterium | reverse complement strand
ACTTCGCGCAGTGCCGCCAGCACCAGATCGACGTTGCGCGTGGTCGCTCCGTGCCCCATGAGTCCGATGCGCCACGCCTTGCCGGCCATGACTCCCAATCCGGCGCCAATCTCGATCCCGTATTCCTCGAGCAGCCGGCGGCGCACCCGGGCATCGTCGGCACCCGCCGGAATCCCGATGCAGTTGAGGGAATGCAGCGAGTGCTTGGGAATGTAACTGAGGCCCATGGCTTCCAACCCGGCACGCAGCCGTCGGTGGGCCTGCTCGTGACGCGCGATCCGGGCGTCCAGTCCCTCCTCCAACACGATGGCCAGTGCCTCGTGGAGGGCGTAGGTCATGTTGATCGGCGCGGTGTGATGATACACCCGTCCGCCGCCTGCCCCGGCGCCGGCGAGGTAGTACTTCCGCAGCATGGACACATCGAGATACCACGACTGCGGCTTCATCTTGCGGGCATCCATGCGGGCCAGGGCACGGTCCCCGAAGCTGACCGGCGACAGTCCCGGGGGACAGCTCAGGCATTTCTGGGTGCCGCTGTAGATGGCATCAATTCCCCAGTCATCCACCCGCAGCTCATGTCCGCCCAGACTGGTGACGGCATCCACGAGGAAGAGGGCCCCGCGCGAATGGACGAGCTCGGCCATGCCGTCCAGCGGCTGATGGGCGCCGGTGCTGGTTTCGGCATGCACCAGGGCAACCAGGCGGGACTTCGGATGCTTCTCCAGTTCGGCGGCCACCTGCTCGCGGGAAATGACGTCACCCCACGGGGCTTCCACGGCGTGGACCGTGGCGCCGCACCGTTCCATGACGTCCTTCATGCGCCCGCCGAACACGCCGTTGACGCCGACAATCACCTCGTCGCCCGGTTCGATCAGATTCACCGCCAGGCATTCCATTCCTGCCATGCCGGTGCCGCTGACCGGAAAGGTCAGCGCGTTGCGGGTGCGGAAGACCTGACGGAGCCGCTCACAGGTCTCGTCCATGATGGCGAGGTACTGCGGATCCAGATGTCCCAGGGTGGGTGCCCCGAGGGCTTGCAGCACCCGCGCCGGGACAGGGCTCGGGCCCGGTCCCATGAGAATGCGTTCGGCAGGATGATCGGTGTTCATGATTTGGTGTTCGCGTGAAAATCTCAGAGGAAATGCCAGGGAGTTCCGCTTCCTATCCAGCCCACTCCCCGTGCGGCAAGGTTTAACTGCGAAATCAGCCCCTCGCTCGCGCGGCCTTCACTCCGCAACGTATCCGCGCCACACCCACACCAGCGTGTCCGCCAGCGTCTGTTCGAACACCCGTCGATCACAGTGTCCGCTGGCCAGACTGTAAACGAAACGATGAGGGTATCCCTTTTCCGCGAGGGCAGCCTCGGTGCGCTTCCCGGCCATCACCCAGTTGTGATACGTCTCCTCCGGATCATTCGGACGGAGGTCTTTCTCGGACACGTGGGTGAAAATGCGCAGCGGCTTCTTCTCCCCGGACTGGATGAGCTTCATGGCGGAATGATACTCCCACGCCCCCAGCGGATACTGGGCTTCCTCCGGCGCGTCATCGTCCTGCTGGTCCACAAAGGTGCCGGAGTAGGCCATGACCCGGCGGAACAGGTCGGGACGGAACCAGGCCATGGTCAACGCCGCCGCTCCCCCGGAACTGCAGCCGAGGACACAGCGCCCCCACGGGTCGTCGGTAAAGGCGAGATGCGGATAGGCGGCCCGGATCTTCGGATTGGCCAGCACCGCCGCCAGCACCTCGTCGTTGATGAACCGCGCGAGGCGGTCGGACATCGTGTCGTATTCCAGACCCCGCTGACTGTTCTTCCCGTCGTCCCCGCCGTTCTCCACGGCAACGGCGATGAACGCCGGCAGGCTGCGCTTCGGATCTTTCGCCCCCGTCAGATTGTCCAGCGCGTTGCGCACCAATCCCATTTGTCCGGGTCCGTCGTGAATGATCAGCAGCGGCGCCTTTGCGCCGTCCTTGTACGCGGCGGGAACATAGACCCAGATCCTTCGCGTCGCCCGCACCGGCTTCTTCGCGGGTTCCAGGGTGGCATCGTCACCGCGGAAGATCCTGCTCTCGGCGAGCGGCATGGCGAACTCGAAGAATTTCCCCTGGGGATTGCCACGGTCCGTCAGGTCGGGATCCACCGCATACTCGGGTCCGATGGTAAAACTGCCATCGCCATCGGCACTCACTGTCCCCGCGCTGCCGTGACTCTCCTGAAGATGCCTGCGAAGCAGATCCTCCCCGTAGTCATTCTGCGGATCACGAAACACTGAGTGGATGTGATTGATCGGGCCATCCTTCCGGCCGGGCGGATGATTGTTGTCGAACTCGATCAGAACCGTGGGGCCGTGGACGCGGTAATAGTAGGGCGCGGTGGGGCCGACCGGACCGGCCCAGGCGAAGTGCACCTTGTCCCAGCCCGATCGGTTGATGCGGTCGATCTGCCGGGCGGCGAGGTCCGGCCGATAGTTGCGCACGTACTCGTCCACCAGCGACAGGAGCAATCCCTTCTGCGCGTCATCCATTTCGCTGAACGGCAGCCCCGCCACCTCGGTCAACGACTTGTCCCGACCGGGACCTGTGACCACGTCCGCCGGCGCGTCCGCAGCCAGCAGGGCCTTCCGACGCTGTTCAGGACGCAGCGATTCCATCAGGGCAAGGCCCTGGTCGTCCTCGGCGCCCAGCACCCGCCATCCGGCGTGCAGACCCTCGCGCACCTCATGCGGATCGGATCCCATGAAGGTCGGCGTCATGGCCACCTCGCGACCGCTCAGGCTGAAATTCAGCGCCAGGTGATGTCCGTCGAGCTGCCATCCCCAGGGCTTTTCGGACGAGGGTTCCCCCAGAAAAGACAGCCAGTAGTAGCGCAGGCCAAACATGGGCTTGTCGGCCTTGTCCTGTCCGGACAGATGCAGCAACACCTCGTCCAATTCCATGATCCCGGTCGTCTTGAGATAACCCTGGCTGCTCAGGCCCGCCTGGATCAGATGGTGCGCCAGGACCCGCTGCGCCGGCGTCAGATCCCCCATCGCGATTCCTTTCCGGGAATGAAGGGTGTGCGGAAGGTTGCTCCAGTCCTTGCGCTCCGGATCGTCCACAGCAAACACCGCCAACTTCCGCTGATCCGCCGAGAGCGATTCCAGAAACGCCTTCGCTGCGGACTGGATGCGCGCCGAAGTGGCGGCGGTGTCCGGCGATTCCGCACCGCGGACCGACAACGGACAAACGAGGGCGCCGAGGAGCGCGACCGACAGGAGAATTCGGGCAAAGTTCATGAGAGGCGCGGGACGTCCTGAGAGCATGTCCGGAGGGAGGGGCCTCCTGCAAGCCAGCGGGTGATGGGTCTGCATTGTTTTGCCGACCTTCAGGAGTTCGCTGGCGTCGATCCTCGGATGGGATCTTGACCGCGTGATCGTCGGGCACGGCCCCGCAATTGAATCCGAATGCAAAGCGAAGCTGCAGGCGGCGCTTGATGCGGCGGGGGTTTCAATTGCCTGACTCATCGTCGCGGCAGGGTTTCGCCCCATAGCGATGAGGCGGCGCT
>JBDKKE010000604.1:0-4533 GCA_039796255.1 Verrucomicrobiota bacterium | reverse complement strand
CACGGCGGCGGCGAGGGTGGCACTCACTACAACGAACAATCTCTGAACATCGCCATTTCCCAATCCCGGTCCAGTGGAGGCAAAACCAACGGCTGTGAAAACAGCCACCGTCGCACGCCTCGGCAGCACAAGTCGGTAAACCAAACCAGCATTTGCAAGCAACCCTCGTAAATCCTCTGCCCGGCTCGGCCAACAACATCAGCGTCGCCAACAACCTCGTCACGGCTGCGCTAAGACAGGCGAACGAAAAGTCGATCGCGCTGGGCGCCCTGAAGGCTCTCGGCGCTCCCCCAGCAGCACCGTCCGCAATGGTGGACTTCTGGCATAAGCCGGTTCGCATTGAGCTCAACCACTTCAAACACAAGAGCCTCTCCGCGTGGAAGTGCAACATCTCCATAGGCTGCCAGCATGCCTGTCGGTTCTGCTATGTGCCGGCGGTGTCCACGAAGTTTCAAAAACCTGTGCTCAAGGCGCGTTACGGCGTGGCCGACCCCGACGCTCAATGGGGCGACTATGTGCTCCTTCGCCCGCTCGACGAGGCACAGATCCTCAAGGACATCCGGGCAGCGGAGAAACGTCCCCTGAGCGAGTTGAGCCCGGACGGCAACCGCGCGGTCATGCTCTGCACCACCACGGACGCCTACCAGACGATCACCTCGCCGAACAAGGAGCTGCAACGGCGGCTGAACGCGGACCGAGCGCACCTGGTCCGGCGGACCCTGGAGCTGATTCGGGACCACTCGACTTTGAACGTGCGCATCCTGACGCGCAGTCCGCTCGCCCGGCAGGACTTCGACCTGTTCAAGTCGTTCGGCAACCGGCTGCTGTTCGGAATGAGCGTGCCGACGTTGAACAATCGGCTGGCCCGCATCTACGAGCCGAATGCGCCGTCGCCGACGCAGCGGTTGGCCACGTTGCAGGCGGCACGGGATCTGGGTCTGAACATCTTCGTGGCGGTGGCGCCCACCTACGCAGAGTGTGACGAGGCCGACCTCCGCGCCACGCTGACGGACGTCAAGGCACTCAGCCCGCGCACCATCTACCACGAGCCAATCAATGTTCGGGCGGACAACATCGCGCGGATTGCCCGGCACGCCGAGGCTGAAGGCCAAGTCCTCAACACGGCCGTCTTCGACACCCCCAACGATTGGCGTGCCTATGCGATGGACTCGCTGCGCATGGTGCAGCGACTGGCCCAGGAGCTTGGCTTGGAGGGCAAACTGCACCTGTGGCCCGACGCCGAGCTACAATCGGAGAACTGCTTCCATGAGATGCGGAAAGCGGCGTGGACCCGGCAGCATCCCGACGCAGTCCTGACGAAGGAGCAACGGGTCGAACTGAAGCGGCTCGATGAAGCCGCCTACGCCGAGCATGTGGCATGGCTCGAAGGCTGGTGGTCGCGGATCAGCGAATGGCCGGGTGTGGCGCGAACCGCGTGGACGCCGCCTGCGTTGCCGGCTTCTCCATTCACGGTCCCGGCGCTTCACGTCCTCTCGGTAAACTCCTGAACATCAACCAAGAACGTAAACCCAATCCCTGCCGCCTGGTTCAGGCCGGGCGGCAGGTCATCAAAAAAAACAAACAATGAACACACACAGCATCGACCTCCACGTCGACGAAAACCACACCTCACCGACCAAAGCTGCACCACCAACCCCCGGGGTGCTTCTCCCCGAGTTCATCCCCTATCCGGAGTGGTCGGATGTGATCGATTCGCTGATCGATGTCTTTGCCCGGGCGCATGCGGCTGGCTGGCCGGCTAAAGGCGCCGCCGGGCCGATCGCACCGGCGGACGGCTCGCCACCAGCCCCCGCGACGCTGACGGAGAAGCCGGCCTTCCTGGTCTGCGTGGCCGGCTGCGAGCGCCCCGGTGGCCCCCGCGTGGCTCACAGCTTCAATGGACTCCTGGAGGCGGTCATGACCCTGCACCTGCGCGCGGTGCTCCGGCACAACCACCAGGAACGCACGGACGGCCTGGCGCAGGGCTCGGAAGGGGGCAACGTATGAAGCCCGCCACCGAACCGTTCCCTGGGCACGCCCTGCATGTGGCCGCACTTGACCACGCGCTACGGCTGGCGCGTTCGGCGTATCTGGAACTTGGCGTCGCGCTCGCCGTTCAGTCAGCCAACCTTCCCGGCACCAGAACGACAGCGCACGTCCATGCCCTGATGGCCCTCCCGCGCGCCCAACTCGTCAGGCATTTTCTCCGGGTGGTCCGCACTCGGGCTGCCAACGTCGCCGAGCAGCACCGTGCCTGGCAGGTCCTCATCAGAAAGGTCGCGACCGAGGACGCGCGAAGCCCTGCCTGGCCGGAGCCTCCGCAGTCCGCTCTCGGTTACGTGACCCCGCATCAAGTTAGCTGTTGGACATCTTTCACCGGGCAGCTTGCCAAAGAGATACTGACCTGCCAGGCGGATTCGCCGGAATACTGGCAGCTCTTCGCCGATACGGCCAAGGACCTCAAGGACTGTTACTTCCTGCACCTCGCATGACTACTCCGCACATTCCATCGGCACCGACAAGCTGGCCCGGCACCCAGCTCTCGCTGCCGTCGCCGCTCGCAGACGTCGTCCATAGCTTGGAGGCCAATCTTGCAGTTCCAGCGCCAACAGGCACCGCCCTCGCGCTCCAAGTGCTCTCGGCGGCGCTGGGGCCGGCGGCGCAACTGGTTGAAGGGGCTGCCGCGCCGTTGTCGGCGGAGCTGAATACGCTGGTCTTCGCCCCACCCGGCTCCACCGTCTCGCTGGCACAGCAGGCACTGCTAGGTCCGCTGCTCGCGGTTCAGGACGAGCTGTGGGCACTGGCCGGCGAGGAGCCGCCATCGCTCCTGCTGTCAGGGAGTGACATCAACCCGACCGAGGAGAAGGCCCGCCGCCACCCCGTGGTGCTGCTGACCGCGCCCACCTTTGAGGAGCTACAAGCGGCGATGGCACGGAGCTTCGACGGCGCGGTGCTCGCGGTTCATGACCCCGGCGCTTGGGACCGCTTCTGGCTCGACCTCCAAGCCGACAACAATGGCTCGCGCTGGCGGATCTTCCAGCAACTCCTCGCCGGACGGGCGAAGGTGCCCAAGGAAGGGGTGCCGCGCCGGGAGGCCGTCCACCTGCTCATCGAAGCCCGGCCCGATGCGCCTGGACGGGAGTTTCTCACCGGAATCTCCGCCGACCTCAGCACGCGGTTTCTCGTCGTGGACGCCGGCCCTCGTCCAACGAGATGGCCCGCCGCACCGGCGCTCCCATCGGCCCTCGCTGAGGCATGGGCCGAGCTGGTGCGGCGCGTCGTCGCCCGGCGCGGTGGGCCGGCTCCGCTGTCGGTCACGGTCAGCCCCGAGGCGAGCCGCCTTTTCAACCAGTCCTACACGGAACTGCTCGCGCAGGAGCCGCCCTGGCCTGCCGCAGTCCAAGATGTCGTCTTCGGCTGGCCCACGATGGCCCGCCGCATCGCCCTGGTGCTGCATCAGGCAGGCGACGACGTAGAACAGCCCTTGCAGCCGACCCATGCCCAGGCGGGCGTTGCCCTCGCCCGCAGCTACGGTGGCGCGATGCTGACCCTCCACGAGGCTGCCGAACGTGAACTTCTGGAAGCCGGGCAATTGGCCGACCGGCAGCGGGTGGTGGCCAAGCTCAAGCAACTCGGCCAGACCGACCTGCGGACCCTGTGCCGCAGTTTCAACGATCAGTCGTATGCCCGCTGGGAACCGGTGGTTGAAGGCCTGGCGGCCGATGGCCTGGTGCTGGAGTTGCCCGACGGCAAGTTCTCGCTCGCGGAACATCAACTGCGCCGACTCTTCGTCGTTTGAGTCCCTCCACTGACAGCACCGACAAGCTTATGACCACCCCACAAATCGCCAGCCCAAACCCCATGAAATCCCCGCCCTCCCCAGAGACCGAGCCTCAGCCCATCTCCATGTCCGTCGTGGTGCTGCTCGCCGACGCGCGCAAAAGCACACGGATTTTTGAAGCTGGCCGGGAGCAATCTTTCGCCGCCACTCCTGAAGCCATGGCAGCACTGCCCGGCCACCTGAATGCCTTGGTGCGCGGGGCCGGCATCGATGCCCAAGGAGCGCTGAACCGATTCCTTGCCCAGCTCGCCCAGCCGGAGTTCCCCGCCGCAGAGCCGCCGCCAGCCAGCCCGAGCCCGGCAACGTGCTCGCCCTCACCAGTGGACGCGCCGACACCGACGGCTGTGCTGGCGGATGACTACCTGCTGCCACTCGACCTGTCTCTCCTCGGCACGCTCTCGTGAGTGGTCGGCGATCAGCTCGACATCGTGGCTGGGAAACTCGCTCCCGGCCGCCGGAGCGATCGTTGCCGCTGCATTGGCAGCCAGGCCGCGCGCCGGGCTATTCCCTACGGTGCGCTGCGAGGAACTCGTTTGCCCGACGATGCACCGCTTCTGATTCCGCCTTGTAGTCCGGCGGCGGCACCGACCGCAGGCCGTTATGCTTGCGCAGCTCTTCCAAGGCGGGCGAAACGGCGTTGATGTTGTGGAGGGCGAGCGGGTCTTCATCCAGCACGATTTCCTGCCGCCGGA
>JBDKKE010000603.1:0-5448 GCA_039796255.1 Verrucomicrobiota bacterium | reverse complement strand
ACCGTCGGCCTGGGTTTGAGATTGTGGGCCAACGACAATCGGGATCGGTACCCATGGCAGTTGGGTGTGACCAATGGGGGAACGGCCGGTTCCGAGGACTGGGCCGATCATTTCCGGGCCTGCTCCAATGAACTCTCCAACCCGAGCGTTTTGGTGTGTCCCTCCGAAAAGATTCCCAGGCCGGGGACCAACTGGGTGAATCTCGACGGTTTCGCCAATGTGAGCTACTTCATCGGCCTGAAAGCCGAGGAGCTCAAACCTCAGACCATGATTTCCGGGGATGCCAACGTCACCGGTGGTGGGGGCGGTTTTGATCCTCAATGGAGCCGGTTCCTTGGGGCTTCGATCGACGCCGCGTGGGACAAGACACTGCATGTCCGGGCCGGCAATCTGGCGATGACCGACGGCAGCGTCCAAGCGACCAAGACCGCTGCGCTCCGGTCGGCCATCAATCAAGCCCTCGCCAGCGGTCTCACCAACGTGGTGTTTTCCAAGCCTCGCGGCGTTCTCTGACGCCCCACCCACGAGCCATGCGCGATCATCGCGGCATCCAAGCCCTCGCCATCGGCACCTGTGCCGTCAGTGTCGGTATTGCGTCGTGGGCCCTCAGTTGGATTGACGTCGCTCCGCGACCGAGTAGGACGCTGCATCAGAAAATCGGACAAGCGCTCGCCCAAGAGACTTTGGCACACGCAGGCACCGGCGGTCGGGTGGTGGTCTTCGCCCGTGATACGTCGGAGTTCGAGCAACCCGCGACGGACATGACACTCCGGAGTTTCACCACCGAGATGCAAAAGGCCGGACACCCTGTCACCGACTTGCGACTCGTGGCTGAAGATCCCCTTCGCCCCATCCACGTCCCAGAAGGCGACTTGTTCGATGTCCTTCGAAAATCCAGCAAAGGCGACGTCGTGGTCTCGCTCATGGGGCCGGTGCTTTTGCCTGAAGATCAACGGCTCGCCTTGGGAACCCCAAAAGCCGCGGTCATCGCTTTTTGCCCAGGCTCATCCGCGGAGGTCCTGGATCCCGCTCAACTGGCCTCGATGGGCCTGCTCCATGGCGGCGTACTGGCCCTGCCGCCCAGCAACGATCCGAAGCAATCCTCCAAAAAACCGGACAGCTTCGAAGCCCTTTATCGGCGGATGGATTCCAAGGCCCTCATCCAAAAACCCAAAACACAGGGGCGACCATGAGGCTTCGGCCTTTTTTTTCCAGGAACCACACGGGATTCACCCGGACCGATTTGCTCGTCGGTATCGCTCTGATGAGCCTGCTCCTCCCGCTGGTCTGGACGCCGGTCACCGTGTCGCGTTCACGGGCCCGTCTCGAACGTTGCCGGGCCAACCTGACCGGTGTCAGCCGCGCCTGCCTTCAATTTGCCGCCGATCACGGCCAAACGCTGCCTGGCCCCGTGGAGGCACCCGGGGAATTTCAATGGTGGTACAAGGAGCAGGTGAAATCCTACCTCGGACTCCGAGGAGCCTCGGCTGCCACCGACTCGACTTTCGCCTGCCCCGACGACCGCGGCTACACAGACCCCAAACCCTTCCACCAGTCCGAGCGTTTCGATTTCTCCAGCTACCCGTTCAACGGAGTCCTCCTGCTCGGTATACCCAATATCGCCGGCTGGCGTCTGCCGGAGATCCGCCAGCCCGATCGAACGCTTCTGGTCATGGAATGGACGGCGCATGGCCCGCTGTCCTGGCACCGCAGCCGCACCGGCAAACGGAACGCCCCATTTTACAATGACGCTGAGAGTGTCGTTGGTTTCGTCGATGGCCATGTGGACTTGGTGAAGATTTATCATGACGGCTACAACGCCGCCTACACGCGGGATCCCATCCCCGGCTACCGATACCGCTACAGTGGTCGATAATTCTTTGATTCTCACTCCATGATTCCGAACCCCTACCATTGGTTCTTCCGCTTAGGACCCCTAATTTTTTCCGTCCTCATTTGCCTGATGCCGTCGGTGTCCGCGGCTCCAATCACCACAGGCTGGATCCCGCTTTTCAAAGGGGTGGAGTACATGACGGGCACCAATTCCCAATCGTCGGGCGACTTCACCAGCCTGATGGTCGCCCACTTGATTCGAGTGGATCTCTCGGATCCCGACATCCGGTTGCTTCCGACACCTCAGATCACCAATTATCTGGCGAATTCTCGGGAGACTTCCGGCCAGACAGTGAGCCGATTTGTGAAGACGCACGGTCTGCAATTGGGGGTGAATGCCAACTTCTTTTCCCCCACAGACTACTACATGCCTGAGGGAACCCCCATGCAACTCAGTGGGTTGGCCATCAGTGACGGGTCATTGGTTTCAGTGGCCAGCGCCACTTATCCGGCTTGCGTCCTGTTTGATGTGAATCGGACGGCTCGCATCATTGACGACAACTGGCCGGCCGCCTCCACCAACGGCGTGCTCCACGCTCTGGCCGGCGACTACCCGTTGGTCGTCAACGGAGTCAATATTTCCCGCCGCTATCTCAACACCCCTGGCGTGGTTCATGAGCAGCATCCCCGAACGGCTTTCGGAGTGTCCAAAGATGGCAAGACCTTCTACATCGTCTGCATTGACGGCCGTCAGGACCACAGCGAGGGCGCCCTCGATTATGAGACGGCCGCCTGGATGCTGTTGGCCGGGGCCTACCACGCCGTCAACATGGACGGTGGTGGCTCCACCACCTTGGTGATGGAGGACAGTATCGGTGAACCCCTGCGACTCAATGCCTCCAGCGCCGTCGCCGATTCCGGAAAGGAGCGCACCGTTGGCAGTCATCTCGGCATCTTTGCCAAGCCCATCCCGGGTTTCATCAACGACCTGAAAGTGGTTCCGTCTGACGATGGGGCCACCCTTTCGTGGACCACCCTCACGGACGCCACTGCGTCGGTGGACTTGGGCACATCCAACCCACCCGACCCGGTGACCCGCTTCACGGGGAACTCGGGCACTACACATTCGGTCCAAATCACCGGACTGACACCGGGTCTCGGCTACTATTTTCAAGCGGTTTCCGTCGCCAATGGCACCCGACACGAAACTCCCATCAAATTCTTCCGGACCACGCGAACGGTCGTTACCACCGAGGTGATCCCCCTCAATGCGCAATGGCGGTATACCACCGCTAACCTCAACGGTACCCCTTGGACATCCGCCAACTATGTCGATACCGGTTGGAAAGGACCTGGAGCCGCGTTGCTCTGGGCCAATGCCAGTGCGGCTGGTTCCACACTCGATCCAAATCTTTTGGGGGAGCGCATGCCCAACAATCCAGCGACCAGTTTCCCACACACCACCTACTACTTTCGAACCCACTTCAAAGCCACGGGTGTATCCCCCGGAGCCACCCTTTCGGTGTCGGCCTACATTGACGACGGCGCGGTTTTTTACCTCAACGGACGAGAGATCCATCGAATCCGGATGCCCGCCGCCCCTGGCGAAGTCCTGAACGCAACCTTTGCAACCGGCCTACCCTGCAACGGCAATGCCGACTGCGCCGATGACTTCATTGTCCCTATGGATGGCATCCTCCGGGATGGCGACAACGTGCTGGCCGTCGAGGTCCACAATTCCAGTGCCCGCAGCTCGGACATCACTTGGGGGGCAATGGTCACGCTGGAGGTTCCCGCCGCGCGGCCTCCGGCCATCACCATCCATCGGGATAACGGCCTTATGACCCTCGACTGGGTCGGCACAGGATTTCTGCTCCAACAAGCAGACACTCCCTCCGGCCCATGGACATCTCTGGCGGGTGCGACACCAACGGCTCCCCTGCGTATCCTGGATGCGGCCACCACTCGATACTACCGGCTGACTCGATAACTGGGCCTGCTTCGATAAAACGGATAGAGAAAAGGGAGTTATTGGTTAGTTGTTTTTGAGTTCGAACTGAGCGGGTGAAAGGCCTCGGAGGGATGTGTGACGGCGCTGGCGGTTATAGAAGATTTCGATGTAGTCGAAGATTTCGGATCTGGCTTGGGATCGGCTGGTGAAATTGCCTCGGTAGACCAATTCCAGTTTGAGGGTGCTCCAGAAGCTTTCCATGGCAGCGTTGTCGTAGCAGTTACCGCGTCGGCTCATGGAGGCGACCAAACCGGCCGCCTTCAAGGCTGCCCGAAAGTTCCCGGCGGCGTATTGAACACCCCGGTCGGTGTGAAAAAGCAGTCCGGGTGGAGGCGTACGATGCAGGGTCGCCATGGCGAGAGCTGCCAGGACCAGAGCGGAGTCGATTGTCTGGCTCATGGCCCAGCCGACGATTTTGCGGCTATGGAGGTCCAGTACACCGGCGAGATAGAGCCAACCCTCGTCGGTGAGAATGTAGGTGATATCGGCGACCCAGATCTGGTTGGCTGCAGTGGTCTTTGGTGCTTTTGCCAGCAGATTAGGAGCTATTGGGTGATCGTGGTTGCTATCGGTGGTCTGGACCCGGTAGCGGCCCTTCTGGCGTCCACAGATACCCTGGCTCTTCATGAGTCGGGCAATTCGGTTGCGTCCATGTCGATGCCCAAGGTCATGGAGTTCGTCGACAATTCTGGGAGAACCGTAAGTTTGGCGGCTTTCGGCGTGGATGACCGTGATTTGCTCAACCAGTGCCTGATCCGCCAGGGAACGGGCCCCTGGACGTTGACGTCGCCGATCCCAGTCGTAGAACCCGCTGGGCGAAACCTCGAGGTTGCCGCAAAGCATCGCGATGGAATGGTCGGATCTCATTGCGTGAACCCGTTCGTAGCGTTCCCGGACGGTTCGAAGAGAATACCCAACGTTTTTTTAGAATGTCCCGCTGCTCATGCAAGTGGCGGATTTCGCGACGAGCAGCATCCAGTTGAGATTGAAGATCCTCAACCGCAGGCCTTCTGCCCCCCGCCGCCGCCCTCCCCCCAGCTTCGGCGGGGGGCAGAAGATTCCGCCAAGCGTAGAGCAGGCTTTCGTTGAGACCAAATTCCTTGGCGATGACAGCAGCAGACTTACCGCTCGATAACCAGTTGCGAACGACCTCGCATTTGAACGATTTATCGAACTTCCGGCACGTTTTGGTAGGGGAGTCTTTGATGATGGATTCCATGGTACAGGATTCCTCTTACTCTCTGTCCGAGAAATCGAAGCAACCTCAATGACGAGTTGATCGGCATGGACAAGAAGCTCGGCGACTACGTGATCGTTCATGAACTGCTTCACTTCCAGGTCCCGAACCACGGCAAACTGTGGAAGATGCTGATGCGGGTCCACCTGGGAGATTTTGAAGCCATCGCGGCGCGTTTAAAGACTCGGGATCTCAACGCCGGAGCTCGGAGAACCTGAGCTCCCATCCATCCCCATTATTTTCATTCGGGCGAAGGGGGAATCGAGCGGGAAGCGCAGTTACAACGCTCGCCGCAAGTTGCCGGCGTAGCCGGTCATTTCTACGAAAGCACGCCCCACTTCTTTGCCTTGGGCGTCGCGGACTCGGC
>JBDKKE010000602.1:0-6230 GCA_039796255.1 Verrucomicrobiota bacterium | reverse complement strand
CAGGGTTGGGGTGATGATCTTCAGGGAGCCTTTCCCGGATTGAAGGTGGCCAATCGCGGGATCAGCGGGGACACGACGCGCGGGGTGCTGATCCGGTTGCGCGAGGATGTTCTCGCGCTGCATCCGGCAGCCGTGGTGCTGCTGATCGGCACCAATGATCTGGAGGAGAAGGCTACGCCAGAGACCATCGCCGCGAACTTGAAGCTGATTCTGGCCGCGCTCTGGAAGCAGGATCCGAAGCTGCCGGTGGTGCTGAATCAGGTGTTCCCAAGTGCGGCTTCCATGAAGCGTCCGGCAGACCAGATTCGCCGGATCAATGCCCTGTGCGCCGCCGTGGTGAAGGGGGATTCGCGGGTGACGATCCTGGAGACCTGGCCCCTCTTTGCCGATGACGAGGGCGATGCCAGGGTGGCGGAGTTTCCGGATCGGCTCCATCCGAATGCCCAGGGCTATGCCCAGTGGGCGGCTGCGCTGCGTCCGGTGCTGGCCACGCTGGGATTCCTGGAGCGGGAGCCGGACACCTTTTCACCGGAGCCCGGCTTTGAGAGTCTGTTCAACGGTCGGGACCTTACGGGCTGGGGTTATCGGGTGACTCCCGAATCCGAACGTAAGGCCGCCCTGGGCTGGCAGAAGAGCGATCCCAATGCGCCCCCGTGGCCGTTCTACGACCAGCCGCAGCGTTTCGATGGGCTGACGCGGAGTTCGGATGGCCGCTTTGTGGGAATGCAGGGGCGTCTGGTGGTGACCTATCCTCCGGAGGGCCGGCGCATTCAGCAATTGTGGACCACCCGGGAGTTTCCGCGGGATTTCGTCCTCAAGCTGGAGTTTCGCGCCACCCCCAACGCCGACAGCGGCGTGTTCATTCGCGGCAAACAGCTTCAGTGCCGCGACTACCCGCTGGCTGGACCCTACAAGCAGTTGCAGAAGTATCGGCCGCAGGAATGGAATGAGCTGGTGGTCGAGGTCCGGGGTGACACGGCACGCTGCACCTGCAATGGCGAATTGTTGGAAGCCGAGTTCAAGGTGCCAGCGACCGGTCCGATCGGACTGGAGGGCGATCTGGGGCAAATGGAGTACCGCCGGATCCGTCTGCAGGAAGTGCGTTGAGCCAGAGGCGCGGGTTTCGGGAGCGACACGGATGTCCTCCGTCCAACTCGGAATAATCTGAAGGCGGGAATTACTCAACGGGGTGGACTCGGAATGCCCCGACTGGACCGCGATGGCTTCAGAATTGGCGGTGGCTCTTTTGCCGGTGGCCCGCGTTGGCTCAGCCGTTGCAGCCCGCTCCGGGGATGCGCCGGCCTCGCCGCCTGGGCCACCACCAAAAACCCTGCCCGCAGGACCCCTTTGAATTTTAAATCAGGCTCTCAGCGTCCATTGCGACCTGTCCCTGTAACTGGATTTATCGCCGTGAGGAATGGCGGTCCTTCACTTGGAGGGGGCCATTTCTGACAGCGGGCACTTTGCCGGGCGGCACCTCAATAACCAGCGCTGACGCCAGATCGATTTCGTGGCCCTGCCCCTGTACGATGATCCGGCGCAGGATCTCGCTCAACGCAAACTCCCCTATCTCCTCGGCCCGACGATTGCGGTAGCGATACCCTCCCCCCGGTGAAGTGCGCGAGTCGTTGCGAATGCTCATGGTCCAGGTTTGCTATGGCTCCCGCCCTGTTTAGCGCGGAGTGCCGGCGGGCTGGACTTCCTGGCCGTGGATTTTGCCACGCCAACCGCCGGAGGCCGGCCGTGTTTCAATGAACTCCTTGAAGCGCTTCAAGTCGCCCGCCACCCGCGCGGAGACCACTCCGAGAGCGTCGCCTAAATTTTCAGTGACGCCTTCCGGGTCGTACTCCAGATGCAGGGTTAGTTTCGTGTGCTCCGCGCCGAGGGAGGTGAAGTGGATCGTGCCGGAGTTCTTCGCTCCGCCCGTGCTGCGCAAGGCGATGCGTTGATCGGGAATCTGCTCGAAAATTTCGGCGTCCCACTCCTTGGTCTTGCCGGCGATCTCCGCCTTCCAGTGCAGGCGCTTGTCATCGAGTTGTTTCACTTCCTTCACGCCTTCCATGAAGATGTGGAATTCCTCAAACTGCGTCCATTGGTTGTAGGCCTGGTTCACAGGCACATCGACGGTGATGGAGTCTTCGATTGTTTTCATGCGATGACTTTTGGGAGCTTCGGTTGGGGGCGATTCGCGTCCGTGGTTGACTTCGAAGTTGGAAAAAGGTCCGCCCGACGGAGGGGCTGATCGCCCTCCGTCAGGCAGAGTCGGTTACTTCGGCATGACGACGGTGTCGATGACGTGGATGACGCCGTTGCTGGCCGCGATGTCGGTCTTGGTGACCTTGGCTTTGTCCACGGTCACCTTGCCGTCGATGACCTGCACGTCCAGTGCCTGGCCGTTGACCGTCTTGACCTTCATCGTCTTAACGTCAACCGCCATGACTTTGCCCGGCACGACGTGGTAGGTGAGAAGGGCCACCAGCTTTTCCTTGTTCTCCGGCTTGAGCAGGTTATCCACGGTTCCGGCGGGCAGCTTGGCGAAGGCCTTGTCCGTGGGCGCGAAGACCGTGAAGGGTCCGGTGCCTTGCAGGGTTTCGACCAAGCCGGCGGCTTTGATGGCAGCGACCAGGGTCTTGAAGTTGCCTGCGTCAGAGGCAACGGCGACGATGTCCTTGCCTTCACTCTTGTGGTCAGCCCGGACGATTCCGACCAGACCCGTTCCAGCCAACAGCAGGGTAAGGGCGAGGAGGTGAATGGTTCTAATACGGGTGTTTGTCATAGTGCTAATTGCTTTTAATCGATTGTTTCTTGAACGAGGATGTCAGGTCTTGAGAGCGGTGATCTGGTTTCCGACAATTCACAGCGTTCGGTTTCTGTTGTCTGCCCTCAAAAAATCAAATGGACGGGCGTGCCGCCGCGCTGACTGGCTGCGCCAAGGTCATGATGGCGTGCTGGTCGCCTTCCCGTATTTCCGGCGTGGTTCCCGTCGCCACGGCTTTGATGGATTGAAAGAGGTAGCTGAACCGATTCAGACCGGTGCTGTCACAATACTCCGCGCGCTCGCCCGTGATGTGGAGCAGCACGATGTTCGGATCCTCCGCGCCGTCGGGAAACCACACTTTGAACGCGGGCTTCCACAGGTCGCGAATCAGGGCGCGATCCGCCACCACTTGGGCGTAGCCCGCAAAAACCACACAACTCGTCCAGCCATTCTGACCGAGTACCTGCACCCTTGCATCGGCCTCAATCTCGCGAACCTTGGCCGATTCTCGCGAAGTGAACAGCCAGAGGTCCGTGTTTTCATCCACCCGCACGACAGCCATCGGGCGGGCGTGACATTCGCCGCCGTCCATCGTGACTAGCATCACCGTGCTGAAGTCCTTCAACAGGCCGTGAAGTTTTTCGATCTGGTTGTCGTTCATAGAATGTTTCCCTAAATCTTGTGGGCGCCGAATGAAGCGCCCCGCTCTTCTGTTGACCAAGTTGGTGACTTTATGAGTCCGGAGGACGTGAGCTATGGGGTGTTACCCTATCGCGGCTTCTTGCAGCGCGGAGCAGACAATCGCTCGGGCAGGAAAACGAATGGCGCATCAGGCCCTGTGCCATGGCGACGGTCACCGGGGCGATGCCGTGGTCACCGAACAGCACTTCGCGGAGAACGGCATGGGCACACGGGTCGAGCTGAGAGAACTGGGGCGACTGTGGCAACGCAGTCCAACACTGCGCCAGCGTGTAGCCAGTGTGCGGAATAACCGTGCCAATGCCCCTCAATGACAGGGTGAAGCGCAGTGAGCGGCAGCGGGATCTTTCTCACCCAGAAGGCGGGGAGGATTTCAGTTTGGCTTTCTCCCGAATCACTTTATTGAGCGCGATTGCGGCCGGGCCGGTCGCCTTTTCGGTCTGTTGCTGGAGAAGGAGCAACTCCTTGGTCTTGGCGGGGATCTGCTCAAACGTCTTCATATCCTTGCCAAATTCTTTTCCAGGTTGAGGTGGCCGTGGTTTCATGGGCTGTGTTTGTCGATGGATGATTCAAGCGACGGCACCCGGTTGCTTGAGTGACGCCATATCAATGACGAAGCGGTATTTCACATCGCTCTTCACAAGGCGGTCGTAGGCTTCGTTGACCCTCTGAATCGGGATGAGTTCGATGTCGGAGGTGATGTTGTGTTCGCCGCAGAAGTCGAGCATCTCCTGGGTTTCCTTGAGACCGCCGATCAGTGAGCCGCTAAAAGTGCGGCGACCAAAGATGAGGTTGCTGACATCCACGGCGAGCGGTTCTGACGGGACGCCGACCTGAGTCAACGCGCCGTCCCGCCGGAGCAGAACCAGGTAGGAATTGATGTCGTGTTTCCCGGCCACGGTATCGAGGATGAAGTGACAACTGTTCAGGTGCTTCTTCATCGCGGCCTCGTCCTTGGAATGCACGACCTCGTCAGCGCCCAGCCGCAGCGCATCATCCACCTTGTTCAGCGACGTGGTGAAAACCACCACCTGCGCGCCCATGGCTTTGGCCAGTTTCACCCCCATGTGACCAAGGCCGCCCAACCCCACGATGCCCACCTTCTGACCCCGGGTCACTTTGTTGTGCCGCAAGGGTGAGTACGTGGTGATTCCGGCGCAGAGCAGGGGAGCGGCACCGGCGTGGTCGAGATTCTTCGGAACTCGCAGCACAAACGCTTCGTCCACGACGATGTTTTCGGAGTAACCGCCGTAGGTGACACCGCCGGAATGTTTGTCGGGCGAGTTGTAGGTGAAGATGGGGCCGGCCTCGCAGAACTGTTCGAGACTCTCTTGGCAGCTCGCGCAGGTTCGGCACGAATCGACCAAACAACCGACGCCGGCAATTTCGCCCTCTTTAAAATTCTTCACTCGGTTGCCGACTCGGGTCACACGACCGATAATTTCATGGCCGGGAACACAGGGGTATGTCGTGCCACGCCATTCGTTGCGCACGGTATGCACATCCGAGTGGCAGACACCGCAGAAGAGAATGTCCATTTCTACATCGTGAGACCCGGGATCTCGGCGTTGGAGTTGAAATGGTGCGAGTGGAGAGGTGGCAGCCGTTACCGCGTAAGCATTGGTTGTCATAATTGCAGTTGGGGTTGGTTTCCGGAAAAAGGGCTCGGGCGGCTAGGCAGGCGCGTCGAGCGAGGAGACGCGCACCAGTTTTTTGTTCACAAACTCCTGAATGCCCAGGCTGGAAAGTTCGCGGCCGTATCCAGAGTGCTTGATCCCGCCGAAAGGGAGGTCGGCCTCGGTCCAGGTCGGGTGGTTGATGAAGACCATGCCGGTGTCGAGGCGACTGGCCACGCGCTTGCCGCGCGCAACGTTTTGGGTGAAGACGGAGCCGCCCAGACCGAAGTCAGAGTCATTGGCGAGGGCCACTGCCTCCTCCTCATTTTTAACGCGAAAGAAGAGCGCGACGGGTCCGAAGAACTCCTCGCGGTAGGCGGGATTGGCGGGTTTGATGTTCGTGAGAATCGTCGGCTGCATGTAGGAGCCGGGACGGGCGATGCGCTTGCCGCCGAGCGCGATGGTCGCGCCCTTGGCCACGGCGCGCTTTACTTGGGCGAGCAATAGGACCAAAGCGGCTTCAGTGGACAGAGGGGCGAGTGTCGTCGCTGGGTCCATCGGATCGCCCGGAGTAAACGACGCGAGGGCGACTTGAAAACTGGCGAGAAAGCGGTCGTAGAGTTTATCAACGATGATGAAGCGTTTCGCGGCGACGCAGCATTGGCCCATGTTGTTCATCTTGGCCCAGACGGCCCATCGGACCGCCTGGTCGAGGTTCGCGTCGGCGAGCACGATGAAGGCGTCGTTCCCGCCGAGTTCCATGGTGGTCTTCTTGACGTTCTGTCCGGCGCGCGCGGCGACTCCCCGTGCAGCCTCCACGCCTCCGGTCAAGGCCACACCCTGCACGCGCGGATCGTCGATGACCTCGTTCACCTGATCGTGCGAGACGAAGAGATTGGTGTATGCGCCCACAGGGGCGCCGGCCTCGCGCCAGAGGCGCTCGAAGGCCAGGGCGCATTGCGGCACGCAGCTCGCGTGTTTCACCATCACGACATTGCCGGCCATCAGATTGGGCGCGGCAAAACGCGCGAGCTGGTAGTAGGGGAAATTCCAGGGCTGGACGCCGAAAAGCACGCCGAAGGGACTGCTTTCGATCACGGCGTGGCCGGACTTCGGCTGGAGTTTTTGAGGGGCGAGGAAGCGTGCGGCGTTCTTGG
>JBDKKE010000601.1:0-15186 GCA_039796255.1 Verrucomicrobiota bacterium | reverse complement strand
CTGGTACGCGATCTCGCCGCTCAGCAACAGAAGGAGGTGCAACTGGTGCTGGAGGGCGAGGAGACCGAACTCGACCGCAACATCGTGGAGGAACTGGGGGACCCGCTCGTGCACATGATCCGCAACTCCGTGGATCACGGCATCGAACGGCCTGCCGACCGCCTCACCGCCGGAAAGCCCGCGCTGGGCACCATCCGGCTGTCGGCGTCCCATCAACGCGGCGGAATCGTGATCCGAATTCAGGATGACGGGCGCGGCCTCAACCGGGAGCGGATCGTGGCCAAGGCCCGCGAACGCGGTCTCCTGGGGCCGGAAGCAGCGCCTTCCGAAGCGGAGGCCTTCGCCCTCATTTTCGCCCCAGGATTCTCCACGGCCGAGGCCGTCACCGATGTTTCGGGCCGCGGCGTGGGCATGGACGTCGTCCGGCGCAACATCGAACGGCTGCGTGGCAAGATCGAGATCCATTCGGTCGCCGGCCAGGGGACCACCTTTACCATCCTTCTCCCCCTGACCCTGGCCATCATCGACGGCATGCTGGTCGGCGTGGGCGACGACCGTTACATCATTCCCACACTGGCCATCCGCGAATCCTTCCGTCCGCGACCGGGCATGGTGACCACCATTCACGGGCGCGGCGAGGTGGTCAGCGTGCGCGGACGCCAGACGCCGCTGCTGCGCCTGGGACATCACTTCGGAACTCCCGGACGGGCGGTGAACCCCTCCGAAGGCATTATCGTGGTGGTGGAGTCCGGTGAGGACGCCCGCGGACTTCTGGTGGACGAACTGATTGGCAAACAGGAGGTGGTCATCAAGAGTCTCGGATCGACGTTCCGAAATCAGAATCTGCTGGCCGGTGCCGCCATCCTCGGCGATGGGCGCGTTGGTCTCATTTTGGATGTAGATACCCTGGTTCGATGCCGGATCGTTTCGCCTGAATCCTGAACTCGTATGCCGCCGGATCTTTCCTCACCACCTCTGGCCACCGCCCAACCGGGCCGGTACCTGACCTTCATGCTGGGCGGCGAGTCCTACGGACTTCCGGTCCTCAGCGTCCGGGAGATCATCCGCCTGTGTCCCATCACTCCGGTCCCGCGCATGCCGGCTTACATCCGTGGCGTGATCAACCTGCGCGGCAAGGTCATTCCCATTCTCGATTTGCGGGCGAAGTTCCAGTTGCCCTCCGGTAACGACGCCGAACGGGCCTGCATCATCGTGGTCCAGGTGGGGAGTCCGCCATCGGGCGGGACTCTGATGGGAGCCATCGTGGACGCCGTCGAGGATGTCGTCCTGCTGGGACCCTCCCAACTCGAATCCACGCCGGATTTCGGCGGCTCGCCCGACACCCGGTACATCCTCGGACTGGCCACCCTGCGCGGCGGCGTGAAGACGCTGCTCAACGTCGACCGAATTTTCACCGAAGAAGGCACCCTGACGCTCCCGCCCTCACCCCAACCGGACTCCCCATCTCAACCGACATGAAAACCTGGACCATCTCGCGCCGAATCATCCTGGGCTTCGCGACGATCCTGCTCATCACCGCCGTCCTGGGCGTCTTCGCCCTGTGGCGACTGAACGGCATCCACCAGAAACTGGTGGAACTGGCGGACAACACACTGCCCAGCGTGTTGACTATGAATGAGTGCGCCGCGCTGTCGCGGGACAATATCTTCACTGCCCAGCAGTTTATCCTGACGGAATCCGAGGAAAGGCGAACAGAGCTGGAGCAAAGGATCGCCGGCAATCGGGCTCGCATCACCGAGCTGTTTAAAGAGTATGAGACCCGCCTGATTTACGACAACGAGGACCGCCGATTGTTTGAGGAGGCTAAGCGCACGCGCGAAGCCTTTGCCACCGTTCGCAACCGTCTCCTGGAACTGGTCCGCCAGAACAAGACCGAGGAATCCAGGAAATGGCTTACCGAGACGGTCATTCCCGCCTACGAGGCGTCCATCCGTGCGATTCAAGCAGACGTCGACTACAACAACAAACTCGGCGTAGTAGCGGGTGCGGCTGGCAAGGAGGAGGCGATCTCCAGTATTCGCCTGATCCGCATCGCCCTGGCCTTCGCCCTCGTGGTGGCTGGAATTCTCGCCTGGCAGGTCACCCGTTCCACCACCCATTGCCTCCGCGAACTCGCGTCCACCCTGGACCAGGGGGCCATGCAGACCGCCGCCGCCGCCCGCCAGGTCTCGTCGTCCAGTCAGACACTATCCTCCGGATCGAGCGAACAGGCCGCCTCCGTGGAGGAAACCAGCGCCTCCCTCGAGGAGATGTCGGCTATGATCCGGACCACATCGGAGAACGCCCAGAAGGCGAAGGGGCTCGCCGGGGAAGCCCGCACGGTGGCCGAAGCCGGATCACGCACCATGGTCGAGATGACCCAGGCCATGGCCTCCATCGACACCTCCAGCGCCGAGGTGGCCAAGATCGTGAAGAACATCGACGAGATCGCCTTCCAGACCAACATCCTCGCCCTGAATGCCGCAGTGGAGGCGGCACGGGCCGGCGAGGCGGGGGCCGGCTTTGCGGTGGTGGCCGATGAGGTCCGCTCACTGGCGCAGCGCAGCGCCGCTGCCGCCCGGGAGACCGCCGACAAAATCGAGGCCGCCATCGCCAGCAGCCGCCAGGGAACCCGAAGCTGTGCCCGGGTCGGGGAATCCCTTTCCCAGATTGCCGACAAGGTCTCCGCAACCGACGCCCTGGTCGCGGAGATCGCCACCGCCGCCCGGGAACAGGCCCAGGGCATTGAGCAGATCAACGTGGCCATCACCCAAATGGACAAGGTCACCCAGAGCAATTCGGCCAGTGCGGAGGAAGGCGCCAGCGCTGCGGAGGAACTCGATGCCCAGGCGGAGTCCCTTAAAGACATGGTGGGCCAACTCCGACAACTCATCGGCGGCGCCGATGGGATGCCTGCCGCCGCTCCTGCACCCACACCCGCAACCCGCTACACCGTTTCCCACGCTCCGGTGAACGCCCCGACCCGCCCGCGCCCCCGCGCTCCCAAGTCCCTGGCCGGATCCGGCCGGCGGGCGATTCCCATGCCTGGGGATTCCCAACTCGGCGCCGGTGGCGAGGACCACAATTTCCGCAACTTCTGAGCGGTGACCCATGAGGCTGTCTCCTCCCATGGACGCCTTCCACTCGGTGCCTCTGTCTGCCGAGGCCTACCGCACCCTGGTCGCCCTGATTTATCAGCACAGCCGCATCCGGCTGGGTCCGGACAAGCAACCCATGGTGGCCAACCGGCTCCGGCGGCGGCTGCGAACGTTGGGACTGGCCTCCCATGACGAGTACTGCGCCCTGCTCCAGTCCCGGGAGGGACTTGACGAAATCGAGCACCTGCTGGATCTCATCTCCACCAACCACACGAGATTCTTCCGGGAGCCGGAGCACTTCAGTTTCCTCACGCAGCAAATTCTGCCCGAGTTGGCTCCGCGCCTCGCCAGCGAGGGCAATCCACTCCGACTCTGGTCCGCCGCCGCCGCCTCGGGTGAAGAACCCTTCACCCTGGCCATGGTGCTCGCGGAATTCTTCCGCGATCGTGCGTTCACCGACTGGCAGGTGGATGCCTCGGATATTTCGCAGCGCGTGCTCGATCATGGCCGGCAAGGGATTTATCCAATGGAGATCGGCGAATCACTCCCATCCGACCTGTTAAAGCGTTATTTTCAACGGGGAGTCGACGCCCGGGCAGGAACCGTCCGGGTCAAAGCCGAGCTGCGAAATCGTGTCCGGTTTCAGCGGATCAACCTGTTCCAGGCCGACTACCCCGTACCACCGGGTCAGCACGTAATTTTTTGCCGGAACGTCATGATCTACTTTGATCCGCCCTCCCGCGCGACCGTGATCCGGAACCTGACCCAGCATCTGGCGCCAGGCGGATATCTCGTCATCGGACACTCGGAAAGCCTGATGGGTATCCCGCATGATCTGGTGTCCATCCAGCAGGGAGTCTATCGCCGGGTTTGACCCGCGGCGCTTTCCTTGCGCATTGAATCCAAATCCGAATCCTCCTAACTTAATCACTGTGCCGATAACCTTGGAGCAAATCGTCGAAGAAACGCGCCACTGGCCACCGGAAAAGGTGGGGGCACTCGTGGACCTTCTGACCGAGGATCTCCGTGTCATGGATCCTGAAACGAATGCCGCCTGGAAACAGGAGGCCCGCCGCCGTTGGGTGGAGCTTGAAAACGGGACCTCTCAGCCCGTGGCTGGCGATGCCGTCTCCGCCCGTATCGGAGGGATCGTGGGCCGGTGAAACGGCATGCCTTCCATCGCGAAGCCGAGGAAGAGTATGTCCAGGCCGTCGAGTATTACGCCCGCACTGAGCCCGAGTTGGGCCGGCGGCTCTATGACGAAGTCGAACGTCTCATTCGCGACATTCGCCGGCAGCCTGAACGATTCCGCTGGTTTGACTCTCCGATTCGCCGGCACTTTTCCGACGTCTTTCCCTATGCGTGCTCTACGTCGACCAGCCCGAGCGCGTGCTCATTATCGCCGTCATGCACATGAAGCGCCGGCCCGGGTATTGGAAGGAACGGCTCGGGTAACAATGCTTCAGAAATGATTCCTCTCGTTCCCGCGCCGGCCGAAGCCGCTGACGACCCCGAATCCCCATGAGCACGACCCGCAGAATCCGCGTGCTGGTGGTGGACGACTCCGCGCTCGCCCGACGGGCCATCACCGAGGCCCTGGTTCGGGATCCAGAGATTGAGGTGATCGGCGCCGCCTGTGACGCCTACGACGCCCGGGAGAAAATCCTCAGCCTGGAGCCCGATGTCATCACCCTGGATCTGGAGATGCCGCGCATGGACGGGCTGACCTTTCTGCGAATTCTTCAGGAGCACCACCCGGTGCCGGTAGTGGTGGTCAGCTCCCTGACCCCGCAGGGATCCGCCAAGGCCATGGAGGCCCTTGCTGCCGGGGCTTTGGATGTGTTGGCCAAGCCCAATGGACAGCAAACCCTGGGTGAAATGGCCACTCAACTCGCCTATATCGTCAAGGCCGCGGCCCGCGCCCGGCGGCCATCGCGCGGTCCCCAACCCGGCGCCGTGGCCGCGACCGCCATGACCCCGCCGCCCGCTTCCTGCCTCTACTCCCCGCGCCAGATCCTGGTCATCGGAGCCTCCACCGGCGGGGTTGAGGCCTTGAGATTCCTTCTGCCCCGCCTGCCCGCCGGTTTGCCACCGATTGCCGTCGTGCAGCACATTCCTGCCACCTTCTCGAGAATCATGGCCGAGCACCTGAATGCACTGTGCCCCTACGACGTTCGTGAGGCAGCCGAGGGTGACGAACTCAGAACCGGACTCTGCCTCGTGGCGCCCGGCGATTTTCATATGGCCCTGGTTCCCGGAGGACGGGGCTATCGCATCCGTCTGACCCAATCCCCGCCCGTTCACCATTGCCGCCCCGCAGTGGACGTATTGTTTCGCTCCGCCGCAGAGCACGCCGGCGCGCACGCGGTGGGAGTCCTGCTGACGGGTATGGGTGTGGACGGAGCCCTTGGCCTGCAGGCCCTGCAGGCATCGGGCGCGCGCACGCTCGTCGAGCATGAGGAAAGCTGTGTGGTTTACGGAATGCCCCAGGCGGCGATCAAGTTAGGGGTCGTGGATCACGTCGTGCCCCTGCCGCAGATGCCCCAGGCCATCCTCCAGGCTCTCACTCCTCCGGCCCGATGATGCCCACCACACCCCACCCAGATCTGGGCCGAATCGGCGGGGAAGCTCTGCGTCACGTGCTGAGTTCACTCCTGTCGTTCCGGGCAACGGAGGAGACTCCGGTTCAGAACACCGCCGAGGCAGAAGACGAATCCCTCATTCTCGCGACGGTGGACCTGATCGGGGAACACTGTTCCGGCGCGGTCCGACTCCAGATCCCCGAAGCCTTCGCCCGCCTTGCGCTGGGCGTCCTTGTGGGAGCCGAGGACACCGATTCACTCACCCGAGCTCAGATCGATGATCTCTGCGGGGAACTCGGAAACATGGTCGCCGGCCGGGTGGCGGCCGACCTCGCTGGGGAGGGCCATTCCTTTACCCTGGGCACACCGGGGGTCGTTCGGGGGGCGGGGTGGCTCCTGAAAGAGGATCGCACTACCCACCACGCCCCGGGAGCAACCGCTTGGTCGTGTCAGAAACATCGGATCTTGATTGAAGTGTCCTGCCATTTCCAACCGCTATGACCCCGACCATTCTCAGCGTTGACGACAGTTCCACCATCCGGTCGCTGCTGGCCCGCCTGTTCCGGCCCTTCGCCTGCGAACTGTGCGAGGCGTCCAACGGGGAGGAGGGGCTGGCGGTCGCGGCGCTGAGGCGACCGGATCTGATCCTTCTCGATTACAACATGCCGGTCATGGACGGCATCACCATGCTCCGCCGGATGCGGGAGGATCCCGTTCTGAAGCGGACGCCTGTGATCATGCTCACCGCGGAATCGGGGTGCGAGAACATGGCCACCGTAGCCCGCCTGGGGGCGCGGGACTACATCATCAAGCCCTTTCGGGATGAAGAATTGCTGTCCAAGATCGGACGCATCTTTCCCTTGCTCCCCCGCCCCACCCCCTGAATCCCCGCGTCTCCCAAAGCCGGCAGCGACGCCTCTGACCAACGTCATCCGCGGATCTTCAATTTCTCCACGCCCCCCCGAACCCCAAGTGAACGAAGCCAACTCCTCCATCCCGACGTCAGGGGTCCCGCCGGCCACCGATGAAGCCGCCGCCCTATTGAACACCGCCACACTCCAGCGGGCGGCAGTATTGGTGGTCGATGACAGCCGCACCATGCGGCTCGCCCTGATCCGCGCCCTGAATACCCTCGGATTTCACAACATCACCGAGGCCACCAACGGACGTCAGGCGCTGGATCTGGTCCTGGCCAGGTCCTTTGACCTCATGCTGCTGGACATGGAGATGCCCGAGATGAACGGCATGGAAGTGCTGGTGGCCATCAAGACCAATCGCGAACTGGCCGCCCTGCCCATCATCGTCATTTCCGGCGCCGACCAGATTGACCATGCGGTCAACTGCATCGAAATGGGCGCCGAGGATTACCTGCCCAAGCCGTTTAGTCCCACCCTGCTGCGCGCCCGGGTCACCTCCTCGATCGAAAAGAAGCGGCTGCGCGATCTGGATCGCCTGCGTCTGGCCCAGTTGCAGGCGGAAAAGGAATTGCTGGAGATTGAGAAGGAAAAGTCCGAACGGCTGCTGCTGAACATTCTTCCGAAGGCCATCGCCGAGCGGCTCAAGCTGGGCGAGCGAACCATCGCCAACGGCCATCCCACCGTGACGGTGATGTTTGCCGATTTGGTGGGATTCACCGCCCTCTCCCGCCGAACACCGCCCGGCGACCTGGTGGGCATCCTGAATGGGATCTTTACCACCTTCGATCTGCTCGTCGAAAAGCACAGCCTGGAGAAGATCAAGACGATCGGCGACAGCTACATGCTGGCGGGGGGAATCCCCATCTATCGCGACGACCACGCCCAGGCGGTGGCCGATGTCTCCATGGAGATGATCGCCGCATTGGACCGCCTCAACGCCGCCAATGGAACCGAACTCAAGATGCGCATCGGCATCAACACCGGCCCCATCGTCGCGGGCGTGATTGGAAAGAGAAAATTCACCTACGACCTGTGGGGCGACACCGTCAATCTCGCCAGCCGGATGGAATCCTCCGGCATGGCCGGGGTGATCCATGTGTCCGAAAGCACTTACCAGGCCCTGAAGGATGACTTCGTGCTGGAGGAGCGGGGTCTCACCCATTGCAAGGGCATCGGTGAGGTCACCACCTACTTCCTCAAAGGCCGGAAGGCCCTGGTCTGGAACCTAGCAGGCCCTGACGAATAATGCCCCCACCGGAGGGACGAGTTTTACGAGTCCCCAATTTCCCCCGATGCGTCCCATCACACCCCATCGGGGATCGCGGGAAGCCCACGCGCCCAACGCGCCCCCCGTTCCCCTTAGGCGACTCCACACGCGCCGCGGGATCAGTCACGGACTCACGAAGTTCGTCCCTCCGATTACCCCTCACCCCTCCCCTTCCCTCCGCGTCCCCATGCGCGAGGATTTTGCTGGATCCGCCCAGCGGACAGGCAATCGTCCGACCATCTCGATGCGCGACCGCCCAGGCGCGCCGTCCGGCAAATCGAAGACTGAGCCACGATACCTCCCATCCCAAGCCCTGCTTCCATGAAACCCATCCGACTCGTCACGCTTACTCTTTTAGCCACCACCCTGCTGGCCCATGTCACCCAGGCGCAGCAAGCGTCGGTCCCCGAACGTCTCGCCGCCCTTAAGGCCGCCTTGGAAACCAGCAAGGCCCGTCTCAAACAATACGAGTGGATCGAAACCACCGTGGTCAGCCTCAAGGGCGAGGAGAAGTCCCGAAAGCAGGAACGCTGTTTCTACGGGGCGGAGGGTAGTCTGACCAAGGTCGAACTCAGCGAAACCCCGGAGGCGGCGAAGAAGCGCGGTCTCCGCGGGCGAATCGCCGAGCGCAAGAAGGAGGAAATGACCGACGCCATGAAGAAAGCAGTGGCGCTGGTGAAGGCCTATGTACCCCCCAACCCTGCCCTGATCCAGGCGGCCAAGGACGCCGGCAAGGTATCCATTGAGGTTCTGGAACCCGGAAAGCGCGCCCGTCTGAACTTTAAGGACTATGAGAAGGCGGGGGACACCCTGGGCGTCGAGGTCGATCTGATCTCCAATCGCCCGCTGGGAATGAAAGTGGCCACCTACCTCGACACCCCGAAAGACATCGTGACCCTGGAGGTGCGCATGGGCCAATTGGACGACGGTACGGTTTACTCCTCCGACAGCACCCTGGACGTCAAGTCCCAGAATCTCACGGTGGCTGTGCAGAACAACGGCTATCGAAAAATGACTCCGGGCCAGTGAGCCGGCCCCTTCCAGTTTTCCCCCTTCGCCATGACCTCCCTTCAGATTGCCGGACTCGTCTTTGCCTCCCTCTTTGGCAGCGCCCTGTTGGG
Organism: Verrucomicrobiota bacterium; assembly: GCA_039796255.1. Taxonomy (GTDB): domain Bacteria; phylum Verrucomicrobiota; class Verrucomicrobiia; order Limisphaerales; family UBA9464; genus UBA9464. The sequence continues at coordinate 6,201 of JBDKKE010000601.1, read as the reverse complement.
AGTGCTCCTGCGAAAGGCCCTGCCCCAGAATCATCTCGGAGCGGACGCCAAGGATACCATAAAGCTGGCCATGGGGCTGGTCGCGACCATGACCGCGCTGGTTCTGGGCCTGCTGGTGGCCTCGGCCAAGAGTTCCTATGACACCCAGCGCAGTGAGGTGATTCAGATGGCGGCGAAGATCGCCTTTCTCAACCGGCTGCTGACCATCTACGGGCCGGAAGCGGCCGGAGCGGAGGATCATCTGCGGCGGTCGGTAGACGCCTACATCGCCCATCTTTGGCCGAATACTCCGCCAGGGACCCCCTTGGGAACTCCTCCGGACGTGGTGAATGGCCAGGCGACGTATGCGGCGCTCCAGCAACTCGCACCCTCCAACGAACTGCAACGCTCGGCAAAGGCGCAGGCGCTTCAGAACGCCACGGACATCGGTCAGATGCGCTGGCTGCTCTACGAGCAGTCGGGCAGTTCTATTTCCAAGCCGCTATTGCTGGTCGTGATCGCCTGGCTGGCCTTCATTTTCCTCAGTTTCGGCCTGTTTGCCCCACCGAATGCAACCGTCATCACCGCACTGATGGTGGCGGCCCTATCCGTGGCCGGTTCCATATTCCTGATCCTGGAACTGGACCGACCCTTCAGCGGCCTGATTGAGATCTCCAGCGATCCGCTCCGCCACGCCATGGAATCCGCCGAGCGCAGACCCTGACTCCCTCCCCCAAACCCCCACATGAAATCCGCTTCATCACCGGGAGCAGCGACTCCGGAGGCTAAGCCCAAAACAGGTCAGGGAATGGCGCCGCTGGTGCTCGAACTCCTGCGTCCCTACCGCGCCTGGCTCGTGGTGGTCTTTGCGGCCATGCTGGTGGAAACGGTGATGAGCATCGCGGCGCCCTGGCCGCTGAAGATCATCATCGACAATGTGGTCGGGCAACATCCCCTGCCGGGGTTCCTGACCTGGTTGCGTGACTTCTCCTTTTCCGAGCACACCCTGGCCCTCGCCGGCGCAGCGGCGATGGGTGTGGTGGTCATCGCGGCCCTGGGCGCGATCGCCGGCTATATCGACAACTACTACACGGAGAGCATCGCCCAATACGTGGCCAATGATCTGCGGCACCGGCTTTATCACCATCTCCAGCGCCTCTCCCTGCGGTATTACGACACCCACCAGATCGGCAACATGCTAAGCACGATCACCTCCGACGTGGGCACAATCCAGAGCTTTGCGTCCACCGCCCTGCTCAGCATCCTGGTCGATTCGCTCACCATCCTCGGAATGGTGGGGGTGATGCTCTATCTCAACTTCGATTTCGCGCTGGTGGCCGTGGGAGTGACGCCCTTTCTCCTGATGTTTGTCACGCGGTTCAAGAAGGCGGTGAAGAAGGCCACGCATGAGGTCCGCCAGCGTCAGAGCGACATCGTGGGCGTCCTGCAACAGGGCCTCGAATCCGTGCGCACTGTGGAAGCCTTCGGACGCCAGGAGACCGAGGAGAAGCGCCTGGATGAGGCCAGCATGGAGTCAGTCAGGGCCGCCCTCAAGGCCCGGCGGGTCAAGTCGCTGCTCTCGCCCATTGTGGCGGTCACCGTGTCGTTCTGCGTGGGCTTTGTGCTCTGGCGCGGCGCGGGTTTGATTCTGCAGAACGCGATGACCATCGGTGCCCTGACCGTGTTCCTCTCCTACCTGAGCAAGTTCTTCAAACCGGTTCAGGACCTGGCGACCATGACCAATGTCATCGCGCAGGCGTCGGTGGGCATGGAGCGCATTCAGGCCATCCTCGATGCCGACGCGATCATCCCGCAGAAGCCCGGCGCCCGGGATCCCGGCACGCTCCGGGGCGAGATCGTGTTTGAGCATGTCGCGTTCGCCTATGACCCGGCGTCTCCGGTCCTGCGCGACATCAATCTCCGCATCCAACCCGGACAGCGGGTCGGCATTTGCGGTCCGACCGGCGGGGGAAAGTCCACGGTCCTCAGCCTCATCCCACGCTTCTACGACCCCACCCTCGGCCGGGTGTTGATTGATGGCGCGGACGTCACGGACTACACGCTCGACCTCCTGCGGGCGCAGATCGGGTTCGTCCTTCAGGATACCGTCCTGTTCGCCGGCACCGTCCGCGACAACATCGCCTACGGCCGACTGGATGCGACCCTGGAGGAAATCATCTCCGCCGCGAAGATGGCCAATGCCCACGACTTCATTTCGCAGATGCCGCACGGCTACGACTCGGCGATCGGCGAGCGGGGACTGACCCTTTCCGGAGGCCAGCGACAGCGCATCGGCATCGCCCGCGCCGTCGTGCGCAACTCTCCCATTCTCATCCTGGATGAACCCACGGCGGCGTTGGATACCGAATCCGAGAAGGTGGTGATGGAGGCGCTGGAGCGTCTGATGAAAGGCCGCACGGTCATCACCATCGCCCATCGCCTCAGCACCATCCGCGACGCGGACAAGATCGTGGTACTGAAGGGCGGATTGGTCGCCGAGGAGGGCACTCACGACGAATTGGTTCAGCGCAACGAACTCTATGCCGAACTGTACCGGATCCAGGCGGGCGGCGGGGAGGTGCGGAGTGCCATAGGCGATAGGCGATAGGCGATAGGCGATAGGCGATAGGCGATAGGCTATTGGCTATTGGCTATTGGCAATAGGTTCCACCTCGTCCCCATCTTGTGCCGCTTCGCGTGTGGAGACCCTTATGGGGAACGCGGGAAGCGCCTGGCCCAGGAGCTACCCACGATCTCCCAGGTGACTCCACAGGCGATTCGGGATCGATTGGGGGCGCGGGTGGAACACGCCCCTACCTCCGTCCTCTGTCCTCCGCCTTCCGCTTGCCTATCGCCTATCGCCTATCGCCCATGGCGCCCCGCGCCGCTGCCCTCCGCCGGGAGAAGCGCACTCGACGGCGGGTCCGTTACTCGCTTGAATTCTCCCGCACGTTCATGATGTCCAGTCCGCCCAGCGAATCCCCGACCAGCGTTTTCCGGCGCATTCTCAGTCCGCCGACGCTGACCGGACTCTACCGGCATTCGGTGGCCTGGTTTCTCGCCAGCCTGGTCCTCCTCTTCATCGCCGCACCCTTTATCCAGACCGTCCAGAATGGACGCTTTCTGGGGTCGAGCATTGTGACGCTGGTTCTGATTGCCGCCGTCCTGGCGGTGGGCGGGCGCCGCAGTTCCCTGGCCGTGGCCTGCGTGCTCGCCGTTCCCGTTGTGATCGGCTGGTGGTTGCAGCACCACCAGTCGAATGGCCTTCAGTTTCAGATTTTCCTAGTCTCCTTCATTTCCTTTCTCAGTTACGTCCTGTTTCAGTTTCTGCGCTTTATCCTGCGGGCGCCCCGGGTGGACTCGGAGGTGCTCTGCGCCGGCGTCTCCACTTACCTCCTTCTAGCCCTTTGGTGGACTGCCGCCTATACGCTGGTGGCCCGATTGGTGCCCGGTTCCTTTGCGGGTCTCCCGCCAGATGCCAAGGAGATCCAGGGATTTGAGGCGCTGTACTTCAGTCTCATTACGCTGACCACGGTCGGCTACGGGGACATCGCACCCGTCTCCCGGCCGGCGAGAATGCTGGCCATGGTGGAAGCCCTGACCGGAACGCTTTATATGGCGGTCCTGGTGGCCCGGCTCGTTTCCCAACAGGCCTCGCTGGCCTCCCCGGCTCCCGCACCCGATCACCGCCCGCCGTCCTGATCTCGGTCCGTCTCCCAAGCCATTTCATTTCGCCATGAGAAATCACAACGTCCGCCGCTCCTTGCTCCGCGCCGCCCTCACCGGCAGCACTCTCCTCCCGTCCGCCTTTGCCGGCGGTATCCAGCTCTACGAGATTGGAACTCCGGACGTCGGTCTCGCCTCCGCCGGCTGGGCGGCTCGCGCACAGGATGCCTCCACCCTGTTCAAGAATCCCGCCGGCATGAGTCTGCTCTCCGGTCCCCAGATCGAATCCGGGATTCAACTGCTTTACGGGGATGTCGCGTTCACTCCCGACTCCGACACGTCGCCGCGCCTGGGCACCGATGGTGGCGGCAATGCCATCGGGGCCCTGCCAGGTCTCAGCCTGTTCTACGTCCAACCCCTGGGAGAGAAGTGGCGCATCGGCTTCGGAACACTGTCCTACTTTGGACTCGCCGCAAACTACGACCCGGAGTGGGTCGGCCGATATTATACGCAGAAGAGCACCCTGGTTGGGGTAACCCTCATTCCCTCGCTGAGCTACCAGGTCAATGACTGGCTTTCGGTTGGCGCCGGACTCAATGCCATGTACGGCTATTTCGACACCGAGGTGGCGGTGAACAATCTCGACCCCAGAATTGGCGACGGGCAACTGTCGCTAAATGACCGCGCTTGGGGATTCGGCGCCGATGTCGGAATCCTGATCCAGGCCAGTGAGCAGACCCGCTTCGGACTCAACTACCTCTCCGCGGTCGATCTCGACTTCAAGGCCACTCCCAAATTCTCCAACCTGGGCCCCGCCCTGAGTCAAGCTCTGGCCAATCCCGCTCAACTGAACCTCGGGATCACCGCCCCCCAGTCAATGATGGCCAGCGTCTATCACCAGCTGAACGACCGTCTGGGACTGATGGCCGACTTCGGGTGGCAGAACTGGGCGGCATTCGGACAGGTCCAGGTCGGCGTGGATTCGCTGGAGCCGAAGAGCCTGACCACCGACCTCCAGTATCAAAACACCTTTCACGGAGCCGTCGGCGCCCAGTATCAATTGACCACGCAATGGCTGCTGACCACAGGCGTTGCCTATGACAGCTCCGCCGTCAGCGATGAGAACCGCACCGTCACCTTGCCGATGGGCACCGCGCTCCGCGCCGGCGTGGGCGTCCAGTGGCGGGTTTCCAAATCGGTCACTCTGGGCGCCGCCTACGAATTCATGTGGGCCGGCGACATGTCGGTGGACCAGGGAAGCAACACAGACCTGCGGGGACGCGTCGCCGGCAGCTACGATAACAGCTCGTTCTCCTTCCTGACCCTGAGCCTCAATTGGCACCTCTGACCCCTTCCCCCGAGGGGGGCTGTTGGGTTTCCTCAGCGGGCGAAGACGCCGTCAGCGGTGATCCCGGATCTCTTTCAATTGCTCTGGAGAGAAATCGGGGAACGGGAGTTTCCCGTCGTTCCGCCAGCGGCTGACCTGAGCTTCTGCCTGTGCCGCCTGTTTGAGGTCCAATCCCTCATCGCGGCCGAGATAAAGCGTCTGGGACGGAAAGGCGAACCCGCTTCCGCTCTGGGCCACGAGTTCCATGATCCGCAGCAAAATCTCTTCCTGGATGCCGAGGAATTCCCCGCCGTCCCGGGTGGTCACGTAGGCGACGACCTCGATGTCCAGAGAACTGGCCCCGAAGCTGATAAACCGTGCACGCACCGAGTCCGGGAGAATGCGCGGATGTCCCAACAGCAACTCGCGAATCGTGACCAGCAGATAGCGCAATTGATCCGGAGTGGTCTCGTAACGAACGCCGATGACCGACTTCAGGAGCATCCGATCCCGCTGAGCCAGATTCACAATCGACATCTTGGAAAGCTCCGCGTTGGGAATGGTCGTCAGCGTGCGGTCCGCACCGCGAATCCGCGTCGAACGGATGCCGATGGTCTCCACCTTCCCCTCTTCACTTCCGCACCGGCAGGAATCACCCACCCGGATGGGCTTGTCCGCAAAGAGGGTAAAACCACCGATCAGATTCTCCATGGTCGGCTGCGCGGCCAGGGCAATGGCCAGACCGCCGACGCTCAGTCCGGCGATGATCCCATAGACCGGCAAGCCCAGTCGATCGGCCCCCACGGCCAGCAACGCCGCACCGGCGATGATGCCCAGCAGGCGGGTACAGATGCGGATGAGATGGGCGTCAATGCTCTCGGGCGCGATGGTGGGCGAGGCGATGATCGCCTCGGCCACCACGGGAGCGAAGCGCCACGAAATCCAGGCTCCTGCCAGGAACATGACGGCGGTCGCTATCAATTGAATGGCACTGGCCGCGGCTCCAATGAAATTGAGTTGGACCAGTGTGAAGTAGGCCAGCGCCGGTGCGGCCACGAGCAGAGAGACGGGGAGGACCATCTGGTTCAGTGCCTGCAGGAACGGGTGTTCACTGGTACCGCGGCGCGAAAGGCGATAAGCTCAGCAGGAGCAGCAAACCGATCCATTTCCAGCCGGCCTGACCGGGGGAGGCGACGGGAGTTCCCTCAACCTCCCGTCGGAGAACTCGA
>JBDKKE010000600.1:0-16745 GCA_039796255.1 Verrucomicrobiota bacterium | reverse complement strand
GGCGCCGCCTTCACCGCCGACTCTCTCTGGAGCGCGCTCTATGCGTCGCTGGAGCGCAGCGAACGCATGCACTGGACCCTGCTGGCCGGCGCCCGGGCACTGTCCCTGAACGGGGATCTGTTGACGGTGGAGTGCTCCTCGGACGCCGGCGCCTTCGTGAACAACCCGAAGGCCCTGGTGGGATTCAAGCAGAAGGCGCGCGAACTGGGAGCGGGCGACATCACCATCAAATTCATCCCTGTGGAATCGGCGGAACCACCGCTCGAGTTGACGCCGACTCCTGCCCCGCGAGTGCGTGCGGAGCCCAAGGTGAAAGAGCCCACCACGAAGCCGGTCAAGGTCCAGCCGGTTCAGCTCAACAAAGATGAGTTTCTGGCCGATCCCCTCATCAAGGAGGCGATCGAAATCTTCAAAGCGCAACTGATCGAGGTCCGGGCCCCCTCCGACGGCGCGGCTTGACGCCCCTTCATTCCCCGGCTTTTTTCGTCACCGAACTCATTTTTAACATGTCCAGCATCGGCAAACTCATGCGACAGGCGACGCGCATCCAGCAACAGATGGAGCGCGTGCAACAGGAACTCGCCGCCAAGACCGTCGAAGGCACGGCCGGAGGCGGAACGGTGGTGGTGGTGGCGCGCTGCGACCAGTCGCTCGCCTCCATCAAGATCTCCCCCGACGCCATGAATCCCGGCGACGTCGGGTTCCTGGAGGAACTCATCATCACGGCGGCCAACCAGGCGCTGGCCGCCGCCAAGGAGATCTCCACCAAGGAAATGAATTCCGTGACGCAGGGGATCAGCATCCCCGGCCTGATGTGACGTCGCTTCCCGCTCCGGTGATCTCCCTGGCGGCCGCCCTCGGCCGTTTGCCGGGCATCGGTCCGCGCTCCGCCGAGCGGCTCGCGCTGCATCTGGTGCAAAGCGACCCCGCGTCCGTGCGCCAACTCGCGGACGCTCTCCTCACCGCAAGGGAACGCGTCTCCTCCTGCGAGTCCTGCGGCGGCCTCACCGAGTCCCAGCCCTGTCCCGTCTGCGCGGATCCCCGTCGCGACATCACTCTCCTGTGCATCGTTGAGCGCGCCCTTGACATTCTGAGCCTCGAAAAGTCGGGCACCTTCAAAGGACGCTACCACGTGCTCGGCGGTAAGCTGAGTCCACTCAACGGCATTGGCCCGGAAGATCTGCGCATCGCCGAGCTGGACCGGCGCCTGGACCGGCAGCCGGTGGGCGAGGTGATTCTGGCGCTGGGAAGCGATGTGGAAGGCGATGCCACCGCTCACTACCTGGCGCGCCGACTCACTCCCCGCGGCGCCCGCATCAGCCGACTGGCCCAGGGCCTGCCGGCGGGAAGCGGACTCGAATTCGCCGACGAACTGACCCTCAGCCGCGCCCTGGAAGGCCGGCGTGAGGTGGCTTCCTAAACGTCCCAAACCTCCCCGGCCTGAATCCGTCTCCATGTCCGACTCCCATCCCATCCGTCCCCGGGCCGTCATTTTCGACCTGGGCAAGGTCCTACTCGATTTCGACTACCGCATCGCGGCGCGCACCCTGAGCCCGCACAGCCGCCTGGGTCCCGACGATTTCAAGCAGGTGCTCGACCAGTCTCCCCTGCTGCACCAGTACGAGTCCGGGCAAATCACCACCGCCGAGTTTGAGTCGGAGGTCCGGAAGCTCACGGGCTATGTCAGCACCGCGGAACATTTCCGCGCCGCCTTCGGCGACATCTTTACCGAGATCCCGGAGATGATTGTGCTGCAGGACGGTCTGCGGCGCCGGGGAATCCCCACCTATATTTTCTCCAACACCAACGAGATTGCCGTGGGCCATATTCGGGCTCGGTATCCCTTCTTCAGCGGCTTCGACGGACTGGTGCTGAGTTACGAGATCGGCGCCATGAAACCCCACGAGGCGAGCTACATTGCGGTGGAGCGACACACCGGCCTGAGCGGCACGGAACTGCTCTACGTGGACGACCGCGCAGAAAACATCGCCGGCGGCGCCGTCCGCGGCTGGCAGGCGCTCCTGCATGAGTCTTCCGCGGTCACGGTCGCCGAAGTCCTGCGCCGCGTCGGCGCTTGAATTCGATCGGTGGGGATGCGTTCCACCAAGGGATGTTCCCGCACACAGCGGATTTGAAGTGGGGCGCGGGTGGAACACTCCCCTAACATCCCCGGGATCTATGGAGGTACAAATGGGGAATAGCCCCCCTCCATCTCAACCGGACGCCTTACGTCGACGCAGTTGCCTTCAGCGACACGATGCCATGCCTGCACCCTACTCAGTCTTTCACTGGTTAGTCTCATCAGCTTCACAAACACACGTAGGGATGCAATTCTCAGCGACGACAGCGCCTTACCGCGCCGATCTTGTCGCTCACGAAACGAACACCACACGCGATCCCGGATGTTCTTTCCCTTCCCCCGCTCCGCCTCGACGCCCCGTTCGTCGCCCGCCCGCACTCTCGTCGGTAGAGCTTGGCGTCCTCAGAACCCGTGGTGTGAGTCCTGTCTGACATGTCGCTAGAACTTGTCCTTTCCCCAGCGGGACAGTTGCTCGTCGAGCCAGCGGATGATGTGGAACCCCGGCTGAGTCCTTCCACAATCAACCGCGTGCGGGAGGCCTTCGGCGCCTCGGCGGCGCACGGCTTGGAACTACTGGCGTCCGCGGCACTCCACGAGCCGTTGCCACCGGTCCTGGCATTTTGGCGCGAGTTTGCACGCCGATACTTCACCAGCGTGTGCCATCGCCCGGCCGTCGGGGATCCAAAGTCGACGCCACCCACCACCCCTCCGCCCAGCGAGGCGATGCTCACAGCGCTGGCCGATGAAGCCCCGCCCATGCGTGGACTGGAATACCTGAACGCCGGCGTCCTCACCGGCCTCTGGCTGGCCCTCGATTCCCAGGTACAGGAGGAGATTCAACGTACGGTCGGCGGAACACAGTCGTATCTGCACGCCCTGAATCCGGTATGGAACGCCGTCGGCCGGGTCACCTTCCACCTGGCCGAGAACAAGCGCAGCCCGGAGCATCCCTTCGCCTTTCTCGCCACCTACACGCACCGGGTTTCCGGGGAGGGAAAGGTGCAGCATATTCCTCTGGGTCGTGCGCTGGGGGAATATGCGGGCGCGAAGAACCGCAGTGTCCTGACCAGCCTCCTTTCCCCGGTTCAGCGCGCGGCCGAAACCAGCTCTCTCGCCCGCGAACTCCTCGAGTCCCGGGCGCTGTTTCATCCGCAGGCCTGGACGCCCGTTCAGGCCTACCGCTTTCTCCGGGAGATCCCGCTGCTTGAACAGGGCGGGGTCACCGTGCGTATTCCGGACTGGTGGAAGGCCGGTCACCCACCCCGACCCCAAATCCGGGTCCGCATCGGCGAGAAGGCGGCCAATCTGCTCGGCCAGGACGGACTGCTGGACTTCAATCTGGAGAAGACCCTGGACGGTGAACCGCTCACCGAGGCTGAGTGGCGCGAAATTCTCAGCTCAGCCAACGGACTGGTCCTGCTCAAGGGACGGTGGGTCGAGGTGGACACCGACCAACTCAAGGAGGTCCTGGCGCACTGGAAAAGGGTGGAGGCCGGGACCGACGGGGAAGGAGTCTCGCTGCTGCAGGGACTACGCCTGCTCTCCGGATTCAATCCGAAGGCGGCCGGTGACACCGCCGCCGAGGAGAGCCGGGCCGATTGGGGAGGCGTCGTGGCCGGCGAATGGCTTCAGCGCGCGCTTGCCGAGCTGCAGAGCCCGCAGATTTCTGCCGAGTCCGATCCTGGACCGGAACTGCGCGCTGAACTGCGTCCGTACCAGCGTCAGGGAGTCCACTGGCTCTGGTTCATGAACCACCTGCGCCTCGGCGCCTGTCTCGCTGACGACATGGGGCTGGGAAAGACCATCCAGGTCATCGCCCTGCTGCTGGTGCTGAAGCGCCAGCCGCCGGCAAACGGACAACCGCGCACCAGTCTGCTCATCGTCCCAGCCTCGCTCATCGCCAATTGGAAATCGGAGATCCAGAAGTTCGCGCCCTCGCTGTCGGTCTTCTTCGCCCATCCGTCGGAAACGCCGGCCGAGTCCATGACCGCAGTGGCACACCATCCGGAGAAGACTCTGCGCGGACACGATCTGGTGATCACGAGTTATGCCCTGCTGCTGCGGTCGCCCTGGCTAAAGGAACGGGAGTGGAGTCTCGTGGTGCTCGATGAAGCGCAGGCCATCAAGAATCCCGGAGCGCGCCAAACCCGCGCCGCCAAGGAGATCCGGGCCCGCCACCGGATTGCCCTGAGCGGCACTCCCATCGAGAACCGGCTGGGCGATCTGTGGTCCCTGTTCGACTTTCTCTGCCCCGGATTGCTCGGTGGCGCCAAGGACTTCGGTGCGTTCGTAAAGGGACGGACGGACGGGGAACAGCGCCGATTCGCGCCGCTCCGCCGCCTGGTGCGGCCCTACATTCTCCGACGGCTCAAAACCGACAAACGGATCATCAGCGACCTCCCGCATAAGACGGAACTGGACGCTTTCTGTCAGCTCACCCGACGACAGGCGGCACTCTATCAGCAGGCCGTCCAGGAACTCGCCGAGCGGCTGGACTCGCCGATGGCGGAGGGCATCCAGCGCCGCGGAGTCATTCTCGCGTTTCTCACCCGCTTCAAACAGATCTGCAATCATCCGTCCCAGTGGCTCGGCGATGACGCCTATCCTCCGGAGGACAGCGGCAAATTTCAACGATTGCGCGAATTGTGCGAGGAGATTGCGGCTCGCCAGGAAAAGGTCCTCGTCTTCTCCCAGTACCGCGTGATCGCCAATCCGCTGGCCACTCATCTGTCCGGGGTGTTCGGCCGAACGGGGCTGGTGCTGCACGGTGGAACGGCCGTCTCCAGGCGCCAGGAGATGGTCAACGAGTTTCAGCGCGAGGGCGGGGCGCCCTTCTTCGTGTTGTCCCTCAAGGCCGGCGGCACCGGACTCAACCTCACGGCGGCGTCCCACGTCATCCACTTCGATCGATGGTGGAATCCAGCAGTCGAGAACCAGGCCACCGACCGCGCCTTCCGCATCGGACAAAAGCGCAGCGTGATGGTCCACAAATTCATCTGCCGCGGAACGCTGGAGGAGCGCATACACGAACTGATCGCCAGCAAGAAGTCCCTGGCGGAGGACATCCTGGGTGAGGGCGGTGAACAACTTCTGACCGAAATGAACAACACCGAGTTGCTGCGGTTTGTGGCGCTGGATATCAAGGCGGCGAGCGAGGACTAGCGGATGAACGAACGGCAACTCTCAACCCCGATTTCAACAAAACCATGAGCTGGGGATACGGATTCAGACCCTACGTGCCGGTTGCGCAGCGTCGGGCGAAGGCGGCGAAGGAAACCGCCAAAATGGCAAAGTCCGGCCGGACAGTTTCGCCGATAAACCTGTCGGGGAGAAAAATCGCCTCCACGTTCTGGGGCAAGGCCTGGTGCGACAACCTCGAAGCCTACAGCGACTACGCCAACCGCCTGCCCCGCGGCCGCACCTATGTGCGCAACGGATCGGTCGTGGACCTCCAGATCGACAACGGAAAGATCACCGCGCTGGTCAGCGGATCTGAACTCTACCGGATCGAGATCCGGATTCAGTCCCTGCCTGATACCCACTGGTCGCGTGTCCAAAGGGAATGCACCGGCAAAATCGACTCGCTGATCGAGATGCTGCAGGGGCGCCTCTCGTCGGGCGTGATGCAGACCGTTACCCGAAAGGACGGGGGCCTGTTTCCCCGACCGGCTGAGATCCGGATGACCTGCTCGTGCCCGGACTCCGCCGGTCTCTGCAAGCATCTGGCCGCAACGCTCTACGGAGTCGGTGCCCGACTGGATGAAGCGCCCGAACTCCTCTTCCGCCTGCGCGGCGTGGATCCCGCTGAGTTGATCAGCAAGGCCTCGGCGACCGACGCCATCCAGCAGACCACCGCGGCCGGATCTGGGCCCGGCCTCAGCGACTCCGACCTCGCCGATGTCTTTGGCATCGAACTGGAGACTTCAATGGCGGCCCTCCCGAAACCCCAGTCCCCATCACCAAAGCGTCGCCCAGCGACCGCCAATGTGGCCAAGCCAAAGGTGATTCCAAAAGGACGCAGACCAAAGACCAAACCTCCGGCGAAGAGGATCGCGGCAAAGCCTGATTAGCGCGGAAGGGATGAGGGGACAAAATCCTGCCGGATCCGCCTGAAATTCCTGGGCGTGCTTTGCGTGAGACGCTGCGGGAAATGGCTCACGCGAAGGTCCGCTCTCCGCTTGCCTGTGGCGGTGAAAGCCGGGAGCGTTTCGAAACATCGCCCCCATCCAACCGATGAAAACTCATCCCCACCCGGAGGCTGATCAACGGTCCGATTCCCCACTGGATGCGTTCGGCGGGACGATTGCCCCCACCCGGACGGGACCGCTCTACACCGCGGGTTTGGCTGTCGTGGCCTTCGCGATGGTCCTACTGCCGCTTATCTACCTGGCGTTGATCGGGGTCACCGTGTGGGCGGTTGTCCTCCATCTCATCAACGACACCTGGCTATTCAACCAGCGTTCGGGGCGCGGCGGGTTCATCGCACTGCTCCTGTATCTGGGACCGGCACTGGCGGGCGGCATTCTGGTGTTCTTCATGGTGAAGCCCTTCTTCGCCACCCACGCCGCCCCGGCGAAACCCATCACCCTCGATCCCAAGGCGGAGCCTCTCCTGTTTGCGTTTGTTCAACGAATCTGCGCGCTGGTGGGCTCGCCGGTACCGTGCCGCATCGACGTGGACTGCCAGGTGAACGCCTCGGCGGGCCTCCGGCGCGGTCTCTGGAGCCGCGATCTGGTCCTGACCATTGGGCTTCCACTGGCCAGCGGACTGGACATGCGCCAGTTCGCCGGCGTGCTGGCCCATGAGTTTGGGCATTTTGCGCAGGGAGCCGGCATGCGGCTCACCTACGTCATCCGCCAGATCAATTTCTGGTTTGCCCGGGTGGTCTTTGAACGCGACGCCTGGGACGTCCGGCTCGAGCAAACCGCGCGCAACACGGATCTGCGCCTGGGTGTCATTCTGCACACCGCACGCGGATGCGTATGGCTGACGCGGCGCATTCTCTGGGCGCTGATGCAGGCCGGTCATGCGATCAGTTGTTTCATGCTTCGCCAAATGGAGTACGACGCGGACAGCTATGAGGCCAAGCTCGCGGGCAGCGACGCCTTCGAGTCCACGGCAGCGCGGTTGCGCGTGCTGAATGTCGCCACCCAGGTGGCCTACGATGACCTTCGTCAGTGCTGGGCAGGCAACCGACTGCCGGAGAACTTCCCCCTGTTAATTGAACACAAGGCCGAATCGCTGTCCGCGGAGGTTCACCAGAAGATCTCGGCTTCGAAGGTTTCGGAGAAGACCGCATGGTTCGACACCCACCCTTGCGACGCGGATCGAATCCGGGAGGCGGGACGGCTGGGAGAGCCGGGAATTTTCAATCGCGCGGAACCCGCCGCACTGCTGTTCTCCGATTTTGCGGAACTCAGCCGGAAAGTCACCCGGCACCATTACGAAACCCAACTGGAACTGGAGTTCTCGGAACAAAACCTGATGTCCTCCGAGGAGATCCTGCGCGAGAGCGCCGCCAGTTCGGAGGCGGACTCCATGATCCGCAAATTCTACGGCACGGTGAACATCAGCCTCCACCCGCTGCTGACGCCCGGGGAGTTGCCTGGCATCGGCGATTTCCCCGGCGCCCTGACGTCCTGGCGAAGCGCGTGGGATCTGACGGAAAGCCTCCGGGCGGAAGCGGAGGCATCCTCCGTCGAGTGCCTGAACCAGCAAGAACGTCTGCCGGACCTCCATTCGGCGCAACGGCTTGCCCAGGCGGGATTCAAACTGGAACTGAAGGAGTTTGGATTGCCGGAGGGACCAACCTCCCCGAGTGAGCAGGAGGAAGCGGCCCGATCCGCGATGGATGCCGCCACCACGGCGATGTTGGATCAACTCACCCGACTGGACCCATTTTTCACCGCCCTCCGCCAGCGCGTAACCCTGGCGCTGAGACTCGCGCCCGCACCGAAAGCCCCGCTGACTGCGGAAGAGGACGGAGATGTGGGCGGACGGGCACGCCTGCTGGCCGCAGTCACTGCCGAGATGCCGCAGGTGCGGGAGATCAGTTTCAGGCTCCCGGCCTTCCTACTTCTCGCCCAGAACCGGGGCAACTCTTCCAGTCCGTCCACCGTGGAAAGCGCCCTCGCCGAAATGGCCGCGGAACTCCAGGCGCTGATCCAGGGAATCCAGGAAAGGCTCAGTCCATACACCTATCCATTTCCGCACGCGCGCGGCCGCCTGACAGTCGCAGAGTATGCGAAGCACGAGAAGGCCGCCGAGAGCGAATGGCAACTGGTGTATCTGGACGGCAATGCGCATGTGGACCGCCTGTTCGCACTGCACTACCGACTCGTAGGACGAATACTCGCGGAAGCCGGTGCTGCGGAGGCCAGTTTTGAAGCGAGGTAGGTTCATACCCTGGAAGGCGTCCTATTCCAAAGACCGTGCCGCGGTGTTCGCCAGTCCATCCCCTGGTTGCATCCTACCTCTCATGAATGGAGTCGCTTTTCCGCACCAATCCCTTTCAATCCATCAGAAACATATTGGAGCCATGAAACGATTCTTCCTACTGCTCGCCGTACTGACCCCGACCTGTCTGGCCGCGACCCCCGGGTGGCTGACCAGTTATGACCAGGCCCTGGCGTTTTCCGCAAAAACAGGCCGTCCCATTCTGGTCAATTTCACCGGGTCCGACTGGTGTGGATGGTGCATCAAAATGAAGTCTGAAACCCTGTCGAAACCCGATTTCATCAAGTTTGCCTCCACGAATCTGATTCTCGTGGAGCTAGATTTTCCGAACAAGATTCCCCAGTCGCCCGCACTCAAGTCGGCCAACGAGAAGGTGAAGCAGACCCTCAAGGTCAACGGCTTCCCCACCTTTGTCCTCGTCGATTCCAAGGGTCAGGAAGCGGGCCGGCAGGTCGGATATCTCAAGGGCGGCGTGCCGGCCTTTACCGAGCAACTCACGGAATGGATCGCCACGGCAAAACCCAAGGCGAAGTGATGGGGCGGCGAAGGGTCTTTTGATGGATCCATCGTCATAGGCCCATCCCACTTCTTCACTCTCCGCAAAGGTCCGGCCCAGCGCCGCGCCCACTCCCAGCGTGGAAAAGTAGTTTCCCGACACCAGCAGCGCCTGATGCCGTTCCGTGGCGTCGCCGGTCCCGAGCCCGACCGAGGGTGACCGCCGTGGCGCTCAGGTGGCTGAAGACCTGGTTCTTCCGCTGATAATCCCGGAACAGGGGATAGTTGAAATCGTTCTCCACCGATCCCCGGCGATACTCCTGTCCCAGCACGGCAAGCCGGCCCGGCTCCGCCACCGGCAGCGGCCGCACCTGCAACTGGTCCACCTCGCTGAGGATGGCGGTGTTGGCCCTAATCCCCAGCGCCTCTCTCATTCTCTGATGCCCCTCACGTGACATTCCAACCGAATGGAGACGAGCTAGGGTGACGCCACCAGTCTGAGATAGCCGCCAGCGTCCGACCAGAAGGACACCTCTCCCCTCCATTTCGCGCGAATCCCGAGTCCGGGAAAGTCGGCCGTCACCGCGGCCCACTCTCCCCGGTCGAGGCGGGGGCGGTATTCCAGCACGCACGACACCCCTAGGGACGCCGAGAAAAGGATCTCCGCTCCTCCCGTTCCCCGCCACACCTCTAACCGGGGTTCCAGGGTCTTCGGGATTACGATGGGAGTGATATCCAGGTAAAAATCCCGTGATTCGGTGGCGGGCAGCAGTCCCTGCGGGACGAAGGCCAAACCCTCTTTCTTCGTGTCAGGAGTGCTGGAAGAGAATACCGGCGCCCGGCCAACCGCGGAGGCTACATCACCGCCGACCTGCCAGGAATAGGTTCCAGCCCGGGTCGAGATCGCAAACTGATCGCCGTCGGGCGTCAGATCCGCCGCCGCCGCCGGGGTGGGCACATCGAGGTCACCCAGCACTTCCAACTCAATGAGCTCGTTCGTATCGGTGAGAGAAAAGCGGGCCAGCGTGGAGCGTTTTCCGTCGTCGCGAATCTTGGCCACCAACCAGCCATAGTCTCCATGAACCACCAACGATTCGCAGTCCCCCCCGGCTTCCGGTCACCTCAGCCGCCAACGGCGTTCGATCCCTACCGCCGTCTCGCCCGACGTTGACAGCAAACCACTGATTGATGATTTGGACGGAACCATCTTCACAATGGCGCCAACCCCGTTGTCGGCGACTCCCAAGATCCTCTGGCCGCCGGATCATCAAATGGTCAAGGTGACGATAGAGGCACCGCCCGGAAGTTTCGTCGTTTCGGTCACCAGTAGTGAGCCCGAGCGGGGCCAGGGCCGGAAGGATGTCGGGCCGGATTCGAGGATCATCGGACCGCTCACCGTCAAACTGAGGGCGGAACGCGGCAGCGCCGAAGGGCGAATCTACACCCTCCTGGTGCAGCTCGCCGACGGATCCAGGAACATCGCCGTCGTCCAAGTTCCGCATGATCGCGACGCCCACTGTCACCGAAAGCCCAAGGTCCATTCGGGGCGGCGGCACTGATCCCAGAGCGCGTAGGGCGGGTTGGCAGCCCGCCCTAGGTCTTGATTCCCTGGAATGAACGAGTGGCTGGACCCCACTCCCCCCCTTTGGCATCAGCAATGACCCCTAGGATTTGATGGCCAAATCGGCCTTTGGCGGTCCCGCCCATCTCAATGGCGCCACTCGCGTCAACAGCTTCAGCAATTTCGATATCGCCGCCCCCAAAGTCGGTGCCAGGACTCCCACTCCACGATGGACCAGATTCGCTGCCACTTCGGGGGCAAATGGGTCAGCACCCTTCAGCCTTGCACGAATGAGGCCGCTTCCGGTGAGGTCGGCCTCTTGAGGGTCCAGATCCCAACCCTTCACCCTCCCTGACAGCGCGGACTGATCCCCGAATACAAATGCCGTCCAATCGCCGGCAATGTCGTTGATTCAGCGGCCAGCGGCGTCCTTCCTTACAATCAATGGCAACCGCGGGGGCGCGAGGAGATTCGGGGAGAGCGCGGGCACCCAGTGAGTCCCCACAATCGGCGGAGGATTCACGCCCCCCATGCGGACCGTCTGGAAAGTCTGCCAACCCCCCGGTCTGCGGATGATTCAGCTCGCCAAGTCGAGAGGCGAGAAGGGTCGAGGCATTGTCCGAATCCCGGTAGCCTGCACAGCCAGGACTCGGTCATCCGCAGTCCGAGGTCTGTGGTCACCTGTCACTTGCCAGTTTTTGCCGCTCACCAATCGCTTGTCTCGGGCCCGGTCCCTTCCTAGCCTGTCGGCGTTTCCGTCAACGCAACGACTTCCAGCACTTCTCACTTATGGCCAAGAAACCTCTTCGCATCGGACTCATCGGCTACGGCTTTATGGGCCGGGCGCACTCCAACGCCTTCGCCAAGGTCGGCAATTTCTTCGACTCCGAGTACACGGTTGTCCGCCAGGCGGTCTGCGCGCGCAACGAGGAGTCGGTGAAGGCCTTTGCGGCTCGCTGGGGTTATGCGTCCGTGGAGACCGACTGGCGCAAACTGATCGCCCGCGACGACATCGATGTGGTGGACATCGCGGTGCCGAACAATCTGCACGCAGAAATGGCCATCGCCGCCGCCAAGGCCGGCAAGATGATCCTTTGCGAGAAGCCGCTCGGTCTGAACGCCAAGGAAGCAGAGAAAATGGTGGCGGCCGTCGAAAAGGCCGGGGTGCCCAACATGGTCTGGTACAACTACCGCCGCTGCCCCGCCGTGGTGCTGGCCCGCCAGTTGATTGATGAGGGTCGCCTCGGGCGCATCTTCCACTACCGCGCCAACTTCCTTCAGGACTGGACCATCAGCGCCGACCTCCCCCAGGGCGGCGCCGCGCTATGGCGTCTGGACGTCAAGGCGGCCGGCTCCGGGGTGACTGGCGACCTGCTCGCCCACTGCATCGATACCGCGCTGTGGCTCAATGGCGGCATCAAGGACGTCAACGCCATGACCGAGACCTTCATCAAGGAGCGGAAACACCAACTGACCGGCAAGGTCGAGAAGGTGGGCATCGACGACGCGTGCGCCTTCCTCTGCCACTTCAACAACGGATCCCTCGGCCTGTTTGAATCCACCCGCTACGCCCGCGGACACAAGGCGCTCTACACCCTGGAAATCAATGGCGAGAACGCCTCCATCAAGTGGGATCTGCACGATCTGCACCGCCTCCAGTGGTTTGACTACAAGGACGAGGGCAAGCTGCGCGGATGGCGTTCCATCCACGTCAGCGACGGCGACCAACCCTACATGAAGAACTGGTGGGTCCCCGGCCTGCAGATCGGCTACGAGCACAGCTTCGTCCACCAGGTGGCCGACTTCCTCAAGGGTCTGGAGAGTGGCGAGGGTGCCCGACCCAACTTCCGCGACGGCCTGGCTACCGACTATGTGGTGGACGCCGTTCTGGCTTCCGCCCGGTCGAAGAAGTGGACCAACGTCAAGCAGGTGAAGGACGGCAAAAAGGCCAAGAAAGCCAAGGCCTAGACACGCTCGCCACCCTGGAACAGCAAAACCCGCACGGAACACCGTTGCGGGTTTTTTGTTTTGGAATCGGATCTTTCCCTAGCGCCCTATCGCCTGGCACTTCCCCGTTCTATTTTCCGGTGGTGGCTGCCGGACAGTACTGACGGAGGTGACTGACCAGGTAAGGGAGCAACTGCTTCTTGCGCGAAACCACTCCTTCCATTTCGAAAACGCCGGGCTGCGCCTCCGGGTACTGAATGGAGTCCACCAGCTTTTCCGGTCCGGCCACCAGCAGGAGGGACGTCTGGCGGACGACATCGGTGATGAACAGGGCGGAAAACACCAGCCCATTGGCCACGCGGTAGGCGTCGAGGGCACTGCGGACGCTGTCCTTGCGCTTCCAGAAGGTGTCGAATCCCAGTTCCTCAATCTGGGCCACGCTGAAGCGGTGTCCCTCCTCCTCGTAGGCTTTGCAGTCGGCGGTGATGGCTCCGTCGGCCGTCTGGGAGACCAGCACGGACCCGGAGCTGAACACCTGCTCGGTGAAGGTCGCCGCATTGACCCCCGACTTCTTTTCGAGAAAGGCGAGAATCTCCACATCGCGCTGGGTGGTGGTCGGCGACGTGAGGTTCAGGGTGTCGGTCACCAGCCCCGCAAGCAGCAATCCAGCGATGTTGCCGGGAAGTTCCACGCCGTATCGCAGGAAACAGTCCGCCACGATGGTGGAGGTCGATCCCACCGGTTCGTTGCGGAACAGGATGGGCTCGTTGGTGCGGAACATCCCCAGGCGGTGGTGATCGATGACTTCAATGATGCTGACCTGATCGGCCCCCTGCACCGCCTGGGACAGTTCGTTGTGATCCACCAGGATCAGCTTGCGATCAATCGGCTTGAGGAAGTCGGATTTGGTGAGGATGCCCACCGTGCGGCCGGCGGCGTCC
The DNA here is from genome assembly GCA_039796255.1 of Verrucomicrobiota bacterium. Lineage (GTDB taxonomy): Bacteria > Verrucomicrobiota > Verrucomicrobiia > Limisphaerales > UBA9464 > UBA9464. Next base: position 3,265 of record JBDKKE010000600.1, on the reverse strand, counting down.
AGAACCGGAAATGCCTGAAACTGGGAGGCAGCAGCCACCGCCTGCACGTCCACCAACCGCTCCTCGTCGTGGAAGGATAGAAAATCCTCACGCAGCAGCCGTTCCACCGAAATGGAGGCCCGGGCCAGCATGGCGGTCGTGGCCGAGTCATGGGGACACAGCAGCAGGGTCACCTCATTGCGCCGCGCCAACTCCTGAATCTCTTCCGACACATTCAGGCCGCCGGTGACCACCACTAGGCGGACACGTCCGTCGATGGCCAGTCGCTGGATATCCTCGCGATCGCCGACTACCACCACCAGCCGCTCGGGGGCATAGTTGGGCAGCCGGGCGGCAAAGGACGCTGGCTTCATGGCAGCCAGCATGAGCACCAGCTCCTCCTCCCGGTCCGGATCAAACGCGCAGATCATTTTGGCGTTGAGCGTCCGGGCCAGGGCGCGGACCGACGCCACAATCCGGCGCGAGTCAAAAATCCGGTTGGGGGAGGGAAAGAAGAACTTGCTGGCCTTGAAGACCGAGAGCAGTCCGATACAGCGCCGATCGGCATCCAGCACTGGCAGAACCCGGATGTTGCGTTCATCCATCGTGGCCAGGGCCTCCACCACGCTCGTGCGGGGCAGTACGGAAATCACGTTGCTCTGCATGACATCCCGAACCCGCGGCGAAACGTCGGGAATGAACCTCGGTGACGGCATCCCGAAGCTGCGCAGCACAAAATCGATGCGCTCGTTGGTCTCCCCGCACCGCGCTGCCACCACGTTGGCGGTCCCCGTCCGGCGCTTGAACTCCGCATAGCCGATCGCCGAACAAATGGCGTCGGTATCCGGATTGCGGTGGCCGATGACGATGATTTCACTCATGCGCAGGCCCCGGAATATCGGAAAGCGCCAGTCACTTCAACGCTCACCGGGAAAACAGATTCAACGCAGCGGCAAATCCGCTCCCTAAAACCCCCGCTCCATCGGCCAAAGAGGCCACGTCCGTGGAGATCCAAGATGCGAATCGGGGATCCTGCCCAATAATGGCGAGTGCGGAAGTTCGGGCCGGTTGGTATCTCGTCGCCGGTCATTCGAATCCAGCGTCTCTTTCCATCATGATTTCCCTGCGATCCCTGGTTGCCGGCGTCCCGGTCAACGGCACCCAAACCCTCGAAGTCCGGCATCCCTACGACCAATCCCTCGCCGGAACGGTGACCTTGGCCACCCGCCAGGATACTGAGGCGGCGGTAGCCGCTGCCCTGAACTTCCGCGATACGCCCAGCCGCTATCAGCGCTCGGAAATCCTCGAAAAGACGCGCCAAGCCCTGGAGGCGCGCCGGGAGGAATTCGCCCGCACCATTGCCACCGAAGCCGGCCTTGCCCTGCGCGAGGGACGCTACGAGGTGGGCCGCACCATTGACGTGCTGCGCTTTGCAGCCATCGAGTCCCTGCGCGACGACGGACAGATCTTCTCCTGCGACATCTCGGCTCAGGGCAAGTCCCGCAAGATCTTCACCACCCGCGAGCCGCTGCGCTGCGCCGTGGCCATCACCCCCTTCAACCACCCGCTCAACCAGGTCGCGCACAAGTTGGGACCTGCCATCGCCGCCGGAACCCCGATCATCCTGAAGCCGTCCGAAAAGACGCCCCTGGTGGCCCTCCTGTTCGCCGAACTGCTGTACGCGGCCGGCCTTCCGGGTCCGATGCTGAGCGTGCTGCTCGGCCCCACGGCAGATGTCGCGGAACTGCTGGTAAGGCATCCCGAGGTGGAACTGGTGGCCTTCACTGGAAGCGTCGCCGTCGGCAAGCGAATCGCCGCCACCGCGGGCTACAAGAAGCTCGTGCTCGAACTGGGGGGCAATGACCCGCTGATCGTTCTCGACGATGCCGATCTGGACCTCGCGGTTAACCTGGCTGCCGAAGGCAGCTACCGAAACTCCGGTCAACGCTGCACCGCGGTGAAGCGCATCCTGGTCCAGGACGGCATTGCCCCCGAATTCACCCGCCGTCTGGTGGAGAAAACCCGCGAATACCTCTGCGGCAACCCCCTCGACGAGTCCACCCGGGTGGGCACGGTCATTGATGAGGCCTCGGCGGTCGCGCTGGAGACCGTGGTGCGCGAGTCGGTGGCGGCTGGCGCCCGGGTGCTGATCGGTGGAGATCGACACGGCGCGCTGATGCCCCCGACGGTCATCACCGACGTACCCCGCGATTGCCGCATGGTGGTTTGCGAAAGCTTCGGGCCCCTGGCCCCCATTCTGACGGTCCGCGACCTGGACGACGCCCTCACCCTGGCCAACTCCACCGTTTACGGTTTGAGTTCCGGTGTGGTCACCACCAACCTGACCAGCGCCATGAAGGCCATCCGCACCCTTCGATGCGGTACGGTGAACATCAACGAGGTGCCGGGATTCCGGGTGGAAAACAGTCCCTTCGGCGGCATCCGCGACAGCGGCCTGGGAATCAAGGAAGGCGTCATCGAAGCCATCAAGGCCTACAGCTACGTCAAGACCTTCTCCCTTCCCTGGTAACACCCCGGAGGCGGGAAACCACGGAGGGGGAGAAGATGGCTGGCTTGGGATTGGGAGCGGGAGTGGTCCCGGATCTGGCCGGCGATTGGATTCAAGCTAGGCTCTGCTTTCGGTCCCGCTTCTTCCGAAGATTTTTCCTCTCTGTGCCTCTGTGCCTCTGTAGTGAATCTCCCTCTGTGATAAAAATGCAGGAAGACTCACTCGAGCCGCGCTCCCTTTGCGATTTCCGATCCGTCTGCCCATAGTGGCCACCCATGTTGTCGGATCCCGTTCGCAGCCTCTACATCCACGTGCCGTTCTGCGCGCACAAATGCGAGTACTGCGCCTTCTATTCCGCCCCTCCGGGAGGGGATCAGGTGCAGCGTTACGTTCATGCCCTGGTTCGCGAACTGGAACTCATTGCGCCCGACTGCCGGCCGGAAACCATCTTCTTCGGCGGAGGCACTCCGTCCCTGCTGACATTGGCCCAATGGGAGACGGTGCTGACCGCCATGCACCGGCTCGGTCTCACCGGCGCAGCGGAATGGACCGTGGAATGCAACCCCGCCACAGTATCGGCGGACAAGGCCCGACTGTTGCGCGACGCCGGGGTTAATCGGATTTCCATGGGGGTGCAGTCCTTTGATGACGCCCTCCTGGAGCGCCTGGGACGCATCCACAGCCGGGATCAGGTCTATCGCAGCCATGACACCCTGCGTGCTGCGGGCTTCGATAATCTGAACATTGACCTGATGTTCGCCATTCCCGGCCAGACCC
>JBDKKE010000599.1:0-7090 GCA_039796255.1 Verrucomicrobiota bacterium | reverse complement strand
GTCATGGGTCATGGGTCATGGGTCATGGGTCATGGGTCATGGGTCATTCGTCCGTGGTCGTGATCGCAGGAACGGCGGATCCTACTCTACTCCGTCGCCCCCATCCTTTCGACGGAGTGCCGAAAGAAAAAACCCGGCGGCCGTGGAGACGACCGCCGGGTTGAATCGTCGGCACTCCGGATCAGCGGCCCTTGGGCAGCGCGCTGGTGCCGGCATAGACGGCGTTGGCGCCGAGGAGCTGTTCGATGCGGAGCAGCTGATTGTACTTCGCGGTCCGGTCAGTCCGGCTCAGGGATCCCGTCTTGATCTGGCCGCAATTCGTGGCCACCGCGATGTCGGCGATGGTGGCATCCTCGGTTTCACCGGAGCGATGCGACAGCACCGCGGTGTAGGCGTTGTTCTGGGCGAGGCGGACGGCATCCAGCGTCTCGGTCAGCGAGCCAATCTGGTTCACCTTCACCAGAATCGAGTTGGCCGTGCCGGTATCGATGCCCTTCTGCAGGAACTTCACGTTGGTGACAAACAGATCGTCGCCCACCAACTGGGTGGTGGCGCCAAGCTTGTCGGTGAGCTTCTTCCAGGTCTTCCAGTCGCCTTCGGCGCAGCCGTCCTCGATGGACACAATCGGGTAGTCCCGGCAGAGCTTCACGTAGAACTCCACCAACTCGTCGCCGGTCAGCTTGCGTCCGGAGCTCTTCTTGAAGACGTAGGTTTCGTTGCCGGTGTAGAACTCGGAGCTGGCGACATCGAGCGCCAGGAAGATGTCCTTGCCCAGCTTGTAGCCGGCGTCCTTTACCGCGGCGGCAATGGCATCCAGAGCGGCTTCGGCGCTCTCCAGCTTCGGCGCGAATCCACCCTCGTCACCGACAGCGGTGCTCAGGCCCTTCTTCTTCAGCACGGCCTTCAGGGCATGGAAGATCTCGGTGATGGCCTGGAGTCCGAGGCTGAAGGTGGGGAACCCGTGCGGCATGACCATGAACTCCTGGAAATCAATCGGGGCGTCGGAATGCGCGCCACCGTTGATGACATTGGCCATGGGCACCGGCAGCACCTTGGCGTTGGGTCCGCCGAGATACTTGAAGAGGGGCTGTCCGAGAGCGGCCGCACCGGCTTTGGCGTTGGCGAGCGAGACGGCCAGGATGGCGTTCGCACCGAGCTTGGACTTCGTCTCCGTGCCATCCAGATCCAGCATGATGCGGTCCACGGTCAACTGATCCAGGGCATCGACGCCGTCCAGTGCCGGGGCGATGCGGGCGGTAACGTTCTTGACCGCCTTGCTGACGCCCTTGCCCAGGTAGCGGCCCTTGACGCCGTCCCGCAACTCGATGGCTTCGTGCTCACCGGTGCTGGCCCCCGACGGCACGGCGGCACGGCCGGTGACTCCACATTCGAGGGTGACGTCCACTTCCACCGTGGGATTGCCCCGGGAGTCGAGGATTTCGCGGGACAGGATTTCAGAGATCTTCGTCATGATGAATTCTTGGCTAGGTCGAAAAGACGCCGCATGGAACGGAAGGCGCGCAGAGGCGTCAAGATCCCGGTTCATTGGAGGGACGCGCTCTGGAAGTCCCTGATCAATCCTTTCCTCCCGTGGACGCCTCACCGACGGGACGGGAAACGTCCAGACCCGGGACGCCTCCCGCGTCGAGGTGAATCGCCAGGCAGGTGCGCGCGGATCAGGGACTCGTGAAGCTCATCCCACCGGTCATCCTTCCACCGGTCATCTCCACTGCCGGGGGTTTGCATTTCAGACTGGGTCCGACAATTCTAGGAACCGCGATCCAACGCATCCCCTATGCCTCAGCCCATTCTCATCGCCAAATCCGGGTCCACCGATCTGAATCTGCTGCCCGGCATGGCCAATCGCCACGGCCTGGTCGCGGGCGCCACCGGAACCGGCAAGACGGTGACCCTGCAGACCCTGGCCGAAGGGTTCAGCGCCCTGGGGGTGCCCGTGTTCCTGGCCGACGTGAAGGGCGATCTCGCCGGCATCAGCCAGCCCGGGGGCCAGAGCGTCAAGGTCACGGAGCGCGTCCGGCAACTCGGACTCACGGATCACACCCCCACGGGATTTCCGGTCACCCTCTGGGATATCTTCGGCGAGGGCGGGCATCCCGTGCGCACCACCCTTTCCGAGATGGGTCCCCTGCTCCTGGCGCGACTGCTCCAGCTCAATGACACCCAGGCCGGGGTGCTCAACCTGGTGTTCCGCATTGCCGACGAGCATGGACTGCTCCTCCTGGACCTCAAGGACCTCCGCGCGATGCTGAAGCATGTTGGGGAAAACACCTCCGCCTTCACCACCGAGTACGGCAACGTCTCGGCGGCCAGCATCGGGGCCATCCAGCGCCAGCTCCTTTCCCTGGAGTCCCAGGGGGGCAGCGAGTTCTTCGGGGAACCGGCCCTCAATCTGGACGACCTCATGCAGACCGACGCCGCGGGCCGCGGCGTGATCAACATCCTCTGTGCCGAGAAGCTCATGCAGTCCCCCAAGGTCTATGCCACGGCGCTGCTCTGGATGCTGTCCGAACTTTTCGAAAACCTGCCCGAGGCTGGCGACCTGCCCAAACCCAAGCTGGTGTTCTTCTTCGACGAGGCACACCTCCTGTTCAACGATCTTCCCGACGCTCTGCTGGACAAGGTGGAACAGGTGGTCCGCCTGGTCCGCTCCAAGGGGGTGGGCGTCTACTTCGTCACCCAGAATCCCCGCGACATCCCGGACCGGGTGCTGGGGCAGTTGGGCAACCGCATCCAGCACGCGCTGCGGGCCTTCACCCCCGCCGACCAGAAGGCGGTGCGCGCCGCCGCTGAAACCTTCCGGGCCAATCCGAAACTCAAGACGGAGTCCGTGCTGACCGAATTGGGTGTGGGCGAGGCCCTGGTGAGTCTGCTCGACGACAAGGGCCAACCGGGCGTGGTCGAGCGCGCCTTCGTGGTGCCACCCCGGGGACAACTGGGTCCCATCACGCCCGAACAGCGGAAGCAACTGCTGGCCAGTTCCCTGGTCGCCGGAGTTTACGAACAGGCGGTGGACCGGGAATCCGCCTACGAGCGACTGGTCGGCGCGGTGGCATCGGCTCCCGGACAACAGGCCGCCCCGCCGGTCGCGGAGCCGCAGGGGGGCTTCTGGTCCTCCCTCTTCGGCGGCGGAACAGCGGCGCCTGCCCCCCTGCCGCCGGCCAATCCTCTGCCCACCTCCCAACCCAAGTCGCGCTCGCCGGGACGTGCGCCCATGTCCATGACCGAAATGGTGGCCAAGTCCGCCACCCGCTCGGTGACCACGGCCATTGCTGGGACTATCGGACGCGAGATCGCCCGCGGTTTGCTGGGTGGAATTCTGGGCGGGAGCAGCACCCGTCGCCGGCGATGAGTTGTATTCACGACCAGGAATTCTCCGGGGGAGCACCGGCTCACCCAGGCCACGGACCCGGATGATCAACTCACCCCCGCCGGCCCCACCCCCCCGCCGGCCCGCGTCACTCCTCGGCGTTTTGCGTCGCCTCGCCCAACTGGGCTGGTCCCGCCCCGCTCTGGCCATCGTCGCGGGCGTCCTCTGGGCACTGGCCTTTCCCCTTCCCGGCTGGTCTGGATTGGTGTGGATCGCTCCGGGACTTCTCCTGGCCGCCGGATTCGACCTCCGCCCGGGAGCCGCTTTCCGCATCGGCTACTTTGCCGGAGTCGCCCATCATCTCGTCGCGCTCCGCTGGTTGCTGCACATTCCGTTTCCCGCCGGAGCGATCGCGGGATGGCTGGCGCTGACGGCGTACTGCGCCCTCTTTCCGGGATTGTGGTTGCTGCTGGCGTCGCGATTCATTCGGTCCGCCACCGCCACCGAGGCCACCGCGGAATGGCGCCCCTGTGTGGACGCCCTGCTGCGGATCAGCGAAACGCGCCGCCAGATTCTCTGGGCCTGGCTGGCAGCAGTCTGGGCGGCGTTGGAGTTGGTTCGCGGCCAGTTCCTCGGGGGATTCCCCTGGAACATGACCGGGGTGACGCTCTGGCGAAACCTGCCCCTGATGCAGACCGCCTCCGTTACCGGCGTCTACGGACTGTCCTTTCTCATCTGCTGGGTGTCGGTGGCCCTGGCGGGCGGTGTGGCGATGCTGGTGCTGCGATCGGATCGCCGCTTCGCCTGGACCGCCGCCCTGCGCATTCCGCTGATCGCGCTGCTGTTGATCATGGGGGCCGGACTCAGCCGCGTCATGACCCGGCGCCCTCCGCCCCCCACCACCGCGCTCGCCCTGGTCCAGCCCAGCATCTCCCAACGACTCATCTGGGATGACGCCGCGAATCCGGCGCGGTTTGAGAAGGTGCTCGAACTGACCCGTCAGGCGCTGGCCACCCATCCAGACGCCCTTCTCTGGCCGGAGGGGTCCATGCCCGACCTGTCCGAGGAGCAATTCGCCACCGTCGTCGCCGCCACGCGCCAGGCCGGGGCCGCCTGGATCTTCGGCACGGCCTACGGACGCCTCGTGGACGGGAAGCCCGAACACTACAACGCGGCTATCCTGGTCGGACCCGGTGGCCAGGTTGAGGAGCGCTATCACAAGCAACGGCTGGTCATTTTCGGCGAATTCATCCCCTTCGAAAACATCCTGCCCTTCATGAAGTGGCTGACCCCGATTGGGTCCAGCTTCACCCCCGGACGCGGTCCCGCCGCCTTCCGCTTCGGCACCAATCGCTCGGTAAACGCCTCACCCATGATCTGCTTTGAGGATGTCTTCCCCCATCACACGCGTTCCCACGTCACGCCGGAAACCGACTTCCTGCTGGAGTTGACCAACAATGGATGGTTCGGCGAAAGCAGCGCCCAGTGGCAGCACTGTGCCGCCGCCGCGCTGCGGGCCGTCGAGAATGGCGTCCCCTTGGTGCGCTGCGCCAACAACGGATTGACCTGCTGGCTGGATGAATTCGGCGGTTTGCATGACGTCCTTCAAAGCGCCTCGGGATCGGTTTATGACGCCGGGTTTCTATCGACCCGCGTTCCCCTCCGACCGGACGGCGAACCACGACCGCTGACCTTCTACAACCGCCACGGCGACGTCTTCGGGTGGCTCTGCTTTGCCGCGATGATCATCGGCACCGCGTCCACGTTCCGCCGCTGAGCCCGACGGTAACCCGTCATCAAAAGCAATCCTCACGATTGAGCGCCACTGCCGCCAGTCCACCCTCGTATTGGGGAACCGGCGACGCGGCGCCCATTCCGCACCGATCACGCGACTCCGTGATAAAGTTCCAGGCTGATCCCCAGGTTTCCCAGCGTTTGGAGGAGTGATGCCGGAAACACTGCGGGGAACATTTCCGAGAAACTAGCGGTAACGTGGAGCACGTATTCGGAACTTCCACTCGCCAACCGCCCCAAGGGTTGCTGATCGCGAAGAAACTGTGCCTGCAGCTGGGTTACCCAGTCGCACCAGGAAACCCCGTCGAGCGGACCGAGTTCGAGGACCCACAGACCGGAAACCTCATGCACGGGATGAAACAACGGCGCGGCCGCGTTGTCCTGGCGGCAGCATCGCAGAAGCGCATTATCCACTCTCGGTTCTTTAATCATGGAGTGGAGACCTCTTTCCCCGCGATTCGCTGAACGAAGCCCGTTGCGGATCGGATCGGCCTGAGGTCAGGCGCCGGTCAAACAGGACCTTTACCGAGGGACGGGCGAGCGTGAGAAAGGAAAACACACCCAACGCAGTGCCGTAGGGAACCCCGAGACAGCTGATTCCGGCAACCACCAGGCAGAAGGAATGGGACCGGCGTCGCCGGAGGCACTACGCCGTCCGAAACTTCAGCGCGGCCAGGCAGGCCATCAGCAGGAAAAAAACCGATTCCTGCGAGGGCGACGATCAATGCAACCTCGGGCGGCGGAGCCTCCCCAGCCCGTTTGGGATCCGCACCCATCGACGAGGACGCCAGAAACAGGAACAAGGCCAAGCCCAGGTAAACGAGACCGAACAGAGAAAAGAAGGCACTCATCCCCCCGGAAATGAGATAGCCCAGGGAAAGGAGCCGCAGGTGCTCCCGGTCAATGACCTCCTGAACGGTTTCGTCGGACATATTCGGAACCAGTCCTACCGCAGCCTTCCGACGGGACGGCCTGGGTTGGAGCGGGTGTCTTGACCGGAATCTCTACCACGCATCTTGGATTACAGTACGATCATGGGGGGAAACTTGGCGAGACACTTTCCCTGCGGCGCCTCACGGAGCCGCCGGATCCACCAGCAACGACGGACTCGCCAGCGGGACCATCGACGGCCTAACTTCCCGGCGTCATGCACCCCGCCCGCTGGATTACGCCCCTGGCCCTCTGGGCCGGGCTGTTGCCGGCGTTCGGGCGGGATCATTGGGCGTTTGTCCCGCCCCGACGGACGCCACCACCGACGGTTCACACGGCGGGGTGGGCGCGCAATCCGATCGATTTGTTCGTGCTGCGCAGCATTGGGAATGCCGGCCTGACTCCCACCCCGGAGGCCAACCGCTCCACGCTGCTCCGCCGGGTGAGTCTGGATCTCCTGGGTCTTCCCCCGACACCCGAGGAAGTGGACGCCTTTCTCCGGGACCAGCGGCCCGACGCCTATGAGCGCGTGGTGGATCGCCTGCTCGCCTCACCCCACTACGGGGAACGCTGGGGCCGGCATTGGCTGGATGTCGCGCGCTATGCCGACTCCAACGGATACAGCATCGACGCGCCGCGGTCCGTCTGGCCCTGGCGTGACTGGGTGGTGGCGGCGCTCAACCGCGACCAGCGCTACGACGAATTTGCCGTCGATCAACTGGCGGGTGATCTGCATCCCCAGGCGTCCCTCGACCAGCGCGTAGCGACCGGATTCCACCGCAACACCCAGATCAACGAGGAGGGAGGGATTGATCCGGAACAGTTCCGCATCGAGGCGGTGTTGGATCGCGTCAACACCACCGGCACAGCCTTCCTCGGCCTGACCGTGGGCTGCGCCCAGTGTCACGACCACAAGTTCGATCCCCTCAGCCAGCGCGAATACTTCCGCCTCTTCGCCTTCTTCAACACCCAGGATGAATCGTCCCTGGAGTCCGCGTCTCCAGAGGACTTGGCCGCGCGGGAGGTCCTGCGTGCGGC
>JBDKKE010000598.1:0-3288 GCA_039796255.1 Verrucomicrobiota bacterium | reverse complement strand
ACTACCACGGAAACAACTTCGTCAATGCCCGCAACGATCTGCCGCTGCTCGACCAGGGGCTGAGCGCCCTTTATGAGGATCTCCAGCAGCGCGGGCTCGACCAGGATGTCAGTGTCATCGTCTGGAGTGAGTTCGGGCGCTCCCCAACCATCAATAAGGACGCCGGACGGGACCACTGGCCGCGGGCGAACTGCGCGCTGGTGTCCGGCGGCGGCATGAAGGTGGGGCAGGTGATTGGGGCGACGGACCGGTTGGGAGGCGAACCGAGTGAGCGTCCGATCAAGTTCGGAGAAATCTTTGCCACGCTCTATCACACCCTGGGAATCGATGTGAACAAGGTGACCATTCCCGACCTGACCGGGCGTCCCCAGTTCCTGGTGCCCGACGGCTGCCAGCCGATCAAGGAGTTGGTTGGATGAGTGGCGGAACACACCCAGAGGGATCGCGGATAACAGGACCCACATGGAGTCTTGCCGGATGTCTCTGCGTGGGCACGGCTCTGGGTGTCACCTTTAGCGTTCTCCCCCTGGAGTTGGTGATTCTGGGTGTTCCTCTGGCGCTTGGAATCGGGCTCCTTTTTTGCCTCGCGCCGTCTCGGCGCTATCGACTGGGTGGGTATATTCCCACTCTCGGAATTGCACTCAGCGTCATGATCGGCGCGGGTTTTCTGCCGACCAAACGATTGGATCGTCCGGTCGGTGAGTTTCCTAATAAGAACGTCACGATGGGGGAATTGGTTCGTCGAGAGGTCGCCTACGAATTGTCGAACCCGGCTGGGCAGTCCACCAGCATCTCCTTACCCACCATCCACCCCTCGCAGAGGCAGATTCTGGACGCCATTAATCAGCAGACTCAGCTCCGGGCCAGTGTCTTCAGATGCGGGAACGGTTCGACCCTGGTTTGGGGTTCCAGCATCGGCAGAATTCGCATCAACACCCCGACTCAACGGGCGGCTCAATCCACGCTCTAGCTCATGCCCTTCAAACTTCCAGCATCGACTTTCGGACGCCTCACCTTGGCGTCTTTGTTTCTTTGCTGTTCACCCGTCTCCCACGCAGCGCCCCTGACGCTGCAGTTCCAGTCGGGGGCGACGAACCTGACCCTCAACTCCTCCGATGCGCGTCAGCAGTTGCTGGCGACCGGGGCAGGGGATGTGGATCTGACCCGGGCGGTGACGTGGACCTCCGACCCGGCGGGAGTGGTCACGGTGGACCGCAGCGGACGGGTCAGTCCGGTGGCAAACGGTTCGGCGATGGTGGTGGCGCGGACCGAGGACGGTTCGGAAGCGCGGCTCCCGGTGACGGTGACCCACGCCGATACGTCGTCCCCGATTCACTTCGCCAACCAGATTGTGCCGGTGTTTACCAAGACCGGTTGCAACGGTGGTGGGTGTCATGGGAAGGCGGCGGGCCAGAATGGATTTCGCCTGTCGCTGCTCGGTTTCGAGCCGGACGAGGACTATGAGCATCTGGTGAAAGAGGCACGCGGCCGCCGGCTGTTTCCCGCGGCCCCGGAGCGCAGCCTTCTGCTCACCAAGGGGACGGCACAATTGCCCCATGGCGGGGGGCGGCGCATTGAGCCGGGATCCGACGACTACAAGTTGCTCGTTCGGTGGATTTCCCAGGGTATGCCGATGGGGGCTACCAATGCCCCGGGCGTGGTGCGCGTCGAGGTGTTCCCCACCGAGCGCACACTGCCGCTCAACGGTGAGCAGCAACTGGTGGTCACGGCCCATTACTCGGACGGCTCGACGGAGGACGTGACCCGGGGCGCCCTGTACGAGGCAAATGACAAGGACATGGCGTCCACTGACAGCCAGGGACGGGTCAAGACCTTCAATCAGCCGGGCGAGGTGGCGGTGATGGTCCGCTACCAGAGCCACGTGGCGGTGTTTCGCGGGACCGTGCCCCTGGGCGCACCGGTGGCCAGTCTGCCTCCCGCTCGCACGTTTGTGGATGAGCTGGTTTTCCGGCAGTTGAAGAAAGTTGGATTGCCCCCCAGCGAGGTGGTGGACGACGCCACCTTCCTGCGCCGAATCACCGTGGACATTACCGGGCGCCTGCCAACCCTGGCCGAGCAGGATGCCTTCCTCCGCGACCGCACCCGCCGCCGTCAGGAGTCGCTGACGGTATCCTCGGACGTCCTGCCCCCCGAACCCACGGCCGCCACTGCCGCTGCCCGCGAGGCGGTCATCGATCGTCTGCTGGCGAGTCCGGACTACGCGGAGTACTTCGCCAACAAATGGTCGGCGCTCCTGCGCAATAAGCGGAGTGACGCCAAGCAGGCCCGTGGAACGCTGGCCTTCCATGGCTGGATCCGCGAGTCGCTGGACCGCAACAAACCCTACGACCAGTTTGTGCGGGAGATCGTTTCCGCCTCCGGCGACCTGAATGAGAATCCGCCCGTGGCGTGGTTTCGTCAGGTGAAGACCCTGCAGAACCAATTGGAGGACACCGCCCAGCTCTTCCTGGGACAACGCCTCCAGTGCGCCCAGTGCCATCACCATCCCTACGAGCGTTGGAGCCAGGCGGACTATTGGAGCTTCGGGGCGTTCTTCTCACAGGTGGCGTACCGTCCGGGCAGTCAGCCGGGGGAGGAGAGCATCGTTCATCGCCGAGGTATGGCCCAGGCCACGAACAAGAAGACGGGCAAGCCGGTTTCGCCCGCCGGCCTGGGGGATCCGATCAACGGCCTGACCCCGGATGAGGATCCGCGGCAGGCCCTGGCCGACTGGATCACCAAGCCCGACAACCACTTTTTTGCCCGGGCCCTGGTCAACCGGTACTGGAAGCATTTCTTCAACCGCGGTCTGGTGGATCCCGAGGATGATCTGCGGGACACCAATCCCGCCACCAATCCGGAGCTGCTGGACGCCCTGGCGGCGAACTTCGTGCAGAGTGGATTCGATCTAAAGGAACTCGTGCGAACCCTGACCCGGTCCACGGTGTACCAACTGAGCGCCGTTCCCAACCAGTACAACGCCCGGGACCGGCATCACTTTTCCCGCTACTACCCGCGACGCCTGAACGCCGAGGTGCTCTACGATTCCCTCAATTCTCTGGTGGGCAGTGAGGCGAAATTTGATGGACTGCCTTCCGGAACGCGGGCGGTTGCCCTTCCCGACAACAGCTTCAACGCGGGCAATTACTTCCTGACGGTTTTTGGACGTCCGGACAGCGCCAGCGCCTGCGAATGCGAGCGCAGTGCCGATGCCTCCCTGAGCCAGAGCCTGCATCTGCTCAATGCCAAGGACATTCAGGATCGCCTGGCCTCCGACACCAGCCGGGC
>JBDKKE010000597.1:0-2911 GCA_039796255.1 Verrucomicrobiota bacterium | reverse complement strand
CGGTTGTTCGAAATCCCGTTTTCAGGTGAATCCGTGTTCGACTCCGAGCCTACTCCCCGGGGCGACGCTGCGGTTCCACCAGGCGGTAGCCCACGCCGGGTTCGGTGCGGATCAGGTCCACGTCCGCCTCACCTGCCGCGAGCTTGGTGCGCAAGCGCGCCACATACACCCGCAGGTAATGGGACTGCGATTCCGCCGAGGCGCCCCAGACCTCCCTCAGAATCATGCGGTGAGTCAGCACCTTCCCGGCGTGACGCACCAGCAGGCGCAGCAGCGAATACTCGGTGGCGGTCAAAATTACTTCCCGCCCCCCGACCGTCACCCGCCGCGAAGCCAGGTCCACCACCAGACCTCCCGCGGTAAACACCGGCGGAGACGTCTCCTGGTTTGCATGCCGCAGAGCCACCCGCAGCCGGGCCAGCAGTTCTCCGGTATTAAAGGGCTTGGTCACGTAGTCATCCGCGCCCGCATCCAAGGCGGCGATCTTCTCGGACTCAGCGTCGAGCGCCGTCAGGATGGTTACCGGAACCTCCGACCATTCCCGCAGGCGCCGCAGCACGTCCCGTCCGGGAAGATCGGGAAGCCCCAGGTCCAGCAGGACCGCCGCCGGACGCTGCTGCGCCGCCAGAAGCAGTCCTTCCCCGCCTCCGGACGCCACCACCACCCGGAATCCATTCGCCTCCAGTGTCAGTGACAGCAACCGCCGGATCTGCGGCTCATCGTCAATCACCAGCACCAACGGCAGCGGTTCTGCGTTCATGCGGCCTCCTTCGGAACATCGGGCACCGGGGTGAGCGGCACCCGGATGGTAAACCGCGCTCCTCCCCCAGGACGCGCCTGGGCATTCACACGACCCCCATTGGCCTCCACAAATCCCTTCACGATGGACAATCCGAGGCCCAGCCCGCCGGTGGGCGCCGACTCAGCGCGATGGAAGCGATCAAACACCCGGCAGGCATCACCCACAGGAAGGCCAGGGCCGCGGTCGGCCACCTCCAGGATCAGTTCCCGGGGGTCCGCCAATGCCCGGAGGGACACCTCGGTCCCCGGCGGCGTGTGGTGCGCCGCGTTGATCAGGAGATTGGCCAAGGCCTGTTCCATCAGCACGAAATCGGCACGAATGAGAGGAAGTCCGGGAGACACGTCCAGCGTGAAGGCGTGCCGGGCCAGTTGCTCGCGGACCTGGCGCACCGCGACCCGGCACAGGTCACCGGGATCGCACCAATCGAGACGCGCCCGCACCTGTCCCGCCTCCAATCGCGCCACATCGAGCAGGTTTCGCACGAGCCGGTTCAGACGTTCGGAGGCCTCCTGAAGTTCCCGGAGCATGCCGTCCTGCGCCGGCGACAGCGGCCCCGCGGCGGCGATGCCACTGGCAGCACTGGTCATGGCGGCCAGCGGGGTGCGCAGTTCGTGGGAGACCGAATTCAACAGGGTCTTTCCCAGTCGCTCACTCTCGGCAACGAGGCGGGCGTCCAACTCGGCGTCGCGCAAGCGCTGACGGTCGAGGACCAGGGCGATTTGACGGACAAATCCCTCCACCAGATCCCGCTGCCCCGGGGTTTGCTTTTCGAATCCAGCCCCCTCCAAGGCGATGACCCCCAGGCAACCCGACGGGGAATTGAGCGGCAGATGGAGTGCCGACGCCGAGGGGAGCGTGTCGGTGCTGTGTCCGGCCGGCCGGCCATTGCGGAAGACCCAGGCGGACACACTCTGTTCCTTGGGTGACAGGTCGAGCGTTCCGAAGGGATAGGGCAACAGTTGCTCCGGATCTCCAGGGTCCGGAAGCAGCACCGCCACCCGGGCGGCAAAGGTGTCCCGCAATTGCCGGACCACCACCGCCAGCAGCTCGGGAAGATTCTTGCAGCCCGCCAGATCACGTGTGAGCAGGTATAGCGCGGTGGCCCGCTCCTCACGGATCCGCTCCGCCCGTTCCTGGGACCGCAATCGGGCGGTCAACTGACCCATGGCCAACGCCACCACCAGGAACATGCCCAGCATCAGGCCATCGTGGAGCGTCCCCACCCGGAAGGTGTACAGCGGTGGAACAAACAGGAAGTTCCACAACAGTGCGCTCAGCGCCGCTCCGGCCACGGCGGGTCCGCGGCCGACGCGGAACCCGAGCACCACGACCGCGAGCAGGTAGGTGAGGGACAGGGCGTGATAACCCGTGGCGGAGCGGAGTCCAAAGTTGAGCAGAGTTACACCCGACACCACTGCTGCCACCATGCCGAGTTGGGCAAGGGACGCCCCCTCCGTCCAGGGCCGCCCCGGGCGATGGACCACGGTCTCCGCCCCCTCCGCCCGCACACAATGGATGTCAATGTTCCCGCTCTGACGAATCAGGCGGTTCAGTGTGGATTCACCGCGCCACCGCATCCACACACCGACACTCGCCGGTTTGCCGATGATGATCTGGGTGACATTCCGCTGGCGGGCCACCCGCAAAAGCGCGGCCACGACGTCCTGATCCGCGGTGGCCATGACTTCGGCACCCAGTTCCCGCGCCAGCGCCAGATTTCGGTCCAGTCGCTCGCGGTCCGCGTCCGCCAGGGGACGTCCAGTGTCGACGTGAATCGCCAGCCACGGGGCCCGCAGGTTGTCGGCGAGGCCGCGGGTCCAGCGCAGCATGGATTGCGACGACGGACTGGCACTCACTCCAACCAGAAGCCGCTGACCGGTCTTCCAGACTCCGGACTGCGCCTTGGTGGCCACGAAGAATTGCGTGTCGTGCCCCACCTGTTCCGCCGCCAGCCGCAGCGCGAGTTCCCGCAGGGCCGTCAGGTTGCCTTCGCGAAAGAAGTTTCCCACCGCATCCGCAGCGCGCTCGGCGATATAGACCTTGCCCTCCCGCAGCCGCTGCAACAGGTCCGCCGGCGGCAGGTCCACCAACTCCAGTTCCGCCGCATCG
>JBDKKE010000596.1:0-26067 GCA_039796255.1 Verrucomicrobiota bacterium | reverse complement strand
TCACTCCCTGGACAGAAGTTTCCACCGGACACACCCGGCCGATATGCGTAAGAGGGGTGATGACCCGGAAGAACTCCTCCACCGCATGAACTACCCGTGCCGGATCCTGGCGGAGAAATTCGAGAGACTCGGGATGCCGCGACAGATGCTCCAGCACCGAGGAAATGGTGTGGATCACGGTGTCGCGCCCGCCCGCAAAGGTCAGATTCCCGAACCCCATCATCTCCTCCCGCAGGAGCGGACGTCCCCGAAACGTCGCCTGCGTCAGGGCGCTAAAAAAGTCGTCCCCGGGAGCTACTGTCGCCTCGTCGAATCGCCGCTGAAGGTAAGCCTCAAGTGCCGATCCCTTGGAGCCCCCGTCGCGGAATACGTGCGTCCCCCATCCGATCCAAGTCACCGCTTCCGCCTCCGGCACGTTGAGCAGGTAGGCCAGGGCGCGGGATTGGATGGGCAGGGCAAACTCGCGGACAATCTCCAGGGACTCCCGAGCGAGAGCGTCGCGGACCATTTCGTCCATCAGCGACTCCACCTGTGCGATCACCTTGGGATCCTTGGCCCGCTGGAAAAACGGCTCAACGATCCGGCGGTAGTCCGTGTGGTCGGGCGGATTGGTCTCCACCGGCAACTGCCGCATCGTACGCACATCCTCTTCCGACGGGATGGGCACCCGGAATGGGGCGTCTGAACTGAACGTCTTCCAGTCCTTCGCCGCCCGCCGAACGTCCTCATGACGCAGAATCATCGGCACTGTTTCCCCCTGAAACGGACATGCCAGGACACCGTCCTGGACTCGGGGTTCACGGAAAGGATCGGAAGTATTTTCCATGGGGATAGTGTGTTCCTCCACTGGATCGGGGCAACGCGCCCCAGTCAAGGCGTTGGGCTCGCGCGAAGCGGCGCCCACCTCCCCTTCCCAGAACCAAATCCCCAACCCGTCTTCAGGGTTCCAGGTCGCGAATGGCCAGCTTCACCGCCTGCACCAAAGCCTCCAGTCCTGTGCGCTGATCTCCCC
This sequence comes from Verrucomicrobiota bacterium, assembly GCA_039796255.1. Classification (GTDB taxonomy): domain Bacteria; phylum Verrucomicrobiota; class Verrucomicrobiia; order Limisphaerales; family UBA9464; genus UBA9464. The sequence continues at coordinate 25,055 of JBDKKE010000596.1, read as the reverse complement.
CGGGCGCCGTCTGTCGATGCTGGGCGACCAACTCCTGAAACCGCGCCGACCCCGTGGCCTGAACATAGCGGTCGAGCAGTTGCCGCGTTCCATCGCGGCCAGCCAACTCCAGTTCCGTGGACTGCGGAGCGTGGGGAACCCGGGTGGGGAACCGCCACACAATGGCGAGAAAGGCGTCGGAAATGGGCTTGATGCTGTTCATGAATCATTCGCCGCATCCCCGGCGTGGGACTTCTCCGACAACCCACCGCAATCCCACCTGTCCGGGAGAAGCGTCACCCCCCCCTGGATCTCTGGCCGCTGGCGCCTTTGCAGGGAAGTCCCCTCACCCTCGCGGTTGGGGCGATATCCGCAAGGAGAAGTCCGAAACGTCGGCGTGACGACCTTCTCTTCATGACCCCTTCCCCAGCCGTGATCCAACTCTTCGGGATCTCCATCCCCATCCGTAGTTCAACGGTCCGCGCGAATGCCCATTTCCTCCAAGGCCTCTCCGATGGCGTATACCACGGCACGCAGGTCGCTTTCGAACAGGCGTCCGATATTGCCGATGCGGAACGTGTCCGCCTGGCTGATTTTTCCGGGGTAGAGGAGGAATCCCTTCTCAGCCACCCGCCGATAGAACTCCGCGAAGGTAAACTTGGGATCCGACGGGAAGATGAAGCTGGTGATGATGTACCCCTGAACTTCCGGCGGGAGATAGCTCCGAAAGCCGATCCGCTTCATGCCAGCGAGCAGTGTCTCGTGATTGCGTCGATACCGCTCCGCGCGCCCCGACACCCCTCCCTCCAACTCGAGTTCGTTGAGTGCCTGCTCGAATGCCAGGAGGGAATGGGTTGGCGGCGTGTAGCGGAACTGACCGTTCTTTTCAAAGCCCTTCAGCTGGTCGATCAGGTTCATGCTCAGGGAGCGCGCCCACCCCTCGCAGGCCAGCAAAATCGCCCGGCGACAAAGCACGAAGCTGAAGCCGGGAACTCCCTCAATGCACTTGTTGGCTGACGAGATCAGGAAATCAGGACCGTTCGCATCGAAGCGGATAGGGTACGCCCCGAAACTACTCATGGCATCCACGATGTAGGTGCGTCCGTGACGCCGGACGACCTCGCCCATGGCCGCGATGTCGTTCACAATTCCCGTGGTCGTCTCGCAATGGACGACGGCAACATGGGTGACCGCCGTATCCGCGGACAGCAGCGCGTCCAGGGCAACGGGATCATTGGGAACATTCTCGGCTGTCCGCAGCACGACGTGCGGAATCCGCGCGTGCTGGAGCATGAGAACCATGCGCTCGCCGTAGGCCCCGTTGGAAAGCACCGCCACCTTCCCATTCGGCGGCACGCAGGTCTGAAAGACGGACTCGACTCCGAAGGTGCCACTCCCCTGCAGGAGCACGGCCTCCCAGCCGTCCGCCTGCTTCACCCCGGCGATCCCGAGAAGACGGTCGCGAATGGATTGCACCCGGGCGTTGAATTCCCAATGCCAGGATCCCGCGTCATGCAGCATCGCCTGCTTGACGGACAGGGAGGTGGTGAGCGGACCGGGCGTATAAAGCAGGGCGTCACGCGACGCGGGAAGCTGGGGAACGGAAGGTGAGTTCATTCGAGCTTGGCGATGGGTCGACAACAGACGACGGAGAACAGACGGCTGATGACTGTCCGAAAGGGCGCGGGCCGCCTCCGGAAGCGATCAAAAAATGGGAGGGCGCCGGGGTGACACACGGTTTCACCGCCGGCGCCCGCCGTTATCGCCTCCACTCAGAGGCGAAATTGGGCTTCGGACCGCCGCCGCCCGGAGGCAGAAACGGCCCGAAGGAGGAAAGCGCACCGCAAGGGGGCGCCAAATCAAGACCCGATCCGGACTCCTCGAATCCGGACCAGGGCTGTGCACACCTCAGTTCGAGGAGCGGAAGAAGCTGGCTGCAGCGGTAGTGGGAACCACGTACGGGCTGGCCGCACCGGCGACCGGGGCGAACGCGCCGCCCAGGGCCGTCGCGGACTGAAGCACTCCGGTGTAGGTGATCACCAATTCGCCGGCGGCGTTGGTGGTGAACGACAACGTCGGGGTGGTGGAAACCGCCAGGAAGCTCTCTCCCTTGGCGCCCGACTGATAGACGGAGGCGACCTCCTGCTGGTTCAGCACCCGACCCCAGACCGCGACTTCATCGAACTCGGCATTCAGCGCGGGACTGTAGTCACCGATACCATCCTGACCAATGTTCAGCACTGTGCCTTCTTCGGCGAACGTGGTGCCTACAGGGCCAATAACAATCGAGGCAGCGGGGTCGCCGTCCACATACATCACGGCGTCACCGTCGCGCTTGAAGGTGGTCACGATGTGATGCCATTCCGGAGTACCAAGAACACCTGGACCCCGCAGATCGCGGCGGGCGACATCCTTGGAGCGGTAGTTCAGGCGGACAGCAGCGCCGTCCACGAACACGACAAACCCGGCGTTGCTGCCGCTGTCCCAATCCTTGTTGGAAATGAGCGAAGGATCACTCGAGGAGCTGTTCTTCTTGACCCAGAATCCCACCGAGAAGTCAGTGGTCGCATCCAGGGGGATCTTGGTGCCGAGTGTGGCATAGTTAAACACGCTATTCGCCGAGTCAGTGATGACTCCGAGGGATCCGGTGCCCACCTTGCCTGCGGCGAACGTCGGACTGCCCACAGCCGCGGCATCATTGCCGCTGCCAGAGGCATCGGCGTAGTTGCCGTCGAACGGAAGGTAAGTCCACAGCGCTTGTTTGAGCACTGAGTTGTCGGGGAGACTGGGAAGCACCGTGACCGTTGCCTCGCGGCTGGTCACCGAGCCACCGGCGTTAGACACCACGACGGAATACAATCCCCCGAGTTCCGAAGTCGCATTGGCAAGTTCCAGGGTCGCATTGGTCCGGCCATCCAGGGTGGTTGTCCCCTTCAGCCACTGATAGGTGAGATCCAGACCGCTGGCCACGACCGACAGCGACGTTTTCTGGCCAACCACTACCGAGGTGTCCGCAGGCTGGGAGCCGATGTTCGGCTTCTCAATCTGGGTGATGGAGTAGAACCCAATGTTGTCCACTCCGAAGTACCAACTGGCGGTTCCTGCCTGCGCGAAGCGAAGGCGGACCTTGGCCTGATTGTCGGCCTGCGGGAGGCGGAAGAGTTCAATGCGCTTGGACTCCTGCGTGTCATCATTGATGCGTCCGCTGATATAGGGGGCGAGACTTGCGGCGATAGGAGCGCCGATAAAGGCACCATAGAAGCCACCCTTGTCCTCACCGGTGTTCGGGTCCACATAAACTGCGGTATCTGTCCGCGGCTCTTCGAGCGTCTTTACAGCATCAACTTCGCCCGCTTCAGTGCGAATAATATCGACCTCGTCAATCATGTAGACGACCGGCAACCACGTCTTGCCCTCGTCAATCGAGTACTCCACGGCTCCGATGCTGTCCTGGTTCTGCTCATAGATGCTGTGGTAGGACAGGTAGATACTGGTCTTGCCGCTCAGATTGTAGTCCGGGGAGAAAAGGTACTGCACCTGGCTGCCACCGCGCACGTCAGATTCTGCATAGGCGAAATTGGTGACCACCAGCGAAGGAACAAGGACGCTGTTGACGAACAGCTCGGGAGTGAACAGCCGGCGAGCCGCATCCCACTTGCCGGCCGCTCCGTTGGCCGCAACGCGGTCGCGGGAGATGACCACCCAACCCTTGTAGGAATCACTGTTGGGATCGTCCAGATCCTCAACCCCAGAATCCCCTGCGGAGTAGTTAATCGCAGTCCAGCCAGCAGGCAACTGGCCCTCAGCAACCGTGTCGAACGTTTCAAGCGCAATCGGCTCCGGAAGGGTGAGATTTCCAGAAGCGGACGTGGTGAATGTATACTCCGAGGTGCTGACCACCGCAGGGGTGCCTGCGGAGTAGACCAACTTGACGGTATGGGTCGACTCCGAATCGAGGAGACCCGGAGGGTCGTAACTCAGCGAGGTCTTGGTGCCAGTCTTGACGACTGCAGGCGTAACCTTGGCACCGTCGAAGTAGACTTCGACAGTGCTCGGATCCACGACAGCCGTTGAGGCGTCCACGATGGTTCCGGTTACCTTCGCACCCACGGAAACGCCGGTGGCGCCGGGTTGCGGTGCCAAGGCGAGGAAATATGCCGGTGTTCCTGTAGTCACGGACCGATACGATGCCACCCCGCCACTTGCGGTATCGTTGAGGAATTTCCTGTTCGCCGTGTCTGTCCCCGGGAACAAATACCACGTCACATTGGCGCCACCATTTCCCTCATAGTACATGAGTCGGAAACTGTAGAGCCCCGCCTGGGCGATGGAGAAACTGAAGTTCGAGTCCGCTGCTCCGCGACCACCCTCGTACTCCCCGATCACCACAGCCTTGGCCTTGTCCGCAGCGAAAGGACCCGCGTAAACGCGGAATCCATCATCGCTGTTAACCGTCATGGTGTAGGTGCCCGGTGTCAGCTCAGCCCAGGTCAGGGCCTCCAGAGCAATATTGTCGTTTCCAGATTCGGTTCCCGGGATTCCAGGAATATATCCGCCCGTGGACGATCCACCGGTGATGGAAGTGCCGCTCTGTTCGTAATCGATGACGGCGGGCTCAGTGTACGATCCATCGGCATTGAACACGTAAGTGACCGTGTCGACCAGATTCGCGTAGGGCAGGCCAGTTGCCGGATCCAAAAGCAGGTCGGCCAACTGGGCTTCCGCCCGGGCTCCGGAGTTGGGAAGAGTGCCTCCGGCAGTGGTCGCCTGGTGGACGCGAACCTGGAAGCCACGCCCATTCGCTGGCTTGGCCGAGAGGGGATAGGCCCACTCGGCTGGAATGGCGAATGGCGTTTGAGCCTGGATCGAGCCGGCGCTCACAAGGCCCAGTAGGGCGAGCGACGCGGACAACAGGCTCTGGCGCTGTTTGTTTGTCAGATGTTTCATGGTTTTTAGTTGTTTACGAACACGGAAGAAATCAGAAGACGTCTAGGACGTTTCCCACGGTGAACTGGTGGCGCAATCTATTTTCGCGCCCGATGTGTTTCGACGGATTCGGCGGCTTTCGCATCACCCGCCGCCGCAGCCTCCGCCAACTTGATCATCACGGCCTGCTGCGACTCGGCAAGCGCACGGCGTTGCTCGGGCGTCAACTCCGGATTGGCGCTCAAGTCCTGCAACCGGCCCAAAGAATCGACGTAGTCTCCATTGGCTATCCCTTGGGCTGCCTCGTCGGCCGCCTGTTTTAGCCCCGCAGACGAGCCGGCAAACGCAGACTTCACTCCGGCAGGAGCCTCCGCGATTGAGACCGGCGGCGGGGCCTCAGAGCCCTTTCCGCAACCGGAAGAAAGAAGGAGGAGGAGCGCGCCGGCAAGCGCGGCTACTCCAGCGGATCGAAATGACATAGGGGAGTGAAAGAAATCCGGTTCAGAAAACCGGTTGGGTCAGCGGCGTATCACCCGTGTACCACCGATAATCGACCCCGGGTTTGGTGTACTTGATGGAACTGACGTTTCCCGGCGTCCAAAGCGTAGCGCACTGGCGATTGTGCCGGAACCACTCGAATTCCATCTTCTTCCCAGGATAGAAGGCGGCAAGATCGTACTTCCACTGCGACAGACACTCCCCAGATCCTGGAAACAACCCCAGGGAATCCGAATTCCCCTCCATCTTCTGCTCGGCCGCATCCTGTGCAAAAATGGTGGTCTGAGGGCTGGGAATCCCGGAGACCTTGCGGGCCTGCGAAGGCGAGGATCCGTAGCGGAGAACGGCATACTGATTCAGTCCGTAGCTGGAGTTCAGCCAAAATTCCGCCGGATACCGCAATCCGGTTTCCCGCCACTCGTCGACATTCTTGGCTGAGGGGCAACGGAAGGTCCTTTTGGTGCCGCCGAAGTAGTTGAGGTACGGAAGGCCCCAGTAGGCGAGGCCACGCTGGTTTGGATTGTTTATGTCCAGGAGCGTTTCCGTCCGGGGGTTCAGAGTCCACTGCCCATTGTTGGGCACCGAATCTTCATTCCCGCTCTTGAAGTGGTGAAAGAAGTCCTGATTGTCCTGGGCATAAATCGTGGTGCCGATCCCGATCTGGCGGAGATTGTTGATGCATGCCGTGTGCTGGCCCTTGGCCTTCGCCTTAGAAAGAGCTGGAAGAAGCATGCCTGCCAGGATGGCGATGATCGCGATGACCACCAGCAGTTCGATGAGGGTGAAGCCCCGACATTGGCGAGAAGGATTGCATTGGTGAGACGGGCGACGGGACAAAATCATCGTTTGAGGAGAAAGGTTTGGACGCGGTGAGCGGGTATTGGGAGACAACAGCGTCACGATTCGGTAAACTTGCACGGTAGCGGCTACTGCACTTCACCGTTATGGACAGCTTGGAAACAGGACCCTCCGATCAGCAATACCCCAAGTCGGGCAGCGAACGACCTTTGGGGCTCACCCGCCGCAAATATGCGGCTGGCCTTCGCGACCTCGGTGACCGCGAGTGGTTCGCACCCCTCGGAGATCCACTCCAGAGATGGTTTATTCCTCTCGGAACTTCGGACGAGGTCAAAGCGGTTCGGGTTGCCGAAGAAATCAAGGGCGACCTTGCCGCCCATGGATGGCTGCGCATTGCAGCGCGCGTTTCGCGGGAATTCGCCCTCGGGATTTTCTGGCTCGAATCGCCGATGGCCGTCACCTACGTCACACTCTTCACCCTGCCCCGGTCAACCCCGCCCCAAACGTCGGTCCCCGACGCCAACCGCATTCGCCTGGCCATCATTGAACCGGATCCGGTCCTGCGTGCAGCGCTGGTCCATTGGCTGGGCAGCATCCCCGGCTGCACCTGCCTGGGATGGGAATCCGAGCATCCCTGGTTCAATCAGCCTCGTCGCCAGGCCGAGGTGGATCTGCTGCTGGTCAACCGTTTGGCTGCTCCGTTTGTTGCCGGACGCTTCAAGCCGGGACGCGGTGCTGCACGGGACGCTTCGCCCGTTTTCGGTTACGGCATTTATCCCACCAGCGACGACATCTTCGCCGCGGTGTCCGGGGTCGAGGCGGGCTACTTCCTTCGCCGACGCACCTTGACCTCGGTGATGGAGCCCCTGAGCGCCGCGTTCACCGGGGGCCAGTTGCAGCCGGAATCCGTGAACCGAACCCTGCGCCGCTATTTCCAGAACCTGTTCACCCACGACGCCACCAGCACCGCCACCATCGATGGGTTGACCAACCGCGAGCGGCAGATTCTCGCCTGCATCCAGCGCGGGCTCCGCGACAAGGAAATCGCCACCACCCTCGGCATCAGTCCGCTCACAGTCCATACCCACCTCAAGCACATCTTCCACAAGCTCGGAGCCCACACCCGGACGGAAGCGGTCGTCAAATTTCTGGAGAAATGAGGGTTGGTCGTCACTGGTCACTGGTCACTGGTCACTGGTCACTGGTCACTGGTCACTGGTCACGGTCGGTGGGTTTTCGGCGATGGCTTTTGGGCACCCCTCGATTTCAGGATGGCCCCCGGACGGCCACTCCGGTAATTCCCCGCTCCAATGTCTGTCTCAATTCCATCGTCAGCGCGGGTGATCGTCATTGGCGGAGGCATTGCCGGAGCCAGCGTTGCCTACCACCTCACCCAACTGGGGTGGCGCGATGTGGTCCTCCTTGAGCAGAACGCCCTGGCAGGTGGAACCACCTGGCATGCCGCGGGACTTGTCGGACGCCTCCGCACGTCCACCAGCCTGACCGCCATCAATAAGTACAGTGCTGAACTCTACCAGACCTTGGAAAAAGAGACCGGTCATCCGGTGGGATGGAAACAGGTCGGCAGCCTGATTCTTGGCAAGTCCGCGGAGCGCATGACCCAGTTGCAGCGCACCTGCGCCATGGCCGAGTACTTTGGAGTCGAATCGCATCTGATTGGCGCCGAGGAAGCGCGGGCCAAATGGCCCCTGCTCCGCATTGATGACGTGCTGGGTGCCGCCTGGTTGCCGCACGACGGCAAGGTCCTCCCCAAGGAGATCGCTGTCGCCATGGCCAAGGGCGCCCAGATGCGGGGTGCCACGGTGCTGGAGGGCGTCCGGGTGCTGGACATTCTGCACCGCGACGGACGCGCCACAGGAGTTCGAATCCAGGTCGCCACCCCGGGCGAGGTTTCCGCCACGACGCAGGAGCGCACGATTGAGGCCGAATACGTGGTCCTGACCGGCGGCATGTGGGCGCGCGATCTCGGTCTGCGTTGCGGGGTCAGTTTGCCGCTGTATCCGGTGGAGCATCACTACATCGTCAGCAATCCCATCGAGGGCGCCTTTGACGAACTGCCCGTCGGCCGGGATCCGGATTTGTGCCTGTATTTCCGCGGTGAGGGCGACTCGGTCATGCTGGGCGCGTTTCAGGCGGCTTCGAAGCCGTGGTCCGTGGATGCCGTTCCCCCGGGATTCTCCTTCCAGTTGCTGGAGCCGGACTGGGAGAAATTCTCCGTGCCGCTGGCCAACGGAAAGCATCGCATCCCGGCACTGCAAACCAGCGGGTTTCAGAAGTTCGTCAACGGGCCCGAAAGCTTTACGCCGGACAACAATTTCCTGATGGGTGAAACCCCGGAGCTGCGAAACCTCTTCGTTGCCTGCGGATTCAATTCCGTGGGCATCGCCAGCGCCGGTGGCGCGGGAAAGTATTTGGCGGAGTGGATGCAGGATGGCCAACCCAGTCTCGATCTGTGGAGCGTGGACGTGCGCCGCTTCGGTCCATGGGCCAACAACCGTTCGTACCTGCGCTCCCGGGTGGTCGAGGTTCTGGGACTCCACTATCAGATGGCCTGGCCCAACCGCGAGCCAGAGACGGCCCGCGACGTGCGGCAGAGTCCGCTGCATTCCCGGCTCGCCGCTGCGGGCGCCTGCTTCGGTGTGAAGGCCGGATGGGAACGTCCGAACTGGTTTGCGCTTCCGGGCGGTGGCGCCACGAAGCCGGTGATGAACTACGCCTGGGGCCGCCAGAACTGGTTTCCCAATCACGCCGCAGAACACCGCGCCGCCCGGGAATCGGTGGCCCTGTTTGACCAGTCAGGCTTCGGGAAACTACGCGTCACCGGTCCCGATTCCGCCTCCTTCCTGCAGCGACTCTGCGGAAACGATGTGGACGTTGCGCCGGGTCGACTGGTGTACACCGGACTGTTCAATGCCCGCGGGGGCTTCGAGAGTGATCTGACCGTGGTGCGCCTGGGACGCGATGACTTCTATCTGGTCACGGGCACCACCCAGCCGCGACGGGACCTGGACTGGTTGCGACGAAATCGTCGCCCGGAGGAGCGGGTCGAGATTCTCGATGAAACCGTCTCCACCGGAGTCCTGAGTGTCATGGGCCCCGCCGCCCGCACTCTTTTGTCCCGCGTGACCGACGGCAATCTGGAGTCGGCGGCGTTTCCGTTTGGAAGCGTCCGCACCCTCGGCGTGGGACCGGCGACCGCCCGAGCGCTCCGGGTCACCTATGTGGGCGAGTTGGGTTGGGAGCTGCATATTCCCGTCGAGCAAATGGCGGCCGCCTACGAGGCACTCTGGTCCGCCGGGCTGGATCTGGGGATCGCCAACGCCGGCCACTACGCCATCAATTCGCTCCGCATCGAAAAAGGATACCGGGCCTTCGGGGCTGAACTGTCACCCGACGAAACGCCCCTGGAAGCGGGATTGTCCTTCGCCGTCGCCTGGGACAAGTCTGGAGGATTTCTCGGACGGGACGCCCTGCTGCGGCAGCGTGCGGAAGGTGTGCGCAAACGGCTGGCCCTCTTCTCACTTCAGGAACCCGAAGGGATCCTGTGGGGCAGCGAACCCATCCTCCGGGATGGCCGCACTGTGGGCTACACCACCAGCGGCGCCTTCGGACACACCGTCGGCGCGTCGGTGGCCATGGGCTATGTGCGCGACCCGGCGCGGGGAGCCGTTTCCCCGGAGTTTGTGCTCGCGGGCCGCTACGAGATCCTGCTGAACGGCGTACGGGTGCCGGCGTCGGTCTCCCTTAAGCCCCTGCACGATCCAGAGCGTCAGCGAATTCTCGGATGATCCTGGAGGGACGCGCTTCGCAAGTCTCCCACTTCTCCCACCCGCCCTGTGGACGCATCACGGGAACGCGGGAATCTTCAAAGCCCCAGGGCTTCCCGCGTTCTCCCCAGTGACTCCACATACCCGATGGAATGGATGGGGACTCACGAAGTTCGTCCCTCCGAAGGCGCGGGCAATGGGGACTCGCAAAACTCGTCCCTCTGGTCCGGGAGTCATAGGAGGCTGCGCCCGCTGCGCTTGAGCCATGCCTCTGAAGCCTCGTACTCCGGACACATCTGCTTCACCAAAGCCCAGAATTTGGGGCTGTGGTTGAGATGCACCAAATGGGCGAGTTCGTGCAGGATGATGTAGTCCCGCACGGCGACCGGCGTCTGCAGCAGACGCCAGTTCAGTGAAATAACCCCACGGACCGAACAACTACCCCATCGAGTGCTCTGGTTGCGGACCGATACCCGGGTCAGACGCCCCGCCAGGCCGTGGAGAACGGCCAGCTCGACGGTACGGGCCGGAAGGCGGAGGACGGCAAGACGCCGCAGCGCCTTCTCCACGAACGGACGCAGGTCGCCCTCGGCGGACTGGATCGGAATCTCAACGTCGCCGAGGCGACCCTTCAGCACGCCTTCGGGCAAGATCAGCGGAACTTCCACGCCGTCGAGCAGGACGCCATCACCCGGCCGCAGGGCACGATCCAGCGGAGGCTGCGCCTGGTGGCGCTTCAGTCGCTCGGCGAGCCAGGACTCATTCGCCGTCACGAAGCGCCTCGCCTCGCGCAGGGTTCCACGACGCGGAACCGTGCATCGAGCGGTGCCATCGCGCCGGAACAACAGGCGATAACGCCTCGCCCGCAGGTGGCGAACGAAACGGACGACCAGCCGGCCGGACGGCAGGTGCAGTTCGTCCACGGCCAGGGTGTCGCGCCGAACCTCGTCGGGATTCAGCATCCGGGCCACCGGTGCCCACAGGGCGCCGATGAAGTCGGTCTGGCCGTCATCCCTCACCATTTCCGTTGAGCGGGTTCCTGAGAAAGACATGGGATTGGACGGGTCGGCCGTGAATCAGATGTTCCTGAAGGATCTGCTCCAGGACGTCCGGCGTGCAGGAGTGATACCAGACGCCTTCCGGGTAGACCACTGCGATGGGCCCCTGCGAGCACACCTGGAGGCAGTTGGCCTTGGTCCGGCACACGCTCGCCGAAGGGCCCACCAGGCCCAACTCTTTGAGCCGGCGCTTGAGAAAATTCCAGGACTCCAACCCTTCCTCCCGGGTGCAGCATTTGGCATTGGACTGGTCGGCACACAGCAGGAGATGACGGCGGATGGTCGGCAATCCGACGTCCGCCGCCAACTGGCCCAGGTCCTCGGGACTCGACATGACGGTGAGGAAAGGCGGGATGGACCTCCTGGGCAAGTCCGGGACTTGCTCGAAAACTTCCCACCCTGATACTCAGCGCCATGCCGTCCGTGACTTCCCCCATCACCGCCCGTGAGCGCGAACGCGAACCGGTGATCCAGTTCACCGTCTTCATTCCCAACCGCCTCGGTCGCCTGCACGAAGTCACCTGCCGTCTCGCAGAACGGGAGGTTCACATCCTGGCCCTGACCGTACTGGACACCACGGACAGCACCATTTTGCGGTTGGTCGTGGACGATCCGGATCGCGCCCGGGCGCTTTTGGCGGAACACAATTTCCCCTTCACGGAGGTCCGGGTGTTGGCCGTGGAGGTCGGTGGCGAGGGACGGCTCAAGGACGTACTTTCCGCGCTGCTCGAGGCCGAGCTGAATATCCATTACACCTACCCATTCCTCACTCGTCCGGGAGGGGCCTCCGCCCTGGTGGTGAGCATTGAGGATCAGGAGGTGGCGGAAGACTCCCTTCGCCGGCACCAGTTTGACGTCCTTTACCAGACCGATCTGTCGCGCTAAGAGCCTGTTTTAGAATTCAAAGGGGTCCTGTTTTCGCGGAAACGGCCCGAGGGCAATCCGACTTCGCATTCCAGCTTCGGCGGGATGCAGGCGCGACGAGCGAGCATACCCGTAGCGGTCTGTAAGCGAGGAGCAACGAAGCCATCGGGCCGTTTCCGCGAAAACCCTCCGGTCGACGGGTCTTTTGCCGGTGGCCGGCGTTGGCTCGGCCGATTCAGCCCGCTCCGGGGATGCGCCGGCCTCGCCGCCTTGGCCACCACCAAAATCCCTCCCCGCAGGCCCCCTTTCAATTCTAAAACAGGCTCCAAGCCCGGGGTTCACTCGTAGCGCAGCGACTCAATCGGATCCAAGTTGGCTGCCTTCCAGGCCGGGTAGGTGCCGAAAACGATGCCAACGACCGAACAAACTCCCAGGCCGGCGACCACCCAATCCCACGGCACTACGGGCGGGGTCTTCAGCAGGCTCGCGGCCAGGTTTCCGGCGCCAATCCCCAGCAGGATCCCCAGCACTCCACCGATCTGACAGAGCACGATCGCCTCCAGGATGAACTGGGTCATGATGTTCCGCTTCTTGGCGCCAATGGCCCGCCGGATGCCGATCTCCTTGGTCCGCTCGGTGACACTGACCAGCATGATGTTCATGATCCCGATACCGGCGGCGAGCAGCGCGATGCTGCTGATGATGCCCGCGCCTGCGCGTACCGCGAGGGTGATGGAGCGGAACTGATTGATCAGCGAGTCGTTGGAAACAATTTCAAAGTCATCCGACTCACCAGGCGGGACCTTGCGCAGGGCGCGCAGAGCCCCCCGGGTCTGTTCCACCACATCGTCGAAGCTCGCCGAATTGGGCGCCTGCACCTGGATGCGCAGGGACGTTTCACGGCCATAGCGGTTGATCACCGTCGTGATGGGAACGGCCAGGAAGTTGTCCTGACTCTGCCCGAAAATGCTCCCCTTGGCCTCCAGAACACCGACAACCGTGTACTTCATCCCCTTGAAGCGGATCCAGTCACCCAGGGGATTCCCAAAGGGAAACAGCTTCGCCGCGATGTCCGCCCCCAACACCGCCACATGGCGGGCGGATTCCATGTCCACTTCCGTCAGGGACCGCCCATCGGCGATCGTCAGATTGCGCGTGTCGAAGGCCTCGGGCGACATGCCGATAAATCCCGCGGTGGGCGCCGTTTTGCCGAAACGGGATTGAACTTCGCCTCGATCGGCGTCGGCGCTGGTACTCACATGACGCGCCAGCGTGACCCGCTCCCGCAGCGCCTTGGCGGAGTCCAGATAGAACCGCTTTCGCCGCATGTATTTCTCAAAGCTTTCGGAATCGTCATCCACCTGGATGGCAGGAAACCGCTGCAACTGAAACGTGTCGCTGCCCAGTTGGGACATCTCGCGTTCGATGTTTCCCTGAAGGGCGCGGATGGAGGTCGCCACCACGATGATGCTGAACACGCCGATCAGAATGCCCAGCAGGGTCAGGGACGAACGGAGCTTGTGGGCGGAGATGGCGTTCAGCGCCATGGTGAACGCCTCGCGCAGCTCGGTGGAAAACTGAAGCTTTCGTTGCATGGTCCAGGGCCGTTTATTCCGCCCGCAGGGCTTCCACCGGGTCCATCCGCGCCGCCCGCCAGGCGGGGATGAATCCGCTGACCACCCCGGTCATCACCGAGACCACCAGCGCCACCAGCACCAGCCACCAGGGCATGGCGGCGGCGAGAAACCGGTCCACCACCAGCGTAAGCGGCCAGGCAATCAGAAGTCCGAGCACTCCCGCCAGGAAGGTGATGGTGGCGGCCTCCACCAGGAACTGGACCAGGATGGTCCGGCGTTTCGCCCCGATGGCCTTGCGAATCCCGATCTCCTTGGTCCGCTCGGCCACGCTCACGAACATGATGTTCATGATGCCGATTCCCCCGACAAACAGCGACAGGCCGGTGATGAAAAGACCGACTGCCGCAATGGTGCCACCCACCCGGTTGAAGAAGGCGACCAGAGCCTCCTGCCGGTTGATGGCGAAGTCGTCGGGACGGTCCGGAGGCAGGCGGCGGAGTTTGCGCAGGATCCCCCGCATCTCCTCCTGGGCGTCGTCCATGAGAGCGGGATTGCTGACCTTGACATTGATCGCCAGGTCCGGCCAGCGGGCCAGGTCCTGGGTAAAGCGGGTGAAGGGAATGACGATCTGATTGTCCTGATTGAAGCCCGTGAAGAACGCACCCTGCTTCTCCATGACCCCCACCACCTCATAGGGCACGTCGTTCAGCTTTACCTTGCTGCCCAGCGCGCCGCCAAAGGGGAAAAATCGCTCCGCCAGATAGGATCCCAGCACGCAGACGGGACGGGACGACTGAACATCCGAAGCCGACAGCCACCGGCCTCCGCTCAGATTCAGCCCACGAACCTCCAGACTCTGCTCATTGTTCCCCACAACGAACACCCCCTTGGCCTTGCGGCGGTCCAGGGTGACCGTGCCATTGCCCTGGGACTCCACACTGACAGCCCGGGCAAAATTGGAGAGGCGCTCCAGATCCCGCGCGATCTGCGGGGTCAACTGGGCGCGATTCCGGCTCTGCCGCCACTCTTCCTCTCCCATGAACCAGTTGAACCGCTGGATGAACAGCACATCGGCGCCAATGCTGCCAATGCTCTTCATGAAGGCATTGTTCAGCCCGGCGATGGCGGTGCCCATCAGCGTCACCGTGACGATGCCAATGACGATGCCCAGCGTGGTCAGGGCTGCACGCATCTTGTTCGCCCGCAGCGCCGCCCAGGCGATGATCACCGCCTCCTTAAACTCGGTGAGGAGGTTCATTTCGGGACGCGGCTCATGCGTCGGTCGACTTGAGTTTCATCGCCGCCCGCGGATTCGGATTCACCTCGTCTGCCGCGATCAGACCGTCGCGAATGCGGATAATGCGGCGGGCGTGCTGGGCGACTTCCTCTTCATGGGTCACCACGATGATGGTATTGCCCCGTCGCGACAGGGTCTCGAACAGGGCCAGGATCTCCTCACCCGTGCGGGAGTCGAGATTGCCGGTGGGTTCGTCGGCCAGGACGATGCTGGGGTTGTTCACCAGCGCGCGGGCCACGGCCACACGCTGACGCTGGCCGCCGGACAACTCGTTCGGCCGATGGTGCATTCGCTCCGCCAATCCGACATTGGTGAGCGCCTGTCGGGCCTGCTCCCGACGTTCAACCGCCGGCACGCCGGCGTAGATTAGCGGCAGCTCCACGTTGTGCAGAGCGTCGGAACGCGGCAGCAGATTGAAGCTCTGAAAGACGAATCCGATCTCCCGGTTGCGCACTTCGGCCAATGCGTTGTCGTCCATGTCGGCGACATTGGTGCCGTTCAGCTCGTAGGTGCCGGTGGAGGGCGTATCGAGGCAGCCCAGTAGGTTCATGAGCGTGGATTTTCCGGATCCCGATGGACCCATGATGGCGAGGTACTCACCCTTGCCAATGGTCAGCGAAACGCCGCGCAAGGCATGCACGGTCTCGGAACCCATCACGTAGCGCCGCGTGAGTTCGTGAATGCGAATCAGGGACATGGGGCCAGCGGCGGCTTCAGGGTGGTGGGTAAAGGAGACAAACGCGGCGGGCCTATTTCTTATCCCCGGAAACGGCCTGTTTCGGCTTGTTGTCCACCTTCAACTCCTTGCCGTCCTCAAGCTCCCGGGCAATTGCCTTGTAGCTTCCGCTGACCACCTCGAGGCCCTCTGGAAGACCCTCAATGATTTCATAAAAGGCATCGTCGCTGATTCCGCGCTTTACCGGAAGCGCCTTCGCCTTCCCCGCATCTACGGTGAAGACCACGTCCGGCGGCTTCTCCAACTTTTCCTTCTTCTTCGCCAGGCCGCCGAATTCCTGCGCCTCCTTCTGCTCTGCCTGTTCCTTGTCGCTGAGCTTGGCGTCAGACTTGCGGGCATCCTTGGGCAGGCGGCTGGTGACGCATTGAATGGGGACCGTCAGAACATTGGTTCGGTAGCGCGTCTCGATATCCGCCGTAACGGACATCCCCGGAAGAAAGCGGTCCTTGTCGGTGATGCGGATGCGCACCTCAAACTTGGTGGCGTCCTGGGTCTGGGCGGCGCTGGCCCCCGCTGATTTCGCGGAGTTGGCGATCTGGGTGATGCGGCCCGTGAACTTGCGATCCCGGAAGGAGTCCACATCCAGACGGGCCCGTTGCCCCATCTGCACCAGCGGCACGTCCACTTCTCCCACCTCCACCCGCGCCTCCATTTCATTGAGGTCGGCGACGGTCATGATCTCCGTTCCCGCCATCATGCCGGTGCCGACCACGCGCTCGCCGGCCTCGGAGTTGAGCCTGGCAACGGTCCCATCGATGGGGCTGTAGATCGTGCACTTCATCAGGTCCTCATCCGCCCGTTTGAGGGCGGCGCGGGCATTCTCGATCCGGTGACCGGCCGCGGCCGATTGGGCGGCCCGGACGTCGCGGGAGGTCTTCGCCAGATCAAACTCCGCCGCTCCGGCGATCTTGCGCTCAAACAGCTCCTGCGTGCGCTTCAACTCCAGTTCGGCCTGGGCCAACTCGGCCTTGGTGGTCATCAGATCCGACTCCGAAGAACGAAAGCTCGCCTCAGCTGAATTCCGCGCCGCCTGGTAGAACTCAGGTCGAATCTTCACCAGCAGGTCGCCCTTCTTGATCAACTGCCCCTCCTTGACCGGAAGTTCGATGATTTCCCCGGACACCTCCGGACTGATCTTCACCTGGAGCACCGGCTGAATCTTGCCGGTGGCGGTCACCACCTCGGTGAGGTCCCGGCGCTGGACCTTCTCCGTTTGCACTGTGAGGACGGGTTGCCGCCGCTTCAGGTAAGCGTACGTCCCCAGCCCGGCCAGACCCGCAACCATCAGCACCAGCAGGAGGATTTTTCGCCCGTTACCCTTTTTTGCGTTGGCCATGAATTATTCCCAAATACACCCGGGAAGGGGAAATGTTGCAGGAAAATGCGGTGCGATCCAAGCCCCATGAAGTTACGAACGGGCTGCGGCAAACCCCGTGGCCGCGGCAATCACCAGAAAATACAGGCCAAAGACCCAAAACGCGGCCGCTGCCCAGGACCGTCCCGCCAGTCGGGCCAGACCGCCAGCCAGGACCGCCGCCCACCAGAAATAGAACACGTTCAGCGACGAAAGAAGGGCCTGTTTCGGACTGCCCATCGCCACATCGGGAAAGAGCAAAATGGGTCCCGGATTCGCGGCCATCGACCCCTTCAACACCACCAGGAAAAGGGTCACCAGTGTTCCCAGGACCATCACCATCCCGGCCAACCCCGTCACTTCCATGCATTTCCAGTACGAGACAGCGGATTTGAGCCCCCATCGCGCGATCAGGAAGAGCAGCAGGGCCACCAGGAACTGCATGACGACGGCCATCACCCCCATCGCCACCGTCCCCGCCAAGCGGCCAAAGGTCACCATCATCGGACGCATCGTCTCCATCTGCTCGCGCGCCTTTTCCGCCAACTCCTCCGTCATTTTGCCGTCGGCAACCGAAGCGTCGATCGCCTTGACCTGCTGGGCGATGATCTCGTCGATCACCCCGGGCTGGGAGAAGGACACCCACACAAACAGGATGCCGGCAACGATTCCGATTAGCAGCGGCACGACCCAGTTGGAGGTCCGATAGGCTTCGGTCCGAATCGACTCCCAGACCTCCCCCGGGGCGACGAGCACATTGACGATGCGCCCTCCCAGGGAGCTGGGTTCCTGAGGAACAACCGGAGGCGGGGCGAAATCAGTCATGGGTGCAGAATGGGGTGACATTCGAAGAGTCGAATGACTCCCTTCAACACGCAATTGTGAACATCGCGCCCTCCCCTTAACGCCCAACCCCAGGCCATCGGGGCGAAACCAGATGAATTTTGTCCGGTAACCAATTGACACGATGAGGATGGGCCATAGGGTGACTCCAACAAGACCGAATTGGTCTGGTTGAACACCATGCAAGTCACCCGAGCCAGTGAATACGGAATGCTGGGCCTAATCGCCCTGGCGCGACGTCCCGTGGGTGAAGTGGTCATGGTGGACACCCTGGCCCAGGAGGAGGGCATTCCCGCTTCGTTTCTGAGCAAGATATTCCAGAGTCTCTGTCGGGTGGGATTGGTTCGCTCGGCTCGGGGCACCGGCGGGGGATTCGCCCTCGCTCGATCAGCGGATGACATCACCGTCCTGGAAGTCATGGAGGCCGTCGAGGGGCCGATCGCCTTCCAGCGCTGCCTCGAACCGGACGCTGATTGCGGACACATGGGTGGCTGTGCACTTTGCGGACTCTTTACGGAGGCCCAGGACCGGGTGAAGGATGTTTTCGGTCGGACCACGCTCTCCAGTCTTTCCCTCCGGCACCGCTCCTTCGCGGAGCATCAGGCCCAGCAGGGGGGGACGGGACCCAAGCATCCAGACTCCCCCTCCAAGGCACGCAAGTCCCCCATTCCAGCCCGAAAAGCCACTCCCCGCGCCGCCAAGCTTTCTCACTGACTCAAACCGGATTCGAACCCAATTTTATGAGCGAAACCTACACACTCTACAACTCGACCGTTATGGAACACTTCATGAATCCCCGGAACATGGGGGATCTGAAAGATGCCGACGGAGTCGGAGAGGTCGGAGCCGCCGCCTGTGGTGACATCATGAAGATCAGCCTGAAGATCAAGGATGGCCGCATTGAGGACGCCCGCTTCAAAACGTTCGGCTGCGGCTCGGCCATCGCCAGTTCCAGCATGGCGACCGAGTTGATCAAGGGGCGGACGATCGACGAGGCCATGAAGTTCTCCAACCAGGAGGTCGTGGACGCTCTCGGCGGTCTGCCCCCGGTGAAGATTCACTGCTCGGTGCTGGCCGAGGAGGCCCTCAAGGCGGCGTTGGAGGACTATGTGAAAAAGAATCCGGAGCGGGCGGCCGCGGCCGGACATTCCGCGGCGATTGCCGCGTGAGCGTCCGCTAAGCTTCACCTGCATCCCGGCCGGGCGCACGGTTCTCTGCGGCCCGGCTGTTTTATTTATCCCCTTCAGAAGCCCACGATCAACATCCATGCGAAACGTCTACCTCGACCATCAGGCCAGCACTCCAGTGCTTCCCGAAGTCTTTGAAGCGATGAAGCCCTACTTCATCGAGGCCTATGGAAATCCCTCCTCGCTTCATCAGCACGGGCTGCGCGTCCGGGAGGCGCTCAAGAAGGCGCGGGAGCAAATGGCGGCGTTGATCAATGCCGACAGCGGCGAGGAAATCTTCTTCACTTCAGACGGCACGGAGTCCTCCAACCTGGCCATCAAGGGCGTCGCCTACGCCAATGAGCGCAAGGGCAAGCACCTGGTGGTTTCCGCCACTGAGCATCCCAGCGTGATGCAGTCGGTCGAGTTCCTCGAACGTCAGGGCTGGACCTGCACCCGCGTCGCCGTGGATGCGGAGGGCATCATCAAGATCGAGGAACTCCGGGCTGCCATCACGCCCCAGACCGTGTTGGTCGCCGTCCACCATGTGAATCACGACATCGGCGCGATTCAACCGGTGCGCGAGGTGGGACGAGTCTGTGCCGAAGCCGGAGTGCCTCTCTATGTCGACTGCGAGGCCAGTGCGGGATGGCTGCCGGTGGATGTCCGGGAATCTGGCGCGGCCCTGGTGAGTTTTTCGCCACACCGGTTCTACGGTCCCAAGGGCGTGGGCGTCCTGTACCGGAATCGGAAGGCCCGCCTGGTGTCGGTCATTCACGGCGGAGTCCAGGAGGGTGGGCGCCGAGCCGGAACCGAAAACGTCCCCGCCATTGTGGGAGGAGGTCTGGCAGCCGAGATCTCGCTGACCGAACTCCCGCGCCGAACGGCCCACACCACCGCCCTGCAGCAACGACTGTGGGACGGACTCCGTTCCAAGATCCCCTACATCAAGCTCAACGGCCCCGAGCCTGGCCCGAAACGCATTTCGACCAACCTGAATCTGTCCACCGAGTTCATCGAAGGTGAAGGACAGCTTCTCCTGTGTGATTTGAATGGAATCGCGGTGGCCAGCGGTTCCAGTTGCGTCAGCAAGTCGCTGAAAATTTCCCACGTACTCTCCGCCATCGGACTCGACCATGCACTGGCCCAGGGAAATATCATCATGACCCTCGGCATGGCCAACACCGAGGAGGATGTGGATTATACCATCGAAACCTTCGCCACGATTGCCGCCAAGCTGCGCGGCATGTCGCCGATGTGGGACGAGTTTCAGCGGGGCCTGATCGACTCGGTGATCGCTCCAACCGGGCGCGGGAAGTCCTTTTCCCAGCATGCGGCCGATGTGTCCGGTAAGGCGGCGCACTAAATTCCAGTGTTGCCGGCGACAGTTGAGTCTCGCCGTGGGGAAATTGGGAGGTAAGCTTCCCCTCTGAGCATGACCGCCCGCCTCTTTTCCGACCTCGGCCTTTCGCCCGAATCACTCAAGGCCGTCGCCCGCCTGGGCTTCGAACAGGCCGCCCCCATTCAGGCCGAAGCCATCCCCCTGCTTCTGGCAGGACACGATGTGGTGGGGCAGTCCCAGACCGGGTCTGGCAAGACCGCTGCCTTTGCCCTGCCCGCCCTGGAGCGTATCAAGCCAGGAATTAAGGATCCCCAAGTCCTGATCCTGTGTCCGACGCGGGAACTGGCCGTCCAGGTCAGCGAGGAGGTTCACAAACTGGCCTTCTTCAAGAAACAGATCCATGCGCTGCCAATCTACGGCGGCCAGAGCTACGAGCGGCAGTTCGCGGGACTCAAGGCGGGTGTCCAGATTGTAATCGGGACCCCGGGCCGGATCATGGACCACATCAACCGGGGCACCCTCCGCCTCTCCTCGATCCACACCGTCATCCTCGACGAGGCGGACGAGATGCTGAACATGGGCTTCCGCGATGACATTGAGTTCATCCTGAGCAAGTCCCCCCCGGAGCGGCAAACGGTTCTCTTCTCCGCCACCATTCCCCGACCCATCGAGGAATTGATCCAGCGCCACACCCGTTCTGCCAAGCGCGTGCAGATCGAGGCCAAGACCATGACGGTGCCCACCGTCGAGCAGGTCTACTACGAAGTCGACCGGCGGTGGAAACTGGAGGCCTTGACCCGGCTGATCGAATTGCACGATGTGAAACTGGGAATCGTGTTCTGCAACACCCAGCGGATGGTGGATGAACTCACCGGACACCTCACTGCGGCGGGATACCGGGCGGACGCCATTCACGGCGGCATGGCCCAGGCCGCGCGGGATCGCGCCATGGGACGGTTCCGCAAGTCGGGCCTCGATTTTCTGGTCGCCACCGATGTGGCTGCGCGGGGGATCGATGTGGAAGGCATCCAGGTTGTCTTCAACTTCGACCTTCCCTACGACGCCGAAGACTACGTTCACCGCATCGGGCGCACTGGGCGGGCGGGTCGCAGCGGCCTGGCCATTTCCTTCGTCTCCGGACGCGAGGTCTTTGCCATCCGGCAGATCGAGCGGTTCACCCGCATGCGCCTGCGACGGGGCACGATTCCTTCCCACGGGGAAATCGAGCAGGCCCGTCTTCAGCAATTGATGGAGCGGGTACGCTCCACCTTGTCCGCCGGCGACTTCCGCCATTACGACCACGTCATTGAAGCGCTTTTGGAAGAGGGCGTGGACTCGATGGACCTGGCCAACGCACTCCTCCATCAACTCTCCCGGGGCACCCCGGATGCTCCGGCTCCCGCCCCCAAACGCCCGGAGGCCGGAACCGCCACTCCCGCATTAAAACTTCCTCCGGCCACCCCCAGCACGGCAGAGATCGAACCAGCCCGTCCGGCGCCCCCGGTTCCGAAGCCGGCGAAGGTATTTCCGCCAGCCGGTCGCCCCATGGCGCCGGAGCGGGAAACGACCGCTTCGCCGCCGTCCCCTCCCGTACGGAAACCCGTCCTACCGCAGGTCCAACGGACCGGACCGCCCCCCGAGCCCACTCGCAGCGACCGGCCTGAGCGCCGGGAGCGAAGTGTTCCGGTGTCGAAACCCCTGCCGTTTGAGAAAAAGAGCCCCCAGACACCACCCCCACCCGCAGATTTCGTCCGCCTCTGGATCAATGCCGGCAGCGAACACGGGCTGCAACCGATGGATGTTTCCAACTGCATTCTTGGCGAAACCGGGCTGCCCGCCAACGTGGTGGGCCCGGTGGATTTGCGGGAACGCCATGCATTCGTTGCCGTTGCCCCCGACCAGGTGGCCGTCATCCTGGCCCGTCTGAACCGTGCGCAATTGGCCGGAAACCGTCTCAAGGCCAAGGTCGCCTAGCGCAGCAGCCGAGCCCGATTTCCCCAAGCCATGCCCGAACAATCCGACATCCTCAACGTCCTCAAGACCGTCAAGTACCCGGGTTATAGCCGCGATATCGTCTCCTTTGGATTGGTGAAGGAGATTCAGATCGATGGCGACGCCGTGGGCGTTCTCATTGAGCTCACCACTCCCAATCCTGCGGTCGGAGAGCAGATCGCCGACGCTGCACGGTTGGCCCTGCGGGATCAGATTCCCGAATTGAAGGATGCGCATGTGCAGGTTCGCGTTCCCCCTGCCCCGGCGACGGGATCACCGGGACCCGGAGGATCTCTTCCTCGTTCGAAACTCCCGGGGATCGGTCGAATCATCGCGGTGGCGTCGGGAAAAGGCGGAGTGGGCAAATCGACCTGTGCGGTGAATCTGGCGTGTGCCCTGAGACAACTGGGTGCGCGGGTTGGACTCATGGATGGGGACATCTACGGCCCCAGCATTCCGCTGATGATGGGCATCCAAGATCGGCCATCGGTCAATGATGCCGAGCAGCTCATTCCACCCTTTGCCCACGGCGTGAAGCTGATGAGCATGGGATTCCTCATTCCAGATGACCAACCGGTGATCTGGCGGGGTCCGATGATTCAAAAGACCATCCAGCAGTTCGTGCATCAGGTGGACTGGGGCGGTCTCGACTACCTCCTGGTGGACCTTCCTCCTGGAACAGGCGATGCGCAGCTTTCCCTGTGTCAGACGGTGCCCCTGGACGGCGGGGTCATTGTCACGACACCGCAGGCTGCATCGATCGGCGTGGTTCGCAAGGGAATCGCGATGTTGGAAAAGGTCAATGTGCCGATTCTGGGGATCATTGAGAACATGAGCTACTTCACCGCGCCCGACGGTTCACGGATCGAGATCTTCGGGCACGGAGGAGGACGTGATGAGGCGACCCGCAAGGGATTCCCCTTCCTCGGGGAGATCCCGCTCGTGCCGGGAATTCGTGAAGGCGGCGACCTGGGAATCCCGGCGGTGGTGTCCGATCCCAAGGGTCCGGCCGGCCAGGCCTTCCTGAACATCGCGCACCAGCTTCGACAACAATTGGGATGAGCGGGATGGCAACATCAAAGCCGAAACGAGGTTTTGACCCCCGGTCCGCAAGTCATACTCTCTTCCTGTGAATCACGGTCTCCGGCCCTACCGCCTGACGTCGGTCACTCTGTCCGCAGCCTTGGCGGTGATCAGCACCCTCCAGATGTTCGGCGGGGAAAAGGCCACCATCTCCGTTCCCACCAAACCGTCGTCGACCCCCAACCTGACCGCCCCACCGCCGCCAACCACCTCCTTTCAGCCGCTGAACAGGGATAGCTCCGTCGGTGGGGTTGTGGATCCGGCAGCGGCCCCCGGCCCCGTAGCTCCGAGTATCCCGGATGCCCGGACCCAGAAGGAATTGTTCGAGAGGTTGGATCGGAAAAAGAATTGGCTGCTGGACGACGGGTCCGGTCCTACCAAGTCGCCCGGCGAGGCCCTGCTCATGGATTCCGGGGCTGAACTGGACTACTCCACCAATCCGCGGCGTCCGCAGACCGCATTGGAACGCCGGCTCAAAAGCGGAGCACGAACAGCCACCACCGAAGCGGCGGAGCGGGATGCCTGGCAAAGGGCGTCCCAGACTGACCAGGACAACTCTTCCGTTTTGGAATCGGGCCTGGATGGATTTGGCCGCGGGACCCTCAGCAGTGGACTGTCACCCCTCTGGTCAGAAACCGCACCGCGTGGCAGGGGCCTTCAGGCGGCGCCCACCGTGGACCTGGCTCCCTCTCAAAATTTCAGGAGTTCCGTATCGGCAAGCCATAGCCGAGCCGCCGGCCTGGACTCAATGACTCAGGAGCGGATGGAGCGGTATCAGCGAACCTTCGGCATGGAGGAAACGGCCGAGCGGA
The DNA here is from genome assembly GCA_039796255.1 of Verrucomicrobiota bacterium. Taxonomy (GTDB): domain Bacteria; phylum Verrucomicrobiota; class Verrucomicrobiia; order Limisphaerales; family UBA9464; genus UBA9464. The sequence goes on along the minus strand of JBDKKE010000596.1, from coordinate 942 downwards.
CGTCCTCTCTGGGCGCCTCCATCGACAATTCGCGTGGCCGGGAATTGAGATCCGATGTGATGGGACAATTGATCCGGGCAGGATCGGATCCGCGGACCGCCGCGACGGCCGGACTGGCGCGTGACGACACCATTGGGGCCTCCACAGTCACCCGTTCTCCGCTGACCGATCCCGGGCTGGCATCGGGTATTGTCGCGAATCCCTATTTGGGCCCGCCCACCCTGCCTCCGGCCTATGTGTCACCGGCAGCAAAAATGATCCGTGCGCAACCCACGGAAATTCCCCGTTTCCGCCCGTGACTCGCTCCGCTTGGTTGGTGCTGATGGCCTTGTGGATCTGCGGGGTGACGCAGACGACCGGCGCCGAGTCCCGGGTCATCAAGGTCCTGCCACATCTGATGGATGAGAAGGGGCGAATCTCCGTCTCGCCAGGACTGTTTGACCGGGATGCGTACCAACAGACGCTGCGGCAAAATCCCTCCCGGATTTCCGGTATCCGCTTCGACGTCCAATGGAAAGCCCCGCGGGTCCAGCGGGATCTCCTGACGATCCGCCTCGAGCTTCGCACGGCGCGTGGTGAACCCGGCCAAATCACCCTCATCAAGGCACCCACCCGCCAGAATCGACGCTGGGGTGGATGGTCCTCGGTGATTCTCAGCGGTGAAGAATACGCCCGGGTCGGGGAGGTTCTGGCGTGGCGGGCCGTCCTGTGGGATGGCAGCGCGGAGGTCGCAGAACTTAAATCCTTCCTCTGGTAGGTTCACCGGCTCGCGCCCTCAACAGCTTCCTGCGCGGCCTTCCACCTCATTTGCGGATACATCCGCGTTTGGCCAAGGCGGTTGACCCCTTGGCAATGCGCTTATACTCTCAACTGCCGCATGGAGGTTTCATCCTCAGACGTTTCTGAAAGCACACGGATTCCGGTCCGGCGTTCCGCCTCGCC
>JBDKKE010000595.1:0-3151 GCA_039796255.1 Verrucomicrobiota bacterium | reverse complement strand
ACGGTGAGTAATGGCCCGGACGCCCATGCCGGAGAAGAAATGGACATCATCCTCCCACCGTCCGCGGGCACCCAGGCAAGACATCACGGATTCCCATACCAATTCGGGGACGTTCCTGCCGGCCGGAAGTGGTATCCACACACTCCCTCGGCGCCAGCGAACGCGGACTTCGTGCTTCCGGTGGCGAATCTGGGACCGGACGGCTGGGAGGGCTCCAAGCCGGGATTCACCTTTGATCCCCACAGCTCCCCTGCGGGAATTGCCTGGCTGGGAGACACCTTTCCAGAGCCCGTGCGGAACGCCTTTGTCGTGGGAAGGTTTGGCAATCTCATCCCAACGGGCACCGGTCGCGACGCCGGTTTCGACCTGCTTCTGGTTCGACCAGAGCAACAACCGGACGGTCGCTGGGCTGCCCGGGTGAACACTTTTCTAGCACCTCTGGCCCGGCCACTGGATGTGGCAGTGGTCGCACCCGGAAAACTCTTCGTTCTCGAGTACACGCGTCCGCTCAACTTCCGCGATCAAGTGGGCTGGCTTCCGGGCCGGATCCTGGAGCTTGCCGCCAAGCCGCTGGCGCGCTGAACCCGGGCGTCGAATCCGGATTGGACAAAGGGGTAGTCCAATTTCCCCGGACATTTTGCTCGCCCCGCTGACATTACTGGCCTTTGCTCATCCTTTATGAGGTTTTGGTTCCTGCTCACCGCCGGTCTTTTCGTCCTTGCCGCTTCTGCGGAAGACGCGAAGCCGTTGACGGTCCGGGACCGGGCCATTGCCGCCTGGAAGGCGCGAAATTACACCAACGCGCTTTCCCTGGCCTCCGAGGCCATCTCGGGTACTCCCAAGGATCCGCGGCTCTGGAATTTTCGCGCCCAGATGCGGTCCATTCTCGGGGATTACAGCGGAGCGGTCACCGATCTCACGGAGGCGCTTCGACTGGCCCCGGATGCGGCAACGCTCTACCAGGAACGCGCCATCGCCCGGTTCAAGCTCGGACAGATTCCTGAATGCATCCCCGATTTCGACCGCGCCAATGCCCTCGACCCCGCCGATGCGCCGCAAAATTGGCAGCGCGGACTCGCCCTGTATTACGCCCGGCGTTTTGCCGACGGGAAGCAGCAGTTTGAACTGCACCGCACGGTCAACCCCCGGGACGTCGAGAATGCGGTGTGGCACTACGCCTGTGTCGCCCGGGCGGAAGGGCTGGAGGCCGCGAAGAAACAGTTGATGGAGATCAGCGGCGATGGCCGCATTCCCATGGCGGAGATCCACGACCTCTTCACCGGCGAAGGCGATGAGGCCGATGTGCTCGAAGCCGTTCGCGAAGCCTCCGGCGACGCGGATGAAAAGAAGTCCGCCGAATTTTACGCCCAGCTCTACCTGGGCCTGTACCACGACCTGAACGGAAGAACCGATCCCGCCATCGCCGCACTCCGAAAGGCGGTCGCTGCCGCCCCGCCCGGCGAATACATGTCCCACGTGGCGCGCATTCACTTACAGCAATTGACGTCTCCGACCCCGTCGACCGCGCCCGCGGCTTCGGTGGCCCCGGTCGCCAAACCATGACCCCCAAGTATCCCAACGATCCCGGCTCTCCGGACTCCACCGGCCCCCGTCCTCCAAAAACAGGCGAACCCTGGCCCAAGCGTTTCACCTTCACTCCGGACGGCTCCATGAGCTTCGTCAAACATCAGGACGATGCCCGGCGCGGACGCGGCCCCCGCCGATTTGATGGCCCCAACAATCGCGGTCCTGGCGGTCCTGGCGGCCCCGGCGGTCCCCGGGGCTCGGGCGGAGGACCGGGGCGCTTCAATGACGACCGGCGGCCGAACTCCTTCCCCCGTGGCAACGAGGGTCCCCGCCCCTGGGGGCCACCACGCCCGGGCGCACCTCAAGGAGCAGGCCCAGGTCCTTACGGACGCCCTTTCCGCTCCCCAGACCCCCGGCCCCCGGCGGGCAATAATTCCACAGGCTGGAGACCGCCCGGCGCCCCTGCTCCCGCGCGACCCAACTACCGCCCCTCCCCCCCGGAAGGCAACCGGGACCGCCCCCGCGGTGAATGGCGGGAAGGGTCCGGACAACGGACCCTTCGAAATCCGGATCGGCCGGTGATCCAATCCAATTACCGCCGCCCGGACTCCGCTGCCAGGCCCCCCGTCGACGATCGACGCCCGGCGGGAGGGTTCCAGTCCCCGCGAACCGGTGGGTATGAACGTCCGGCGTATCCGCGTCCCGTCGATCGCAGGGAGGACCGTCCGCGTCCCTCGCGTCCGCCTGTAGTAGATGACCGGACCTCCGGACGCTCCCGTCCCTGGTCGGGTGACGGCGGAGCGGGACTTCCCCAAAGGCGACTGCCCCGGCCCCAGTCCGGATACGATTCCGCCCCGCCCCAGAGGGCGCCGCACACTGAAGAGACTCCGGCCGGACGCGATCAACTGGCGGCCCGCATCATTGCCCGCGCCACCGCCAATATTCCGGCGGACCTCCTGCTCCGGCAGACTCTGTCACGACGCCGGCAACTGAGCCGCGCCGACGGCGCCTGGATTAGCCGGGCGGTGTTCGCCTGTTTCCGCTGGCAAGGCTGGCTGGACAACGGGGCCATGGCGGAGGAGCGGATTGCGCGAGCCCTATCACTGGCGGACGACTTTGCCATTTCCCCCGGACAGATTTCGGACGAGGACTTGGTGACCAAGGCCATCCCTTCCTGGACCCGTGAGGTCTTGGACGTCACGCCAGCCTGGGTGCGTTCCCTCCAGGCTGAACCCCTTCTATGGCTGCGCAGCCGCAAGGGCCTGGCCACCGAGGTCGCCTCCAAGCTGGAGCATTGCGAGGTGTCGTCCCTGCCCGCCTTTACCGACACCCTGCGCTATGACGGGCACGAGGATCTTTTCCGGCACGATCTCTTTCAGTCCGGTGCGTTTGAGATTCAGGACATCGCGTCACAGGCGGTAGGAATCCTCTGCGCGCCGCAACCGGGCGAAACCTGGTGGGACGCCTGCGCCGGTGAGGGTGGAAAGACACTCCACCTGTCCAGCCTCATGGAAGGCAAGGGATTGGTCTGGTCCAGCGATCGCGCCGAGTGGCGTCTCACCCGGCTCAAGCAGCGCGCCGGGCGGGCCGGCTGTTTCAACTACCGGAATGTCCTCTGGAACGG
>JBDKKE010000594.1:0-4136 GCA_039796255.1 Verrucomicrobiota bacterium | reverse complement strand
GAACAGGGCCAACCCTCCCATCCAGGCGAACAGGCGAACGCCAACAAACTGCTCCCAGTTGAAGGCTGCCCGCGCCTCGGAGGGTGCCACCGGAGGCGCATCCAACGGATCGGGAGAAGGGGAGGACGCCGGGGAAAAAGGCAGCGGTGGCGGCAAAACCGTTTCCAGCGGAAACGGTGTCCGGAGCTCCCGCACCCCGGCGCCCATCTCCTGACGTCGCCACTCAGCGGACAGGCGAAGGTCGCTGATGACTCCCTCCGGCTCCGGCGATGGCACTTCCGACGACTCAGCCTCCGGCGCGGCGACCGCTCCCGGCGCACGGGCGTCGAGGTCCCGCTGCAGCCGCCTCACCCGGTCATTCAACAGATCCACCTGCCCCTGCAGTAACTGAACGGCGGCACGGTCCTGGTCGGCCCGGTGGATCAGCCACCAGACGACACCACCCGTCAGCAGGAAGAGAAGGAAGAATCCCATGGGGAGCGGGGCGGCGAGATCGGGTGAGCCCCATGGAAAAGCCACGCCACCCGAAGGGCAAGCCGGGACTCGACGCCGGTTCAGGCAGCCGACCCTTCAGAAGTTGTCGGCAGGATTGAGCAGTGACTCCTTGGCGTCCTCGGTGTGCTTCGCGTAAGCCCCTTTCCCCTGCGCCTCACGCCAAGAATCCGCCGTCCGTCCGCAGCACGCGAGGCGCGCGCGCTCCCCGTGGAGATCAAATGGATGGTCCCAACTTCGTCGGATTTCGCTCCGCTCCCGCCCATCCCAAGTCTAGGTTTCCAGCATGTCCTTGAGTTGCTCATCGGCTTCACGGCTGGTCCTATTGCTGGGCGTGGCGATGGCGGTGTTCGTGGCCGGATGTGACGCGCCCCCCACGCCTGCCGCGCCAACCTCACCGGCCGTAGCCACCCCGAGTCTGGTGACCGAAGCCGCGGGCACACCCGCAGGAGGTACGCCCCTGCCCATTAACCTGTCGCTGGAGGACCCCACCAGTGTCGAGATCGAGAAGGCGGAAGTGCTGGCCCGGGCCGGGAAGCTGACCGAGGCCGAGGCCGCGTACACAGCCCTGCTGGCCACGGCGGCGGACAATGAGGAGGTGCACTTCAACTATGCGCACCTGCTGGGGCGCACCGGCCGGACCAATGAGGCGGTCAGCCACTATGAGATCGCCCTCAAACTGCTGCCCACTTACGCCGACGCGCACAATAACCTGGGCAATCTGCTGGTGCGTCAGAAGAAATTCGACGAGGCCATCGGGCACTTTGAGTCCTCGCTGAAGCTGAATCCCAACGACAGCGCCACCTACAACAACCTGGGAACGGCCCTCGCCAGCACCGGGCAACTGTCCAACGCCATTCCCAACTTCGCCCGCGCGGCCCAGTTGAATCCCGACTACGTGGAAGCCTGGTTCAATTTGGGACGCGCCGCGCTCACCCTGGGACGACTGGACGAAGCCCTCCCGGCACTTGAAACCGCTGTGAAGCTGCGTCCGGACCTGACCCCGGGAGTTCGTTTGCTGGAGCGGGCGCAGCAGACCAGGAAGGCGCGGGGCTACTGAGCCGCGGTGTCCGGGTGGGCAATGCGGAGTTCAGGGAGGCCGGGGGCGACCACGGCACGATGAGTCCGGCCATCCGGCCACTGAACCTCGACCGCCTCGGGGCGGTCACCGCCGATGACGCCGACCACCGACGGCTGGGACCAGTATCCCCCGCCGGAGGTCACCGTCTGGGCCGCGCCGCGCCGACCGCCACGCACTGGCCAGAACACGGCGCCCACTCCGTCGGGATTCCCTGCCGGCCCGCTGAGGCGAATCCGCAGACCCGGACGTGCCCCGACATTGCGCAGCAACTGGGTCGCCGCGCCATTCTGTCCGATCACCAGGTCCACCCGTCCGTCCTCATCGAAATCCGCCGCCGCAGCCCCGCGCTGTTCCCCATACACGGTCAACCCGCTTTGATCCCCCGGCACCGGAAGAAATCCGCCGCGTCCATCGCCCCGCAGCACCAGTCCCCGGCCGGCATCCAGCCGGGTATCCTCGGGACGCACCGCAAACAGGTTTTGGGCGAGTGCCAGATCCAGAAACCCGTCCCCATCGAAGTCCGCCGCTGACACTCCGAAGACCGGCGACCACTGGGCTTCCGGCGGCAGCGGACGCACCTCAAACTTGCCGCCGCGGTTCAGGGCCACCACGGACTCCAGAGTTTCTGTCGACAGTTCCCGCAGCGGCCCCGGCGTCTTTCCCACCACGGCCCGGGCATTGGCCTGAGAGAAAGCCACGTGCGTGGGAAATCGGGTGGCCAAGTCGGGTAGGGCGGACGCCAGAACCCGGCGTTCCCGCAGCGGACGCACCGCATCTCCGTCGACCGCCGTCTCCACCACTCCCACCACCCCTGAACCGTCGAAGTCGCCATAGAGAATTGCCGCACGGCCACCGCCCCAGATCTCTGCCATGGTGTTGCGCCCTCGATTCCCGGCGATGAGGTCCAGCCGCCCGTCACCATCCACATCCCCGGTCGCGACGCTGTTCCACCCGCCGGTGAGCGTCTCCAAACCGAGATCGCGGGTTCGCTCCGTCCACCCGGCAGACGTCCGGGAAAAGACCCGCAGCGGTCCCATCTCGCAGGCGAGCACCAGTTCCGGACGCGCATCCCCCTCGAGGTCGGCAAAGAGCGCGTCGCTCACCGGCCCCACGCTCTTCCAGACATCATCCGCCTCGGCCACCAGGTTTCCTCCGTCATTGCGGAAGAAGAGGGAGCCGCCCGGCTCGGGCCATCGCCGCGGCGTGAAGCGGGCCCCGACGAATACATCCAGGTCGCCATCCCCATCCGCATCCCCAGCCGCCATTGGCCCCGCGCTCGCGGCCCCGCCGACCAGCGGTGGCTCCGCCGACAATCCCGTCGGGGACCAACTCCAGCGCAGCACCGCCGGCACCGTGCCGCCCGCGCCGGATTCGAAGTTGCCCTGCGCCGCCAGCACTCCGCGACGGCCACCGGCACCCGTCCATCCGATCACCGCCCCGAGATCATCCGCCACCCCCGCCCCGGGAACCGCGCCGGGGGTAAAGGTCCCGCGGCCGTTGCCCAAAAAGACGCCCGGCTTCCCGCCCCGTCCGGTCCCCACCAGCAGGTCATCGTGACCGTCGCCATTCAGATCCACCCACGCGATGCCAGGTCCGCCCTGGCTGTACCGCTGGGGCAGCAGCGGTTGGACAGAGAAGTCGTCAAAGGGAGGCTCAACATGGGTGTGCCCCAGCTGCGTGCTCACGTTGGTGAACCACCGACCACCCGGGGGCGCGACCGTTGTCCCGACCGGCGCCGGCGCGGCACCGGATTCGTCCAGCTCGTACAACCGATTGGGTCGCACACCGGAAACGCGACCCAGTTTACCGGAAGGCCAGCGAACCTCGATGGACATCTCCCCGGGACCCGCGGCAAAGGTGCGCTGGGTCTGGCTATGGGACAGGTACTGCCCACCGGCGAGGATCGCCTGCCGCTGTTCGACCGGACCGCCCCGCATCACAATCTCTCCGCCGATCCCTGCGGTATTGGCCCCGGCTCCCTTCAGGCGAACGGCAACCCGCGGCGCGGAACTGTTGTTCCGCCAGATCAATGGCGGCCCAAACATGGCGTTGGCGATGACGTCGAGATCCCCGTCGCCGTCGTAATCCACAGCGATCATGCCGTGCGCAATGCGGGGGGACGCGAACCCCCAGGATTCGCTGGTGTCTTCAAAGGTGAGGTCCCGCCGATTGCGAAACGCAACCTTGGGCGTCTGGAGCGGGGGATAGTCCATCAGCAGGGATTTCGTGGCCTGCACGTTTTGTCCGGGGCGGGCCTTGGTCCGCTCATTGATGTCGCGGTCGTTGACGTCGTGTCCGTAGCCATTGGAAACCAGCAGGTCCTCCCAACCGTCCAGATCCACATCGAGGAAGAGGGGTGTCCACGACCACCCGCTGGCCGCCACTCCCGCAAAGGCGGCAATCTCGGCCCAGGTGCCATCGCCGCGATTCCAGTAAAGGCAGTTGCGGGGAAACTCCTCCCGATCCTCCAGCGCGCCGGGCGTGCGTTGCAGGGGAGTTCGCCCGCCGGCGGTGCGCAAATGCTGGGGCAGATCGCGATGGAGCATCTCCACCGTGCAGAAGT
>JBDKKE010000593.1:0-5379 GCA_039796255.1 Verrucomicrobiota bacterium | reverse complement strand
CCGGGCGGCCACCTCCAGCGAGAGCACGTCCGGCAATGGATCCAGCCGGACCGCCGCCGCCGCGCCCACCGTGAGCCCGGGCGTCACGACCACCGAGACCAGATTGTCCCCAGCCGTCAATGCGGACACCGCGGCGCCGTACCCCTCGGCCAGGTCATCCCAGTTCCATCCGCTGCCGTAGGGCGGCCCCGTGAAACGGCCTTCATCGCAGAGCAGATCCCCCTCCACCCGGCGAATGCCCGCCCTTCGCACGGCTTCAATCAGGGGGGCCCAGGTGCGCTCCCACGAGCCTCCATGGAGCCGGTCGCACAGCGTGGGATCCCCGCCACCCACGATGCGCAGCGGACCGTTGAGCTGTCCGGAGGCGTCCGGGGCGTTGGTGACCCGCAATGAGGTGACCAACCGACGTTCCGCTCCGAGCCGCTCCAGGGCCATGGCGCCGGTGAAGAGTTTGGTATTGGAGGCCGGAACCATCCGCGCCGCCGCATTGGTTTCGAACCAGGTTCGGCCCGTCCGCAGCGAGGAAACCTTCACACCCCAGAGCGTTCCGCCCGTGTCCGCGGGCGCGAGCGTCCGCACCATCTGCCCCTGCAATTCCCCCAGGTGGGTGACCGCCGCCGGGCCGGATAGGGCGGAGCCGCAGACGCACGCGAGCAGGAGAATCCGGCGAATCATGAAGAAAACCATTTTGCCAAATGGCTCCGGTGGCAATAGAGGGATTGCGTGGAGAGCACGCTGGAGTTTCCGGATCGTCACTTCGCCCTCGCGGCGGAAGGGTGGTTTGAGCTGGGGCAGTTCGAGGATGCCCTCGAAGAACTGGCCCGGGTTTCGCCTTCAAGCCGCGGCAATCCCGAGGTGCTCGAACTCCACTGGCGAATCCTGGCGCAGCGCGGGGAATGGACGGAGGCCCTGGAGATCGCCAACCGGATGACCGAGGCGGCGCCCAACCGGGCTGAGGGCTGGATTCACCGCAGCTTCACCCTGCACGAACTCCGCCGCACCCAGGAGGCGTGGACCATCCTGCTTCCCGTGGCTCCGCAGTTCCCCGAGGAATCCATCATTCCCTACAACCTCGCCTGCTACGCCTGCCAGTTGGGGGAACTGCAGGCGGCGCAGGACTGGCTCAAGCGCGCCGCGCGGATGCGTCCGAAAAACGAGATCAAGGTGATGGCCCTCCAGGATCCGGACCTCGCCCCGCTGCGCGACTACGTTCAGAAGCTTTAGCGCGATCCTGAACCACCCCGGCCCCGGCCTCCGTCACGGCGCCACCGGCCACTCCCACTTCAGTTCAGCTCAGCTCAGCTCAGCTCAGGGCTTACTGGTAATCTCTTCCCAGTTCACACTGTGCTTCTCGGCGTAGTGGGTGAACGCCTTCTCGTGAAGAATCAGGGCCGCGCGCACCACGCTGGAATCATCGGCACGCCCGGCGGCGCCCATGAAGTCCGGGATGAGGTCGTTCTTGCGATGGGCGTAGGTCAGGGCGAAGACCGCCGCTGCCAGGGCGTGATAGGTGAGTTCCTTGTAGGCCCCCTCCGCGACGTCCTCGACAATGTCCGCAAGAAACTCCAACTGGTTGACCAGGTGCGGAAATTGCGGCGCGTTGATCTGGGCAAACTCCACCTTCCACATGGGGAGGTTGCGCAGCATCCGTTCCAGGGTCACGGGAGTCACCTGAGCGGCTCCGTGCATTACAAAATTGGCGATCTCCGACATGCGGACGCAGCATAGGCACGCCCAGCCTCCGGGAGCAACGGACACCTTTGCCGAAGGCTCTCCCTCTCTTTCCCAGGGTCTGATTATCTGGTGGCAACCGCCGTCCGTGGTGGGTGATCCCCCACCGATTGGCCCGGATGGAGGAGTGGGAATGGAGGGATGAGGTATCCGAGTTCCTGACTGTTCCTGCTGCGCTGGTGGAGTCGCCCGAAGGGAACCTGGGTAGCGTCAGGCGTGTGGGCTTTCCGCGATCTCCGTGGGGATGGATTGGAACGAAACGGGGGATATTGGGGACGGTTCTGAATGGGGACTCGCGAAGCTTGTCCCTCCTGTTAGGTTTCTTTGCATAGAAACACTGTACCCGCCACCAATGTCCCTGCTTTTGCGTCCCCTTCTGAGGGTTTGTTGCCTGCTGGCCACCTGCGTTGCCGTCTCCGGCCAGTGGGTGCGTGAGGCCAACCAAACGCTGGCGCTGCCGGCGGATCTGGGCAGCACCTACGTGCTGGAGGATGCGCTGGGCGGACTCACCTTCACCGCCCCCACCTGCATCACCGCGCCGCCGGGAGAATCGAACCGGCTCTTTGTCGTGGAGCGGGGAGTGCAGGGGAATCCGCAGGGGCCCACCGGCTCGAACACCGAGTTCAATCCCCAGATCCTCACCCACGCCAATAGTCGGCCGGCGCAAATCATCCTGATCGAGGACCTAAACACCACGCCCCGCCGCCAGGCCACGCCCTTTCTGCGTCTGCAGGACGTCCCGGGAATGTTCAACGCCGGGGTGAGCGGTCTGTACCAAAAGAACGAATCCGGACTGCTGAGCATGGCCTTCCATCCCCTCTACGCGCAGAACGGCTACTTCTTCGTCTTCTACAGCCTCTCGCGCAATGTGGGCACGGCGTCCGCCCCCAACTGGCGGCTCTTCCAGCGCATCTCCCGTTTCCGGGCTTCGGGAAATGCGCCCTACACCGCGGCCACCACGGCGGATCCGACCTCCGAGGTTCCCCTCATCTCCCAGCTGGACGAAATGGCCAATCACAATGGCGGGGACATTGCCTTTGGGCCGGATGGCCACCTCTACATCGCCCTGGGGGACGAGGGGAACTTCTTCGGCTCCTTCGCCAACGGCATCTACATCAACCGGGACTTCTTCTCAGCCATCCTGCGCATCGATGTAGACCAGCGGGCCGGCAACCTCCCCCCCAATCCCCACTCACAGCCCATTGCGGGAGCGCTCCAGAATCCCTTCCCCTCGGCCGTCCACGCCGGGACCTACCGGATCCCCGCCGGAAGCGACGCCAATCCGTTTATTGGCATGACCCAGTGGCATGGACAGCCCATCGCGCCGGAGACGGTGCGGACGGAATTCTTCGCGGCGGGAATGCGCAATCCGTACCGGATGTCGTTTGATCCGGCCACTGGACGTCTGTTCTGCGGCGACGTCGGGGAACGGCGGCGGGAAGAGGTCGACCTGATCGTCAAGGGCGGCGACTACGGCTGGTGGTGGAAGGAGGGGTCGATTCCTCAGGAGGCCCCGGACATCAACCATGCCCCGCCGGACGAAGCGCCCTCACCCCCGATTCTCTCGCCCGTCAAACCCTCCCCCTTCACTCCCGCAGAGATTGGCTACACGGAGGAGAGCTACACCGACCCGATCTATGAATATGCGCACCTGGGCAAATACGGCGAGGCCCGCAACTGCATCATCGGTGGCGAGGTGGCGCGGGGCAGTGGGTTGGCCGAGCTGTATGGGAAATACCTCTTTGCCGATTACGTGACCGGCGAGATCGCGGCCCTGACAGAAACCGGCGGGGTGTGGACGCGCCAGACGCTGATGACGGGGTATCCGAACATCACCGAATTTGGACGTGATCCGCGCACTGGCGATGTGCTGCTGGTAAACCACGTCACAGGCACGGTCAGCCGCATTGCCCGCGGTGCACAGGTATCCGCGCCGCCGGCACGGCTGTCGCAGACCGGGGCCTTCGCCAATCTGCCCCTCACCGGCGGATCCGCGGCAACCCGCGCGAGCGCTCCGTTGACCCCACATGCCGGCCTGGTGGGCTACGCACCGAATGTCCCCTTCTGGAGCGACTACGCGATCAAACAGCGGTGGTTTGCCCTCACCAATTTGACGGACACCGTGGGGTTCAGCGCGGACAGCGCGTGGACGCTTCCCACGGGGATGGTGTGGGTGAAGCATTTCGACCTCGCCATCGTGCGGGGCGATCCGACCTCGCGGCGCAAGCTGGAGACGCGTTTTCTGGTGAAGACGGCCACCGATGTGTACGGCCTGACCTACCGCTGGCGGGAGGACCAGAGCGATGCCGATCTGGTTCCAGAGAGCGGTTTGAGCGAAGTGCTGGCCGGCAGTGTGCCCGCGCAGACGTGGCGGTTCCCCAGCCGCTCCGAATGCCGCGCCTGCCACACCGCGCCGGGCGGCTTTGCGCTTTCCTTCAATACGGGGCAGCTGAACCGTTCCCACGCGTTTGGCGGTCAGACCCTCAACCAGATTTCCGCCCTGAGTGCGGCGGGGTATTTCGACAGGCCGGTGTCCGGGGTGGAGTCGCTTCCGGCGCTGGTGCCCGCCGGCGATACCGGCCGGAGCCTGGAGTCGCGGGTGCGATCGTATCTGGCGGCCAACTGCGTGCAGTGTCACCAGCCCGGAGGCGCGGCGCGGGGAAACTGGGACGCCCGGCCGGGCACACCCACCGGGGAGGCAGGCCTGATCAACGGTGCGCTGCTGAATACGGGTGACAATCCGCTGAACCGCTTCCTGGTCCCCGGCAATCCGGGAGCGTCCATGGTCCTGCAGCGCCTCCGCGGCGAGGGAATGACCCGAATGCCACCCCTGGGCACATCCGAGCGCGACCTCGCCGCCGAGCAACTGCTGACGGACTGGATCAACAGTTCGGAATGGGTCCCCATCGCACCCAATCTCCACGTTCCCCAGATCAACGCGGTGACCGCCCAGACGGCCGACGAGGGGATCCCTCTAACGCTGCAGTTGTCGGGGAGCGATGCGGATGTCCCGGCGCAGACGCTCAGCTATTCGCTGGTGAGCGGACCGGCGGGAATGACCGTGACGTCCGGCGGATTCTTATCCTGGACGCCCACGGAGACGCAGGGCGGAGCGACCGTGACCGTGCAGGTGAAGGTCACGGACAACGGAGTGCCGCCACTGAGCGCCACCCAGTCCTTTCAGGTGACGGTGCGCGATGTTCCGCAATTGGGGCGGACGGTCTGGCAACTGGGAGTGGATTCCCCGTCCAGTGCACCGGGATCGGTCCAAAGCGCGGAATTCAGTGTCGAGAATGGGCTCAATGACCTGACCCCAGGCCGGGTGACGCGACTGCCAGGGGATCCGCAGTACGGCAATGCGACCAGCAATCCCAAGGCGGACGATGACTACTACTTCGGCGGGGTGTATCCGGCCGGTTTCAACCAACTCGGATCCCTTCTTTGGGTTCCCAACGACGAACCCTTTACGGCGTGGGAGCGGGCCTTGACGCAGTCCGACCGCACCAATCGGCTGCACTTTCTCCTGGGATCCGGCCAGGCAACCGGCGGAACGCGGTATCGCCTCCGCGTGGATTTCGCGGCGGGCGGGTCATTGATCGGGGCGACAGTTCAGCCCGGATTCTCACAGCACGCCTTCGTGGTGCGGTT
>JBDKKE010000592.1:0-2967 GCA_039796255.1 Verrucomicrobiota bacterium | reverse complement strand
CGTTTCGATCAGGAATTCGGAGTCCGAGGTGGCGGTAGCAGGTTGGGGACGTGCCAATCCATGAGCCGGGGAGCTCGCGGAGGTCGTCCCTCCAAAGGGTGGCGGGCGGGCAGGGGCAAATTGTGCGGGTCCGCACCACAGGTTGAGGTGACGCAGGATTTTCTCGATGACCAGCGGTTCTTCGATCAGCGCGATGAAGCGCATCGTCTTGCCGCATTCGGGGCACTGCAAGGGATCGGTGTGCCAGGCCTGGCGTATAAGATCCCGCCATTTGCGATGGGGGAGCTTGAGGGGCGGAGGCGGGGAGCCCTTAGGCCAGGGGACGCTGGCCAAGGGATTGGTCCGACTTCGGCAGCCGCGCATCTTGTTGGAGTAAAGTCCGTAGTAGCGGATCATTTGCACGCCCTTGTCGGGAATGTGCTGGGAGAGCACCGCCAGGAAATCCACGGGATCAAACACTTCGAAGTTGCGGTTGATCTTGGGATTGAGGCGGGAGCGGTAAATGACGGTGTCGTGGGGGTATTCCAGAGTGACCTTCGCCGAGGAGAACGGGTTGCGCAGGACATACTGGCAGAGTTGTTCGCGTTCGGCCCGATTCTCCGGTGGCACCGAGCGGCCCGAATCGACGTTGAAGCCGGTGTGCTTCCAGGAGCTCATGCGCTCGACGAGCTCGGGGGAGATGAGTTTGAGGCGCAGCAGTTCGGCAAAGATGCGGGTGCGGAAGAGTTCCTCCAGGACGCGGTGGGGGATTTCCGGGGCGGGCCGCCATTGGCCGTCCGAATCCAGAAGGCCATCGGCGACCATAGCGTGAACATGAGGGTGGAAGTCGAGGTATTCGCCGAAGCTGTGGAGGGCAAGGAAGAAGGCGGGGCGACCCTTGGGAAGATGGAGTGCGGCGCGCAGCAGTTGGGTGATGGTCTGCTGGGCCACGGTGCAGAGGCGTTTGAGGAGACCGCGATGGCGATAGAAGATGGGGCGCAGGAGTTTCGGCAGGGCCAGGACGACATGTCGGTGGGGAACCGGCAGGAGGACGTGATCGACCAGGTGGGCGGCGGTCTGGAGAACCTTGCGCTGATGGCAGGAGGGACAGAACCACCGCCCCTTGCAGGAGAAGGCGAGCAGGTATTCGTGCGCGCAGTGGTCGCAGCGGACGCGGGCAAATCCCCGTTCGAGGGTTCCGCAGTGGAGGAATTTCTGGAAGACTTCCGAGATAACGGGGCGAAGGGGGCCGAACTTGGGTTCATAGGCATCGGGATAGCGATCGACGAAGGTGGCGTGGTGGCGCTGGACGCACTGCCAGATGGGCGATTTGCGCGGGTTGCGGGTGCGGTAGGTTTTCATGCCCGGCTGCCGCAGCCAAAAGCTGGCGGGAGCAACCGGCAGTGGAGCACTCAGAGGTAGAAGGCTGCCATCGGTGGATTTGGGGAGGCTCGCTCTCGTCGCGGCATGCACTCCACCGCAGAATTTCTCCGCCTGATCGAAACAGTCCAGACCGTGGAACTGACGGCATTTTCGCCCGATGGTGACCCCCTGGCCATGGTTCCGATTGGAAAGCCCGAGGCCCTGGCCCTGATCGGGATGCCCGTCACGATGGGGCACGTCTTCCGGGCTTCACACGTTGGAGAGGGGCGGGTGTTTGTGGAGGCTGTCGAATCGGAGCGGCGGCGCAACACGGCGTAACAGTGCAAGCGGGGTGACGGTGCGAAACGGTGCCGATTGCGCATTCGTAATCACCAATGTTTCCGCACATATCTGCAACGTCACACAGTCTCGGTCGCTTTCGTCAACAGCGGCTTCATCGACGGCAATGTGCCCTATGTCGAATTGCCCCATCTCAATTACTCCCGCAGCTTTACCTTTGCTGCGTGGATCTCCGTCGCCAGCGAGAATGTGTTCAGCAGCGACCTGACCGTCGTCGGACAGCGGCGCTGGGCGCGTCTCTTTGTGCAGGACAGGCAGCAGCTGGCCTTCGCCGTGGACAGTGGTTTGCCTCCAGTTCTGGTGGACACGGCGATGCTGGTTCCGAACAGGTGGACATTCGTTGCAGTTACCGTGTCCGAAGAGGGCGGCGGTTCAAGAATCAGCCTGTACCGCGAAGTTCAGCCGCCGGTCAGCATCTTGCGACCCGGTTCATTTTACCCCGATCCCGACTCCTCTTCGCCCGCGATCATCGGTAGCGATGAAGCGGACGGAACCCATTCCGAAGCCTTTGCGGGATCGCTGGACGCCGTGCGCATCTACGACCGAGCCCTCTCCGCGAACGAAATCTCGGTGCTCTACCGCGAGAATG
This sequence comes from Verrucomicrobiota bacterium, assembly GCA_039796255.1. Taxonomy (GTDB): domain Bacteria; phylum Verrucomicrobiota; class Verrucomicrobiia; order Limisphaerales; family UBA9464; genus UBA9464. The sequence goes on along the minus strand of JBDKKE010000592.1, from coordinate 677 downwards.
AGTGAGGCCTCCCCGTAGCTGCCCCCGTTCGTGGGCTGAAATCAGCTGCCGGAGCCCTCTGAGCCGAAACGATTCGGTGGGTTTTGGGAGCGAACGCGCCCTCGCCGTCCGCGTTGGGTCTGTGGAGCTGCCACCATTCAGTGAGCAGGGACGCACACCGACCGGGGCGAGGGCGCCCCGGTCAACACGCGAGGGGTGAGCGCACCAGAAGAATCAACCGCACGGTTGCGCAGAGGTTTCCAACAAGCCGCAGGTCTCGACAGGTTGGAAGGGGATTTCTGCGGACTCACGTCCGCAGCTTCGGGGCAGAATCCTTGATCCGCCTGCGAAACTTTCCGTCGCGAAATCGTAAGAGTCCGATGAAGCAATCAACGCTCTCATCCAGAACCAAACCCTCAACAACTCCAAAATACGCATCTAAATTCCATGTTTCCCTCCCTCTCCCCCTCGCGTCCGGGCAATGCCGTCCGCTCCCAATGCCACCCGCTGATGGCGCTTGCCGCCGCACTGCTCGCGGCCTGCGCCCCGGTCCTCGCCGACGGCTGGACACTGCATGCCACCACCGGCCCGGAACCGTCCGCACGGTCTGCCCCCGCCCTCGGCGCCCTCGGCCGGGACGTGTATCTGTTTGGAGGGGTTTTCGACGGACTGACCGGTGAGAATCACGTCTGCTACAA
>JBDKKE010000591.1:0-7254 GCA_039796255.1 Verrucomicrobiota bacterium | reverse complement strand
CATGTCGGCATTCCGTTCTGGGCCTTGCAGCGCGCGAAACGGGAGGGACCCAACAGCCGATTTGCCCAGTGGTTTCACATCACACGCTGGGATGACCCCGCCACGCCTGCCGATGAATTCGAGTATCGCGGATGGAGTGGCGTGCAGGACCTGCCGGAACTCGCGCGCGACGGCCACAACCTTCACCCCGACATTCGCCGGCATTTTCACCAGATCGTCCGGCGCTGGATGGATCCCAACGGTGATGGCAACCCGGCGGATGGAATTGACGGATGGCGGCTGGATGTGGCCGCCGAGGTGCCGATGGAGTTCTGGAAGGAGTTTCGCGGCTGGGTCAAGCGCATCAACCCGGATGCCTACATCACCGGCGAAATCTGGTGGGACGATTATCAGGCCATCCGGCTGCGCAACGCCACGCCCTGGCTCGATCAGGCCTTTGACGGCGTCATGAACTACCGGTTTAGCGACGCCGTTTACCAGTTCTTCAATCAGCCCAAACCGATCCGCGCGACAGAACTGGGACAACGCATGACGGCGATCCACCGCGATTATGGCTATGGACGGAGTCTCGGTTTGCAGAACCTGCTGGACTCTCATGACACCGCCCGGATCGGTTCCATGGTGGTCAACCCGCAACATCGCCAGGATCACCGGAGCGGGGTTCAGGACAATCGCGACTACTCCGTCCGCGCTCCCAACGCCGTCGAGAAGGAGCGCTGGAAGCAAATGGTCGCGTTCCAGTTTCTCTCGCCGGGCGCCCCATTCATTTACTACGGCGACGAGGTCGGCATGTGGGGCGCCGATGATCCCGACTGCCGCAAGCCGATGCTGTGGCGTGATCTCAAGTTTGCCGACGAGCGGGAACATCCGTTTGGACTCGCCCGACTCGTGGATCCCAACGCGCCCGATGCTGACCTGCTGGAATTCCATCGCCGGCTGGCGGGACTGCGCGCCCGCCATGAGGTTCTCCGCACCGGCGGATTCGAGTTCACCTTGTTGGACGACGACCGCCGCTTGATCGCCTTCCGTCGTCACTCCGCCGTCGGCGGCGCCACCGTCCTGGCCCTCTTCAACGCCTCCGACCAGCGGACCGTGCTGAGTCCTGCGGACCTAAAACTCGATTCGCATCCCGGCTGGACGAACCTCTGGACGGGCGCCGCCGCAACTTTGGACGCCCTTGAACTCCCTCCGCGCGGGTTCATGGCGCTGGGAAGATAATCCGCACCCCGATCGCCAGCCCCAGCCCCGCGGTAACCGGTGAGATGGTGCCGGGAGATAACCCCACTCAGGGCCATTCCGCCTGAAAACGGCACTTCAAATCACCGCAAAGAACACACAGAACACAACGACGGTGACTTCTGATCGATGGCAGGCCATGGGACGCCGCATCTCACGGAAAAACTCCCGACGAGTACGGCAGCTTCTTCCACCGACCTTCTCTGTGCTCTTTGCGTTCTCTGCGGTTTCCTCCAACGGCTCTTTCCAGGTTCAGCCGCCAGGGACAGGCCCCCTGCGGATTCCCCCTTGCTACCCCCGGGTGTGGCGAACGAGAAATACCGCGTGCACGTCACCCGCCTCCTGCTCGCCTGTTGTCTCGTTGGTCTCTCCCTGGCCCGGGCGTTTGGCGACGAGCCCAAGAACCACGACTTCGACGTCATCAACAGCGAGGGACTTGTTCCGGCTTATCAGCTTCCGCCCTTACTGGTGTCCTCCGAGGGTAAGCCGATCACCACGCCCGAGGAGTGGTTCCGCATCCGTCGCCCCCAGATCCTGTCGCTGTTTGGGAACCTCGTTTACGGCGTGGTGCCGGTGCCGGAGTCTCCCATCCAGACGACGGTTGAGGTGGTAAAAACGGACCGCGAATTCATGGGTGGAAAGGCCACGCGCAAGGAGGTTCGTCTCCGCTTCGAGAACGCCAGGGGCCGGGTGGAGATGCAGATCCTGGTGTTCTCACCCAATGGGGCCTCCCGGCCCGCGCCGGCGTTTCTGCTCCACAGCTTTGCCAACACGCGTGACACGGGCCATGACGCGAATCCGGAGCGTCCCGGCTTTCTCCGCAATGGCATTCCGCTCGGCGAATTCCTCCAGCGCGGCTTCGGCTTTGTCGTGGTGCCCAATGGCGACCTGGTCCGGCACAACGAGGTGGAGTTCCTTTCCGGAATCGTTCCGCTGTTCTATCGGACCGGTCAGAGTTTTCCCAAAGCCTACGAATGGGGCTGCATCTCCGCCGCCGCCTGGGGCGCGTCGCGGGCCATGGACTACCTGGAAACCGACCGGGACATCGACGCGAAGAGGATCGCCATCATGGGCCATTCCAAGATGGGCAAGGCGACGTTGTGGACGGCGGCACAGGATTCGCGGTTCGCCCTCGCCATCTCCGCCCAGTCCGGCTGTGCCGGTGCGGCCCTGTGGAAGCGGAATTTCGGCGAGACTCTGGAAAAGATGGTGACCCGCTTCCCGTACTGGCTCTGCCGCAACGCGTGGAAATTCGTCCGTAATGAAGACGATCTTCCCGTGGACCAGCACATGCTGCTGGCCTGCATCGCGCCACGCCCGGTGTACGTCCACAGTGGTGTGGAGGACACCTGGGCCGACGCCCGGGGCGAGTATCTCTCCGCCTATCACGCCAGCGAAGTCTATCGCCTGCTGGGCAAAAAGGGCCTGCCGTCCGAAGCCTCGCCTCCCGTGGGTGAGGCGATCATCCGCTCCGACGTCGGCTATCACAATCGTCCCGGCGGTCACTCCATTGAAGCGTTTGACTGGCAGAAGTTCATGGAGTTCGCCGAGTATCACCTCATGGCGAAGTAGTTCCCAACGTCGCCCCAGCCGGAGCACGCGTTCACCATGAGCACTCATTCCCTTCCAGTCCCACCACGCCCCCGCCGTCGCGGCCCGCTGATCATCGTGGGACTGACCCTCCTGCTCCTCGCCGGCCTGCAGGTCCCGGCGGATCTCGACCGAAACTTCCGCGCCTGGTTGACCCTCGCCGCGGTGCTGCTGGGCGGGATTCTGATGCTGCTGTGGCTGATGTTCGGCAGCGGACTCCGTTGGTGGAAACGCCTCGCGTGGCTTGGCGCCATCGTCAGCGCCGGTTTCATCGTGAAGTGGACCACCCGGGTCGAGGGCGCGCGGAGCGGCACCGGAATCCCCCGGCTCGTCTGGCGCTGGTCGCTCACCCAAGAAGAGGCGTTCGCCCGTGCCCGACCCGGTGCAACAAATGCCCCCGCGTCTGTGACGGCCACCGCGCCAGCCCCTGAGGATTCCCAGCACCAATTCCCCCAGTTCCTGGGGCCCCATCGCAACGGCCGCGTTGAGGACGTCCGCATCGCCCCCGACTGGACCACCTCCCCTCCCCGGGAGCTCTGGCGCCAACCCGTCGGCCTCGGCTGGTCCGGATTCGTGGTCGCCAGAGGACTGGCCATCACCCAGGAGCAGGCAGGTGACGACGAACAGGTGACCGCCCGTGCCCTCCGCACGGGCATTCCGGTCTGGACGCACACCAACCGAACCCGCTTCCACGAGTTCCTCGGCGGTGACGGCCCGCGTTCCACCCCGACGATCTCCGGCAACCGCGTCTACGCCTTCGGCGGGACCGGGATTCTCGACTGCCTCGATCTGCTCAGCGGACGCCGCATCTGGACGGTGGACGTCCTGAAGACCAACGGACTCAGCAACGATATCTGGGGCAAGAGTTCCGCACCGCTGGTCGCCGAGGGACGCGTCATCGTCAGCGGCGGGACCTCTCCCAAGATGGGCTGGTTGGCGTACGACGCGGACACCGGGCGTCTGCTGTGGTCTGCGGACGGCGAAGCCGCGAGCTACGCCTCGGCCTCCGAAACCACTCTGGCCGCGAAACGACAGATTCTGGTGATCGGTCCGCAGGCCGTCGCCGGACTGGACCCCGCCACCGGCCGGTCCCTGTGGCGCTTCGTTTGGGGCAGCGATAAGAATCCCAAGTGCTCGCAACCGCTGGTCATCGACGGCGACCGGTTGTTCCTATCCGCAGGCTATGGCGCGGGATGCGTGCTGATTCAGGTAACCGCAGCCCCGGATGGATCCCTGAGTCCGGTCGAGATCTGGCGTGGCAAGTCCATGAAGACGCAGTTCAACAACGTGGCGGCGCGTGACGGCCATCTCTACGGACTGGACGACGGCTTCCTGGCCTGTGTGGACATCGCCACCGGAAAACGCGTCTGGAAGGATGGGCGTTACGGTTCAGGGCAATCCCTGTTGGCAGGAGACCTGGTGATTGTGCAATCCGAACCCGGCTTCGTCGCCCTGGTGCAGGCAGCACCCGAAGCGTTCAAGGAACTGGGGCGCATTCCAGCGCTGGATTCCAAAACCTGGAACAACCCGGCGCTCGCGGGTCCCTTTCTCCTGGTGCGCAATGACCACGAGGCGGTGTGCTATGAACTGCCACTGGCTGCGCCGGAGCGTCCAAGTCCGTGAGAATCTGGCGGGGATGCATCGCGTCCGGTGGCTTCCAGAATACGGCGCTTCCAATCCTCGGGAGTCACCTCAACCGGCCGGGCGCGACACGCGTGCTCAAACCCGGGAAAGTTCCACAGATTGGGAAACTCCCGGCATTGCTGGGGCTTGACGGGCTGGATGCGGCAATCGCCGCCCTCCAGAAAAATGCATGAACCGTCCGCCTGGTCCTGCAGTGCCAGCCCAGTGCGCGCCCGGTTCAACCGGGCGAACTGCTCGATGAACTCCGGTTCCGTAATCCCCAGAAACGCCGCGATGGCGGCGATCTGTTCGGGAACCAGACTCACCTGCCCCGGCCAGCGGCAGCAGGCCGTGCAACGATCGCATTCGTAGAAGATGGGCATGCCGATGCGGGTTCGGCTCAGATCCCGGCGGAAGGGGTCCAATCCACTGTGCGCATCGGTGGCGCCTTGGCAAAGGCCGCTTCCCGCAGGTAGATCGGTGTCAATTGTTCGGACGGAACCGAAGGCCGCCCCACTGCCAACTGCGCCAGAACTGCGGCTGAGGGAAACAGCGGGCGGATCCCCTCCAGTCCTGGCTGGCGGTCTGGACCCGCAACACCGTCTCCCGCAGCGAGGCGCACCGCCAGATCCGCTGCAGCCATTAGCCGCACGGTTCCGGTCAGTCGTCCCTCCGCCGCCTCCACCACGGCAAACTCCTGACGCTGTGAGTCGATGGCGAGCAGGGTCGGCCCCAGGTCAGCGGCCACGATGGCCAGGTTCTCCAGGCTGCTGATCCCGACCGTGGTCACCCCCGTACCCAACTGCCAACCCTGGGCGACCGAGATGGCCAGGCGGACTCCGGTGTAACTGCCGGGGCCCAATCCTATCGCCAGACAGTCAATCCCTGATCGGTCTATCCCCGCCTGCTCCAACGCGCGGGTGATCAACGCAAAGATGGGAGTTTCACGCGTTTCGGAATGGATGACTTCGGACAGCACCCGGCCCTCCCGGGCCACCGCTACCCCGCGCCGATCCGAGGAGAACTCAAGCGCCAGGGTGGTCATGGGTGATTTCGCGGGAGAGTTCATCGAGAATGCGAATCGAAATCCAACGAATGGCGGGATCTCCCGGACTCGGTTCCGGCGACCAGCGCTCCATCCACTCCACCAGACTGATTCCCTCCGGACGTATCAGGTACTCCTCCAATCCCGCCCCCTGCACCTCGGCGGCACCGGACAGCCGGTAAAGATCCAGATGAAAGAGCGGCTCGCGTCCACCGGAATAGGAATTGAGCAGGGAAAAGGTCGGTGAATGGGCGCGCCCCGGACACCCCAGCGCCCGGACGAACCCCCGGACCAGCGCGGTCTTCCCGGCACCCAGTTCGCCGCGGAGGCCGAAGACGTCGCCGCGGCGGGCGGAGCGTCCGAGGCGCTCGCCCAAGGCCTCCGTCTCCTGGACGGACTGGCTGATCACGACTGGCATCGGACACCCAGCCTGACCCAGAACCCCGGGGCGAGGAAAGCATCCGCGGAGCGGAAAACGACGACGCAGAGAACCGACATGCGTTCCACGTCCAATCCGCCCGCCTTATTAGGCTCCGGCCCCTCCAAAATGCTCATAACCCCGCGCCACGAGGGGACGCAGTCCCTCGGGTCCCTGAAGGAAGACTCCCGGCCCCGGGGTCACCTTCCCGATGCAGGTCAACCGCACCCCAGGGAACTCCCGCTTCCAACCGTCGAGCACGGGCACGGCGTCACCCGCTGCGACGGTAAACAGAAGTTCAAAGTCCTCCCCATCGGTCAGCGCGGCCACCACGGCTGGCCGGGCCAGATCGCCGGACCGGGCCCGCAGCCTGGCGGCATGCCGGATGGGTAGAGAAGCCTTGGAAATCACCGCGCCCAACCCGCCGCTCGCCTCGAGCAACTTGGGCAGATCGCCCGCCAGACCGTCGCTCAGGTCCATCATCGCATGCACCTTGCCACCGCCCAGCAGCCACCGGCCCTCGGCCAGACGGGGTTCAAAATCGAGGTGATGTCCCTCGATGGATCCGCCCAGTTCACCGCTGACGAACAGGGCATCCCCCGCCTTCACCCCCGACCGCAGCAGAGCCCTCCCGCGCGGGACGGACCCCAGCAGCGCGATGCTGATCAAGAGGCCGCCCGGATTGACGGTCGTCTCGCCGCCAACAATGGCCACCTGGTGACGGACGGCGACCCGCTGCAAACCACGGTAAATTCCCTGGATGCGCTCCGGGGCAAATCCTGCAGGAAGCCCGAGCGTCACCAGCGCCGCCACCGGGGATCCGCCCATGGCGGCAATGTCACTGAGGCAGCGGGCCAGCGCCTTGTGTCCAATGCGCTCCGGCTCGGTTTCCGCCGTGAAGTGGATCCCTTCCACCACGGCATCGGTCTTGAAGAGCGTCTGGGTATTCTCCGCACCCAGTTCCAGAATGGCGCAGTCATCGCCCGCCCCGGCGACCACATAATCATTCGTCGGCAGCAACGGCGTCAGCCGCCGGATCAATTCGAACTCAGTCACGCCACGGATCAGACCAAACCGGGGAGGGTTTTACCACGGATAGCACGGATAGGCACGGATAGGGGGCCCATTCCTTGAACGAGAAAATCCTGATGGGGATGGGGCTTGTCTTTGAAACGGATACCCAACCTCCCAACCGTCTTCTCCCTCTCTCCTTCCCCCATCCGTGGTTATCCGTGCTATCCGTGGTTGAAACTTCCTCTCCCCCATCCGCGGTGTGATCGCGCCACGGAGCAGACCAAACCGGGGAGGGTTTTACCACGGATAGCACGGATGGACACGGATA
>JBDKKE010000590.1:0-5410 GCA_039796255.1 Verrucomicrobiota bacterium | reverse complement strand
GCCAGCTTCACCTACCAGCACACCCAGGTCTGTTTCTTCGGCCACACCCATGTGCCGGTTGCCTTCATTCGGGACACCGGCGTCCGAGGGGGAACCTACTCCAAATTCCGCGTGGAACCGGGTAAGAAGTATTTCGTCAACGTGGGGAGTGTTGGACAACCCCGGGACGGCATCCCCAAGGCCGCCTACGTGGTTTATGACATGATCCAGCAAACCATTGAGCTGCGCCGCCTGGACTATCCGATTGCGGAGGCCCAGCGAAAGATCCGCGCTGCGGGGTTGCCGGAACGTCTGGCCGACCGGCTGGCCGTCGGACGCTAGGGTAACCCCCTGCGTTCGTCGCCATGAAGATCCTGATCCTGAAGCCCAGTTCCCTGGGTGACGTGGTCCAGGCCCTGCCAGTTGCCCGCCTTCTCAAGCGTCATTTTCCCTCCGCCAAGATTGATTGGTGGTTGAATCAGGAATTGGCTCCTCTGCTGGAAGGGGATCCGGATATCGACCAGATTATTCCCTTTGACCGGCGCCTGTGGGGCCGTCCTGAAGGATGGCTGCTGGCCTTCTCAGAAATCCGGAAACTCCGGAGCGAACGTTACGACTGGATTCTCGACCTCCAAAGCCTCGCCCGCAGCGCCGCGGTGGGATGGCTGGCGCAGGGGGAGCTTTTAATTGGACTCGATGATCGGAGGGAGGGCGCGCCCGCGCTCTACGACGTTGCTGTTCCGCGTGCCTCGCCCCAAACGCATGCGGTGGACTGGTACTTGGCCGCGCTGCAACCGCTGAACATTCCGTTGCACTGGAACTTCGATTGGATCCCATCACGCCCAGACGTGGCAGCCAGCATCCAGGCGCGCGCCGGTGATCCGGAGGATCGCTGGATCGCTCTGCAACCGGGGGCGCGCTGGGAAAACAAGCGCTGGCCGGTATCCCATTTTGCAAAACTAGCTGCCAGGTTGATCGCCTACCACCCGCGCTGGAAGGTCGCCGTGCTGGGGGGACCCATGGATCGATCCATGGGAGCCACCATTGCCGGCCACGCCGGTAATCGATGCCTGGATTTGACCGGTCGACTCACACTGCCCGAGATGACCGAGTGGATTCGCCACTGTTCCCTTATGGTCACCAACGATACCGGTCCGATGCACGTTGCGGCGGCCCTGGGGTGCCCGGTGATCGGCATTTTCGGACCGACAGCACCCGCCAGGACCGGTCCTTACGGGCAACTGGAGCACATCCTTCGAGTTCCCCTCCCCTGCGCCCCCTGCCTGAAGTCTTCCTGTCATTTTGAAGAACCCATGGCCTGCCTTCGACGCCTGGCGCCCGAGCGCGTGCTGGAGGTGGCCATCGCCCGCATGGAAGGAATTCTCTCCCTGCCTTGCCCAGCAGCGCCCGGTCCCTAGATTCAGCGCATGAATCGCCTGCTCATCATTCTGATCGCGCCCTGGCTTTGCGGTGCCCTGCAGGCCCAGGTGGACGTCGACTTGGCCTTCACCCGCGAGGCATTTTTGCCGGGTGAACCCGTGGAAGTGGCGACCCGTTTCGCCAACTTCACCGGTGGCCCCTTGAAGCTGGGGAGTGAGCCAGGCTGGCTGCAGTTCACTGTGGAGGGGCTCGATGGACGGGTGGTAACAAAGCACGCGGATCCCCAGGAGAGCGGTGAGTTCACGCTCGAGCAGTCCACCCGAGGAAAGCTGCGTTGGAACCTGACACCGCTTTTCAGCCTCGATGATGCGGGAACCTACCGCGTCTTCGCCAGCATTCGGCTTCCCGACGGCGAGGTCTACACCACGAAGCCGGCCACTTTCGAGATCGTTACGGGCGTCGCCCTCAACGAACCCCGTGAGGTGGGCGTGAAATTGCCGGACGGCACGATTGATCGCCGCAAATTCATCCTGCAGCAGGTGAACTTCATGAAGAAGGTGCAGTTGTACCTGCGAATTACCGATCAACGGGAGTCCAGGACCCACTCCATCACACCGCTGGGCACCACGGTCTCCTTTGACCGTCCGCAGTGGATTGTGGATCGCGAAACCCGATTCCATATCCTGCATCGCGTAAACAACAGTCTTTACGCCTACCATATCTTCCGAGGAGACGGGGAGGAGCTTGTGCGCCAGATCTGGGAGGGGGACCCCCGCGCCGAGCTTAAGATCGTGAATGATTCCGGAGAAATCGGCGTCAAGGGGGGGAAGCGCCGTCCGGACCGTTCCGACCTCCCCTCCCCACCGACGACCAATTCGGTCGCCTCGGTCCTGGATTCGAAGACTGGCGCACCGGCCACCCAACCGCCGGAAGTGAAAAAGAATGATGTCCCCTCGACGCCGCCGTGATCTCCGCAGCGTTGCATCGCTGTGGTTCACGATTTGGATTCTGTGTCTGCCCCATTGCCTGGCTGCCGCCGAGGCATGGGTTGTCTTTCTGAAGAATGGCGACCGGTTGACCGGCGAGCTGGTTTCCCGGAATGACAAACGGGTGGTCATCAAGTCCGCCATTGCCGGACGGGTCACCATTGCCCGTGGGGAAATCGACCGTCTGGTGCCCGTTTCCGGACTGAACCGCCCCAGCATCTCCCAGACGTCACCGACGACCAGTGCGGCACCTCCTGCCCTGCCGCCGGCGTCGGCGCCGGCTGCGGCTGCCGTGAAACCGGCGCCAGCGCCGGCACTGACGACATCCGTAACGACCACCAACAGCCCCCCCCAGGATCCATTTATCCCTGGCTGGATCACGGGCATAGCGACCAATTGGCACGGTAACTTTCAGGCAGGCCTCAACCTGGGACTCGGGACCGCCGACCGCACCACGTTCTATGCGAATGGCTCCGCAGCAAAAAAATGGGGGCGGACGGTCAGCACCCTCACCTACAACGCCGCCTACGGGGAGGTTAACGGCGTCCAAAACGCCAACATGATGGCGGGCACCGCCAAAGTGGACGTGGAAATCTCTCCCAACCGCCGGACCTACGCATATGGGCAAGGCGCAGGGGGATACGATGCCATCCGGAAAATTGATCTCGAATACCTGGGGGGAGGCGGCCTGGGCTACAGGCTGATTGACCGCCCCAAGCGAGTCCTCGCCGCGGAGCTGGGCTTCCAATACCAGTCGTTTGACTACTCCACCAGCGATGATTTGTCGTCGGTGGCGGTCCGCTTCGGTCAGAATCTCACCACCACGGTGGAGAAACTCACCATCAGTCAACGATTCGGATTTACCCCGAGCGTCGAGGACTTTTCCAACTACCAGGTGAACTTCTTCCTGACCTTCAGCTACCCGCTCTTTAAGCCCCTCACCCTGAATCTGAATCTGGTGGATCAGTATCTTTCCAAACCGGCCGCCGGGGTGCAGAACAACGATCTGCAGATTCAAACCACCATCGGAATCACGTTTTGAGCGAAGCAGGGGAAGAAAGAAATTTACCCGGATTCAGAATGCCCGCTGGGTCAAGGGCGGACTTGATCGTCTGGTGAAGGGTACGGGCCTCAGGAGAAACTGCGTCCGGCCACCAACGCTGCTTGGCCAATCCCACCCCATGTTCTCCGGTGATGACCCCACCCAGCGCGAGAACGCCTTGGAACAAATCGTCAAGGCACGCCTCGCTCCGGACATGCTCGGCCGGATCAGCCTCGTTCCGCATCACATTCACATGAATGTTGCCGTCGCCCGCATGGCCAAAGCAGGCCATGGGAAGCCGATGGCGTTTCTGCAGTCTGGCAGTTAATCGGAACAGATCCTCCAACCGGCTTCGGGGGACCACAACATCTTCATTGAGCTTGGTCAGACCGGTGTCCCGGAGCGAATAGCTGAACTGCCGCCGAAGCCCCCAAAACCGTTCGCAACCCGCCTCCCCGAGTCCTCGTTGCACCATCACCGGATTGAAGCGCCGCACCACCCGGGCGAGCGCGGACAGCTCTCGGCGCACGCTACCTTCGTGTCCGTCGAGTTCGACAATCATGTGGGCCCCGCAACCGGCCAGTAGACGGGAACCGGTCCGCTTCACCGCCGCCCGCAGGGTGAATTCGTCGGCCAACTCCAGGGCACTGGGATGAAATCCTTCGGAAAACAGGGTGCGAATCGTCCGGGCGGCCGAACGCATATCGGCAAACCCCACGCCGAGACAGGCCCGATACGGTGGCTTGGGAATCAGCTTGAGCGTCGCCTCGGTAACCACCCCCAGCATTCCTTCACTCCCGACAAACAGGCGGTGAAGGTCAAATCCCGTCTTGTTCTTGTGAGTGCGCGATCCGAGCCGGACCAGCGTTCCGTCGGGCAGCGCCACCTGGAGTCCCAAAACATAGTCGCGGGTTACCCCATACTTCAGGCACCTCGGTCCGCCGGCATTGGTGGCAATGTTTCCTCCCAGACTGCAGTCCAGGCGGCTGGCAGGGTCGGGCGGATAGTAAAGTCCCCGGCGCTCCACCGCTGACTGAAGGTCCGCCGTGATAACCCCAGGCTGGACCACTGCCACGAAGTCCCCGGCGGAGATCTCCAAGATTCGCTTCATTCCCGCAAGGCAGAGAACGATGCCCCCGTGAGAGGGCACACACCCCCCGACATACCCGAATCCCGATCCACGCGGGGTTACCGGAATACGATTCCGGCAAGCCATGGCGAGGATTCTCGAAACGGACTCCGCCGACTGCGGCAGGGCCACCGCCTCCGGGAGATGGGTGGCGAACCACTTATCTCCCGCGTAATCGGCCAGAGTCGCGGGATCGAGACTCAGTTCACCGGACGGCAGTTGCCGCATCAACTGTCGGAGCGCCGAAAGCCGGTTCATTCGAGACTCCCCGACCGGGAGTCCCGGCACGCGTCCACGAGCGCCTGGGCCTCGGATGCCTCAGCCATTGGCACCTGCACCCAGATTCCCCCGGCGGCCATTGAATATCCTTCAATGGCCAGCGCCGCTCCCATGTTCTTCAAGCTGACCGTAAACCCGGCAGCCTCCAAACGGGAACGCAACATGTCCGCCTCAGCCGGGTTGAAAAGTTTGGATACAGGCACCCATTCCATTCCGCTGATTTATCCTGGTCGGGATTCCCACGCAACCCCATCCCTCCGATGGACCCGCTGCAACCCGAGGTTCACCCCTGTTTTGAGGCTGGAAATAGCCGCAATCGCACCCTTCAGGAACTTGACAGATCGAGCCTCAAGTGAGACTCCTGCCGGGCGATTTCGAAATTGGCAATTCAACCCTGACCCGCAGTTCCCGACGGATATCCATTCCGTGACTGCGACGTTGCCGGAATGAAGTGTCGATGCCGTTTGTCGGACAGATCAATCAATCACACCTATGAGAAAGTTCCAAAAAAGCACCTCCAGTCCCGCCCGCTGGTTGGTTGCTACTGCCACCCTGGGCTGTTTGACGGCGTTCGCCTCCCAGAAATTGGGCTCAGAGACCGTTCTCTACGCCCAA
>JBDKKE010000589.1:0-6575 GCA_039796255.1 Verrucomicrobiota bacterium | reverse complement strand
CGGATCCAACGTCGGACGGTAGTAGGACTCCGCTGTCGCCTTCGAAATCCCCTCCCGGACGAGAAGTTCCACCTGGTTGCTGGCGAATGCCGCCCAATTCTTCAGGCGAATCACCTGCATCGAACCGTCAGCCATGCAGACCTCCCGAACGTAGGGAAGAAAAATGGACCGGGAATGGTCTCCACCGCGAACGGCGTACCGGTCAAAGAGGACGGCCAGCTCAGACTTTGACTCGTCCAATCCCTGAACATAGATCCGGGTACAGAGGTCCTCGGAGACATCACTCTTGTTGGTGGCGGCGGCGCGGAGCCAAGCACCGTCATCGCCTACCCCAACAAAAAATAGGGCGCTGTTCGGATCCGGGTCTTCCGCAACCAGAAGCGCCAATGCGTCTCCGAATCCGTTGGTGTGCACCGGGTATTTGCCACCGTGGTCGGTGGCGTACGTCCGAAGAATCATTCCTGAGCACTTGATACAGTGCTGGTGCACCCGGCGGAGGTTCCAAATGAACAGGGCCGGTAAACTGATCAGCACGACTCCGAGGCTGATCGCCACACCCCACCAGATTTTGGACCGAGTCTTCGCCAGCATTGCCACACCGTTACGGGGTTGCCGAAAGTGCTTCGAGATAATCAAGCAGGGACGCGAATTGGGCGACAGTGAGCCCTGCTGCCAAACCCTCCGGCATAAGGGAGCGCTCCTGCCGCTCGCGGCGAGCGATAGTGTCCAGGGGAATGCGTTGCTCTTGCGCGGTCACCGTTCGGATGGTTACCGCATCGGCGGCTTCCTGAACCACGAATCCATCCACTTCGGTGCCGTCCTTCAGCTCGAGGTGCTGGGTGACGAATCCCTGCGCGAGCGTCTTGTTGGGCACAAGAATGGCCTCCGCCAATTCTCGCCGCCGGTATGTCTTGGCGATGGTGCCCAGGTAGGGCCCCTTCAACGGCTCCCCTGCCTTGACGGTATGGCAGCCCGTGCAACCGATCTGCAGAAAGATCTGTTCGCCACGCGACCCCTCGCCGTGCACGGACACCACGGCATCCAGCACCACATCGATCCCAAGATCCGCCACCTTGGGCGCGGCCGCCTGCGCCCGAAACTGCGCCGGATCAATCTTCAACCGCTTCACGGTCTCGGCCGCGGCACGAGCCACCTCCGGATCGGCATCGTCCAACGCCACGACAAACTGGGCGGCACGGCTGGTGTCGCGCACCTGGGCGGCGGCGCGCAGAATCTGGAGCCGGCGGGCGGGAACTGCCCAGCCCGCGTCGAGGGACCGGGACGCCGCGTCCCGCGCCTCGGGGGATCCGACCTTGCGGGACGCCAGCTTCAGCAGCATCCCCTCCGCCATGAGCGAGGACTCACCATCCAACAGGGGTGCCCGCTCCTCAAAAACTGCGTGGACCTGATCCAGATTCGACGCATTGGCGACCGCGCTGCGCGCCTTTTCCGCGAGATTGTTCTCCGAGGTGGTCTTTTGCACCCGCGGCATCGCGGTCAGGACGGCCTGCCAGGCGGACGGATCCGCCGTGCGGGCAAGGGCCATCACCGCCTGGGCACGCGCCGCGTCGGAGGTGGCATCCGCTGTGGCCACGCGCACCAGCAGAGGGATCGCACCCGCAGGGACGGCCTCCGCCTCGGCCAATTGCGCGGCGATCGCCGGAAGTAAGGTCTCGTCGGTTACCGCGCGGGCGACCAGCAATTCCAAAGCCGCCCCTGCGGGAATCCGGTGACGGGACAGTTCGCGCCCAATCCACGCCGCCTCCCGGGAATCCGCCTTGTCCAAGGTTGCCTTAAGCGTTGCTTCGATTCGTCCGGTTTCACTCCAGGAATCCGGCTGATAAAAGGGTCCCCGGGTATCCGGGCGCGTCCCCCAGGAATCCCCCTTCCAGACACCCTCACGGAAATACAGACGGCAGAGTCCGGTGATCAGGCCCGCACGGCGCTGAGGATCGGTCTCCCGCCCCAGTCGCTCGACGAAGCCATCCACCACCTCCGGATCGTGGAGCCTCTGCAGAACCCGCAGGGCACCGCTCCGCGATGCCGCCGAGGCCTCCCGGTCGTCGAGGACCGACAGACACCCGTCAATGGCCTTGAGGCGCACGAGGGAGTGCACGGCGGTGTGGGCGACGATGGGATCGGGGTCCGACAACAGCGGAAGCAGGGGTGTGGCGTTGGCGACCTGTCCAATGCGCGCCACAGCCAAGGCGGTTTCCTTCCGAGTCCGGGCATCGCGGGAGCGGATACCCTCCAACACCGCAGCCGTATTGGCATCCACCCAGCGGACGCCCTGCTCGGTCACCGCCCGCAGGACCCAGGGCGCCAGATCTGCCTCCCGCAACAGGCCGGAGAGCAGGGTCGAGGAATCCGTCGGGAACCCCAGGGCGATGGCGTAAACCGCCGCAATCCGAGTGGCGAGCGGACGGGTGCGATCAGCCGACAGCGCGGCCAGGGTCGGCAGGACCGACGCGGCAGTGCCGGATTTCAAGTGACGCAACAGGGCCCGCTGCGCTGCCAGGCGCCGCCGATGGCTCGGCGAACCCAGGAGTTGAACCAACTCCGCATCGCCCGTTCGCTCGAAATCGGGCAGCGGCTCCGGGCGAAAGCCCTTGGGAGTCGCCCGCGCGATGAAGCCCACCTCCGGTCCTACCCAGGTGAAGGAAGCTCCCTTCCAACTGGTCGCGTAGATCGCCGAGTTGGCGTCCACATCGAGGTCGGTCACCCGGGGAAGCCGGGCAAACGGTTCCTGGGTGGCGGTAAACGTCGCCCCATTCTCGGTGAGACCATGATGATAAATCCACTCCGTCCCCCAATCCGCGGTGAACGGGGCGTTGTTCCACCGCGCTGGAATACCCGGTTCGTCAATCCAGGCGGCGCCGCATCCGGACCCGCCACCGTAGTCGGCCAGGGGTTGCACGATCTCGTCGGGGAAATTCTTAAAGAGCCGCGGATACCCATGCTGGGTGAGCCCGCTGAAGTGATGCAACCGGATGTCCCATCCCCCGCCGTCGTTGGTGTTGTCGCGGGCAAAACCATCCACCAGAGGACTCACCGCCACTTCCAGAATGTTGCGCGTCCCGTCGGCGAAGAGTTCGAGTCCGGAGCCGTCCGGACGCACCCGCACCACCCCGCCTCCTCGCAGCTGCAGTTTGCGACCGTCCGCTCCGGTCGCCTCCATGAATCCAAAATCCCCGATGGCCGCGTACAGCCAGCCATCAATTCCCAACTCAAGCCCGTTGGAGGAATGGTCCGCGGGACGGTCCTTGAAGGTGAAGGCAATTCCGGACACCAGGGTCTTGCTCTCCTCCGCCACCCCGTCGCCGTCGCGGTCCACGTAGACACTGATGTCGGGCGGATGCAGCAGATAGAGCCGGTCGTGATCCCAGACCAGACCGCGCGGCGAATCCACATCCGGCACAAAGGCCCTCACCTCATCCGCCTGACCGTCGCCATTCGTATCTCGAACCCGTAGCACCCGTCCCAGATGAGGCTTCCGATCCAGCGAGCCGTTGCCGTCGCTGGAAACATAGAGGGTGCCGTCGGGTGCTGCCGCGATGAAGACGGGGTAATTCACCGCCGGCGGGGTGGCGAAGAGCGTGACCGAAAACTCCTCGGGGAACTGCACATCCTTGAGCAGAGCGGCCGCCTTCTCGGCAGAGGCCACGGCGGGAAGTTCTGCCAATTCCGCCGGGGTCGGCTGCCGATCAGTGGCCGAGAAGGCGTCCGCCGCCCGAACGCCAGAGGTCCCGGCAGTCAGAGCCACAACGGAAGTCAGGCAAGACCAGCGCCGCACGAAGGGAGAAAGGGGTGTCATCGGAAACAGGAAGGGGTGCTACTGGCCGAATGGTGGGCAGTTCGGCCCCGCGGTTCAAACGGATTGAATGACCGAGTGGCGGTGGCCCGATGGAGCGTTCGTTTCCCGAACCAAAACAGACTCGCGAACGAGGCCGTCCGCGCCCCACGCTCGCCTTCCGAAATTCGATCCCCCTGCCATCCCTCATGAACGAGAGCCTCCCCCCCCGCCTGGATCGACTGTTGCGCGAGACGCCGGAGTTGAAGGAGGCGTACTTGGTGGGCGGATGTGTCCGCGACTGGCTCCTGGGCGCACCCATCAAGGACTTCGACGTCGAGGTGTTTGGCATGGATTACGACCGACTGGTCCGGGCCCTGGCGCGACGAGGGCGAGTGGACCTGGTCGGACGTTCCTTCGGAGTGGTGAAACTCACTGTGGGCCCGGGAGAGACTTACGATTTCACCCTTCCCCGAAGGGATTCCAAGGTGGCGGCCGGACACCGGGGATTTGCGGTGGAGTTCGACCCGAATCTGTCCACCCGTGACGCGGCCGCCCGCCGGGATTTCACGATCAACGCCCTGATGTGGCATCCTGTGCGGCGCGAGATGCTGGACTTCTTTGGAGGCGAATCCGATCTGAAGGCGCGGGTGCTCCGACACACCAGCAGTGCCTTCGACGAGGATCCCCTGCGGGTGCTGCGGGGAATGCAGTTTGCTGGACGTTTCCAACTGACCGGCGCTCCGGAAACGTTGTCCCTGTGTCGCGGCATCGCGGACCGCTACGCGGAACTGGCCGTGGAACGGGTGCGCGAGGAATGGTTCAAGTGGGCGGCGCAATCGACCCTGCCTTCCGCCGGAATGCGCTGGCTGCTCGCGTCCGGATGGCTGGTTCATTTCCCGGAGTTGCAGGCCCTGATCGGTGTTCCCCAGGATCCGGAGTGGCACCCGGAAGGCGATGTCTGGATCCACACCCTGCACTGCCTCGACGCGATGGCCTCCCTTCCCGCCTGGCAGTCCGCCGACACCGCCTCGCGCCGGATCCTGAGCTTCGCCATTCTGTGTCACGATTTAGGGAAACCCTCCTGTACCCGGATGGAAGAGCGGGCCGGACGTCCCCGCATCGTCTCACCGGGTCACGAACCGGCGGGAGGGCCGCTGACCTCGACGTTCCTGGCGCGAATTCAGGCCCAGGAGACCCTGGTGTCGCGGGTGGTCCCCCTGGTGGTCAATCATCTGGCCCATCTCCAGGAGTCCTCCGCCCGGGGTGTCCGACGACTCGCCACCCGACTGGCCCCGGCCACCCTGGGGGAACTGATCACCGTCATCACTGCCGACGCCTTCGGACGTCCGCCCCACCCCCAAATCGAACCCGCCGGTCTGGTCCGGCTTCGGGCTCAGACCGAGGAACTGGAACTGGCCGCACAGGCTCCCCGCCCCCTGCTGCTGGGACGGCATCTGCTGGAGCGTGGCCGATCACCCGGACCGGAGTTCAGCCGGATCCTGTCCGCCGCCTTTGAAGCCCAACTGGATGGTGAATTTCACGATCTCGACGGCGCCCGGCGGTGGTTGGACGCTCAATCGAAGGCCGGCAATTAACGACCCCGTTCCCTCTTGCGGACTCGGGCGGGGGGGACGTTACCGCGTCGCGGTGAACGGGGCGGTGTTGGTCCATCCACCCCCAAGAGACTTGTAAAGCTGGATGACGGAGAGTCGTTCGCTCACCCGAGCCTGAATCTCGGCGCGCTGGGTGGGGTAAAGCTCCTGCTGGGCCTGCAGGACTTCGTAATAGCTGGACTTGCCGTTGAGGTAACGCTGGGTCGCCAGTCCCACCGAAGAGGTCAGGGCCGCCACCGCCTGCTGATTGGCGACCCGGATCTCGGCGTATTTCTCACGGGACACCAGGGCATTCGAAACCTCCTGGAATGCGGTAAGGATCGTCTGCTGATAGCTCGCCAGCGACTCCTCAAACTGGGCCTTGGCCGCGCGGTATTGGGCGCGGAGTTGACCGCCCTGAAACAGGGGACCGGCCAGCGTGGCTCCCACATTCCAGGCGTTGGCAGTTCCGCCGGTAAAGGCGGACAATTCCGGACTCACCTTGCCGACGAAGGCGGTCAGTCCGAACTGCGGAAACATGGCGGCCAGGTTGGCACCCACGCCCGCATTGGCAGCGACCAGCAATTGTTCAGAACCCTCGACATCGGGACGCCGTTCGAGCAGCCGGCTGGGCAAGCCGGCCGGAATCGCCATCGCCCAGTTGGGATCGTCCGCCAGGGCTTGGCGCGGGATCGGACCGGGGGCGCGTCCCAAGAGCACACTGAGTTGGTTCTCGGTCAGCGCGATGCTGAGTTCCAGGCTGGGAATGGTGGCCGCGGCATTGGCGAGGGCGGCGAGAGCCCGGTCGGTCTCCAACTTGGAGGCGACCCCGTTGATCCGCCGCTCATTAAAGATCCGGTAACTGCCGGCATAGGCATTGGTGGCGTCACGCTGGATCTGCAGTTCGCGGTCATACTGCATCAACTGGAAATAGCTCGAGGCCACCTCGCTCACCAACGAGATGGTCACACCCCGGCGAGCCTCATCGGTTGCCAGATACTGGGCACGTGCGGCCTGACTGAGACGCCGGATCCGGCCCCAGACGTCGATTTCCCACGCAGCGCTCAGCGTTGCCGAAGCCGACCCTTCGGTCTCTCCATTGAGCGGCGTCGGGTTGTTCAGCAGGGCGTTTCGGCCGCGTCCCACATTGCCGCCGTAGCCGACCGACGGATACAGCGGCGCACGTGCAG
>JBDKKE010000588.1:0-3802 GCA_039796255.1 Verrucomicrobiota bacterium | reverse complement strand
CGACCAATTGCCCGCCCTCGTTCCGGAACAGCAGGATCGGACCCCACTCCCCCGCGAGCGCGAGCCCCGGGTGCCCATCGCCCTGCAGGTCGGTGAAGCAGGCGCCACTGATGCGTCCCAGCGCCTCGAATCTTCGGTGGATCGTCAGGCGCCCCCCCACGTTCTTCAGCAGCAGGGAAGTCGCTGGCTCGGGCCAGCGCCCGGGAACGGCCCGGCCGCCGACAAAGATCTCCAGTTCCCCGTCGCCATCCACGTCCGCCGCCGCCAACGGCCCCACGCTGAAGGGAACCCCCAACACCGCCTCCCCGCTGCGCTTGGACACCTGGTCATACAGGCGCAGGGCACCGCCGTTGGTCTGGCCGTCCTCCCAATTGCTGGACCCCACCAGCAGCATGTCGGGGAAGGGGAGCAGGGTGGTGACGTCGCGGGACACCGGACGCTGGAAATGTGGTTCGTCGAGGCGACGGAAGGATCCCTTGCCGGTGTTTTTGAAGGCGGCCACCGATCCCGATCGTCCGGTCCCAATCACCAGATCCTCCCATCCGTCTCCATCCAGATCCGTCCACGTCACCCCCGGCCCCAGTTGACTCCGCTTTCCCGGCAGCAGCGGTTGACGCGCGAAATCGTCCGCCGGCTCATCGACATGGAGGTGCCCCAGAAGGGAGGACACATCCTCAAACAGGGCCGGCGGGATCCGGGGATCGGGAGGCGAGGTGGACGGTTCAGAGGGGGAGGGTTCCTCGATTTCGACGAGACTATTGGACGGCACCGCCTTCATCACCGTCGTGCGCCCCGACGGCCACCCCACTTCCAGTGTCACCGTCGCCGCGTCTCCAGCCGCCAGGGTGCGGACCGCGTCGTCGCCGCTGAGGTAGCGTCCGCCGGCGATCATCTCCCGCTGCTGGGGGGACCGCGCCGCACTGTCGTCGGAGGGAAGGAGCATGCGGATGCGCGCCCCGATTCCCCGGGTATTGCGGCCGACTCCGCGAAGTCGCACGGCCACTCGGGAAGCCGGGGTGTCGTTCCGATAGAGGCCCGGGGCGTCGACCAGATTGTTCACGACGACATCGGCGTCGCCATCGAGATCCAGATCCGCGAGTGCGGCGCCCTGCGAAATTCCCGGCGTCGCAAAGCCCCATTCCCGCCCAACCTCCTGAAACACCGGCACCGTCGACTTCCGCTCCCCGGTGAGGTTGCGAAAGAGGAGATTCGGGGTGTGGAGCTGTGGGAAGGTGCGGACCAACCGGCCGATGTCCTCCGTGGTCAGGCTCTTTCCCCCGCGCTGGGCCGCCGCAATGCGCTCGCCCCCGTCACTGTCCTGAAAATCACGCATCTGGCCATTGGTGATCAGCAGGTCCTCGTAGCCGTCCAGATCCACATCGAGAAAGAGGGGGCCCCACGACCAGTCACTGCTCTCCACGCCGGCGAAGAAGGCGATCTCCGCAAAGGTGGTGTCCCCACGGTTCAGTTGCAGCGCGTTCCGCTGCAATTGCACCCGGTCCTCGAACTGGCCCGGGGTACGGAACTGGGGCTCCAGGCCCGCGAGTGCCCGCGCCCGCGCCGCACGGTCCCGGGCCAGCATGTCCACGGTGAAGAAGTCCGGGAATCCATCCCGGTTCAGATCCGCGAAGTCCACACCCATGGAGAAGGTGCTGTTGCTCCGGAGGGCGGTGCGGGCGATGGCGCGAAACTGCGGACGCCCTCCCGCGGACACGTTCAACCAGAAGCGATCCGGCGTCTGCAGGTCGTTGCAGACGTACAGGTCAGGGCGCCCATCGCCATTCACATCACTGAAACGCACCGCCAGACCCCAATCCCGCGGCGCCCGCCCCAGCGGTTTCCCGTCCTCATCGAGAAAGGTGCCGTCGGTCCAGCCCGCCGCCGTAAAGCGTCCCGTGCCGTCGTTCAGCCACAGGACGTCCGGCTCGCCAAACTCGATCACCTGACCGCCCGGTCCGAGTTCGAAACGGTTGGTGAGATCCGGATCCGTCGTCGGACGCCCATTCAGGGCCGTCACCACCGCGCCGCCGCGTTCCTGACGCAGTGAAAACTTTGCCGCGGGCTGGTCCAGAATCGTCGCCGGACGAAAATGGGCGACGTACAGATCCAGATCCCCATCACCGTCCACATCCGCCAGGGCCAGGGAGGTGGCGCCACTCCTCGAGGACAGCCCCGCCGACGCCGTGTCCTCGGTGAACCGTCCGCGGCCGTCATTGCGGAACAGCCGGGTCCCTCCACCCAGGGCGTTGAGCAGCAAATCGAGATCCCCGTCGCCGTCCACATCCGCCAGAGCGACCCCCGTGGTGTCGAAGGCGCCCGAAGGCAGCCGGAAGTCCACGCCGGGAAAGGCCGACGCGGTGACCTCCTGGAACCGCCATCCCCCCAGGTTCCGATTCAACTGCGGCGCGGCGTCCAGTCCCACGAACAGCACATCGCACCAGCCATCCCCGTCCACATCCCCCAGCGCCACTCCGGAACCGGACAACAGGTTGCGGTTGGTCACCGTCCGTTCATCCGCCACCCGGTTGGTGAAGGTGATTCCCAGGGACAGCGCCGGCATGCGCGTGAATCCAGGACGTCCCGCGCCCTCCGGTTGCACCGCCGCGACGCGTCCCCCCGTGCGCGCCTGCCACAGGGGCAACCCGGCGGCGAATCCGAAGCTCCCGGACACCGTCAGGAGCAAAATCGGGAGAAGTTTTTGCAGACCGCGATTCATGGGGACACTTGGAGAACGCCATCGATGGTGATGCGGACGGCATGCACCCCGGGTTTCAACGCGGACCGGGTTACCGACCCGGAAGGCCAGCGCACTTCGACCGACACCGGCGGTTCCGTGCTGCTGAGCACCCGCGCGGGGCTATCCACCGAAAGCCAGCCCGAACCGGACTGCACTTCCTGGACTGGACCCGGAGCTCCGGCGGTCAGCAGGCGAAGGCGAGCGCCGATGGCCTGGGGATTGGCCGGTGGACCGATCAACTGGACGCGGACTCCCGGCCGTCCGGTATCATTGTGGAACAGGCGGGTCGGTCCGACATTCTGGGTGATCACCAGGTCCGCGCGGCCGTCCTGATCGTAATCCGCAACGGCGGCAGCCCGGGCATCCCCCCAGGCCACGATCCCGCTGGCGGCGGCGGACATCACCTCGAACGAACCGTCGCCCACGCCCCGCAGCAGCAGTCCGCGGCCGGCGTCCTGCCGCGCCTCGTCCGGACGCACCGGATAGAAATTCTGGGCCAGCGCCACATCCAGCCGTCCATCGCCATCGAAGTCCCCCACGCCCATGCCCGACACCGGCGCGAACTGGGCCTCGATGGGCAGCGTCACGACCTGATAGTGGTCCCCGCGATTGAGGAAGGCGGACGAGGCAAACCATCGGGCCTCCAGCTCCGAGGGGGCGGGCCCGGGAGACAACGCACGCAGCAGTTCTGCCACTCCCGCCGCGCCAAAGGCCGCGCGCGTCGGAAACGTATCGCGCAACTGCGGAAAGACCGCGAACAGCGCATCCGCCCGGCGGACCGGCAGTTCGCGGTCGCCCAAGCGATACGACTCGATCAGGTCCACTCCGCCGTTTCCATCAAAGTCGGCGTAAGCCACGCGGCGCCGATTGGCTTCCCCCAGGGCCGCAGGGGGTCCCGGATTGCGGGGCGTGGGAAACCAGTTCCAGCCGCGGTTCCCAGCAATGAAATCCATGCGGCCATCCCCATCCAGATCGGCGGCGGCCACCGAGGTCCACCATCCGGTCAGTGCCTCCAACTCCACTCCCGCGGAGGGCAGTCCAGCGCCACGCACCGACGGCACCCAC
>JBDKKE010000587.1:0-12678 GCA_039796255.1 Verrucomicrobiota bacterium | reverse complement strand
CGAGTTTCTCGCCACCACCGCTTCGTACACCAATTTTGTCCTGCGCCTCAAATTTAAGATTGAGGGAGTGGACGGGTTTGTGAACGGCGGTGTCCAGGTGCGCAGCCAACGCATTCCCGGTCACAACGAAATGATCGGCTACCAGGCGGACATCGGGGAGGGATGGTTTGGTTGCATCTACGACGAATCCCGCCGAAACAAGGTGCTGGCGAAGCCGGATGCCGCCGAGGTCACCCGGGCATTGAAACCGGGCGCGTGGAATGACTATGAAATCCGCTGTGAGGGGAGGCGTGTCCGGTTGGCGATCAACGGCGTTCCCATGGTGGACTACACTGAAACGGATCCCGCTGTGGTTCAGGAGGGACGGATTGGTCTGCAGGTGCATGGGGGCGGCAAGACGCGCATCGCGTACCGGGATCTTTGGATTGAGCAGTTGCCCTGAGTTGAGTCGGTTCCCCGTCGTCGAGGAAACGACGGCGCTGATGACCTGGTTCTGTTCTGTCGGCCTCCGCCTGAATTCCATGGGATTCGACGAGGCTTACCGAATGCTCACAAAGTTCACTCTGGGCGCGGGTCGGAGCGGCCAATCTTCAAAAACATATCACTCTGCGGGTCGCGTAAAAGTGATTAGACGCGTGTTCATCGGAGAAACCCGTTGACACCTGAATGCGTCACTCCTATCAATTCGCGCTTCAGAGAAGCGTTGCAGACGCCCGATTTCGGTTTCTTCGCCTGGCGACAGGCGTGGGAACTGAATTTTTTGTCGCCGGGAGGCGGCAGATCGGCCGAATGGCGATGCCCACGTAGCTCAGTTGGTAGAGCACGTCCTTGGTAAGGACGAGGTCATCGGTTCAAACCCGATCGTGGGCTCCAGTCGGCGACTCTCTTCTCGCAAGCAAGCAGCGAAAACCAGCTAACGTCAGTCACATGGCTAAAGAGAACTTCCAACGTACGAAGCCGCATCTCAACGTGGGCACCATCGGCCACGTCGATCACGGTAAATCCACGCTCACTGCCGCGCTCGTCGCCGTCCAGAACCGCAAGGGCCTCGCGCCTGCCATCTCCTATGCGGACATCACCAAGGGTGGAACGGTTCGTGACGACACGAAGACCGTCACCATTGCGGTGTCTCATGTGGAGTATGAGAGTCCGAAGCGGCACTACGCCCACGTTGACTGCCCGGGTCACGCGGACTACGTCAAAAACATGATCACCGGTGCCGCCCAGATGGACGGTGCCATCCTGGTGGTCAGCGCCGCGGACGGCCCGATGCCGCAGACTCGCGAGCACATCCTCCTGGCCCGCCAGGTAGGCGTTCCCAGCATCGTCGTGTTCCTGAACAAGGTGGATCTCGCGGACGCTGACCTGCTCGAGTTGATCGAGATGGAAATCCGCGAACTGCTCACCAAGTACGGGTTCCCTGGCGAGACCACCCCCATCGTCCGCGGTTCTGCGACCGCTGCCTTGGCGGCCACGCCCGAAGGCGAAGCGGCGATTGCCAACCTGCTTGAGGCGTTGGATACCTTCATTCCGGAGCCGGTTCGCGAACAGGACAAGCCCTTCCTCATGTGCATCGAGGACGTCTTCAACATTGAAGGTCGCGGCACCGTCGTGACCGGTCGTGTTGAGCGCGGTGTGCTGAAGAAGATGGAGGAAGTCGAAATCGTGGGTCTCAAGGACACGCGCAAGACCACGGCGACCGACATTGAGATGTTCCGCAAGCTCTTGGACTCGGCCCAGGCCGGTGACAACTGCGGCGTGCTTCTTCGCGGCACCAAGAAAGAGGACGTGGAACGCGGCATGGTCTTGGCCAAGCCCGGTTCCATCAAGCCGCATACCCACTTCAAGGCGGAAGTGTACGTCCTGACCAAGGATGAGGGCGGCCGTCATACGCCGTTCTTCAACAACTACCGTCCGCAGTTCTATTTCCGTACTTCGGATGTCACCGGCAGCGTGACCCTCCCGACCGGTGTCGAGATGGTGATGCCGGGTGACAATATCGGCGTCGAGATCAAGCTTCTGGCGCCCGTCGCCATGGAAAAGGGTCTCCGCTTCGCGATCCGCGAAGGTGGTCGTACCATCGGCGCCGGTCGAGTCGCTGAAGTCATTGCCTGAGCAGTTTCATCCCGGGGGGCGGTGCTTGACCGGCCTCCCGGTTTTCATTCATCTCAAGAGAGGATTCGTAACGGACAGGGCGTTAGCTCAATTGGTAGAGTAGCGGTCTCCAAAACCGTTGGTTGGGGGTTCAAGTCCCTCACGCCCTGCCAATACCCCGTGGAGGGGTGGCAGAGTGGTCTATTGCGGCGGTCTTGAAAACCGCTGTGGGCACAACCCACCGGGGGTTCGAATCCCTCCCCCTCCGCCAGGATTTTTTTGTGACGAAGTTTTATCTCCAACTGCTCATCTGGGCCGCGGTTATCGGCACGGCTTTCGGACTCCTCTGGAAGTACGGCTACTTGACCCGGTTCGCCACTTATGTCGGGGAGACCCGGGATGAGTTGAAGAAGTGCGCCTGGCCGAGCCGGGACGAACTCCGGGATACCACGGTTCTGGTGTTGTGCACGATCGCGCTGCTCGCTGCATTCCTGTTGGTCGTCGACTTCGGACTTCTGAAGGTCATTCGTGCGCTGATTGAGTAATTGTTCTCCTGTTCGGCTATGAAATTTCGCTGGTTCGCCCTCCACGTTCTCGCCGGTAAGGAGCAAAAAGTCCGAGACAGCATCCAGAGGCGCCTCAAGCTCGAGGAAATGGAGCCCTACATTAACGAGGTGCTCCTTCCCATGGAGAAGGTGGTTGAGGTGCGCGGAGGAAAGAAGACCGTCACCAATCGCAAGCTGCATCCAGGGTACCTCTATATCGAGATGGCGCTGTTGGATGAAGGGCGCCGACTGCTGGAGAAGCCCTGGTATTTCATTAAGGGAATCGACGGGGTCATCGGATTCATCGGCGGGGAACGCCCAGCCGAGGTGGAGCCCGAGGAAATTGCCTCCATCAAGTCGACGATCAGCGACGCGGAGGATACCGAGAAGCCCAAGGTCAATTTCGAGCTTGGCGAGACGGTCAAGATCAACGACGGACCGTTCCTGAACTTCAGTGGCGTGATCGAGGAGATCGAGCCCGATCGGGGCAAACTCAAGGTCACCGTGGACATTTTCGGGCGCAAGACGCCCGTGGAACTCGAATACTGGCAGGTCGAGAAGGCGTGATGCCTCTCATCGACGTCGCACACTGCCGCAACTTACAGGAAACGTAACATGGCCAAGAAAGTCACAGGCATCGTCAAACTTCAGATCACGGCCGGTCAGGCCAATCCCGCTCCCCCCGTCGGCCCTGCCCTCGGTTCGCAGGGAATCAACATCATGGCGTTCTGCAAGGAGTTTAACGCCGCGACGAAGGACAAGGGCGGATTGGTCATTCCGGTGGTCATCACCGTTTACCAGGACAAGTCCTTCACCTTCATTCTGAAGTCGCCGCCCGCCTCGGTGCTGCTCAAGAAGGCCGCCGGAATCGCTTCCGGATCGAAGATTCCCAACAAGGAGAAGGTGGGCAAGGTGACCCGCAAACAGATTCTCGAGATCATCAAGCTCAAGGGAAGTGATCTCAATGCCAACAGCGAGGAGGCTGCCGTTCGGATGATTTCCGGCACCGCCCGCAACATGGGCATCGAAGTCGTTGAGTGACGGTTGTCTTTGAGTTAACCCGATTCCCTTCCAACCCCGTCCGGTAGCTCCGGACGGTTTTTTTTTGTCTCTCGCACCGGGCTCCCGGACTTCGCGAAACCGCGCCGCGGGCGGTTCCACTGCATTTGGATGAGATTGCCCATGTGCCCAGCAGTCAGGCGAAGATCAAAGATCAAAGCGCAAAGGTCCAAGATCCTAAGAAGCTTCAGTGGCTGGCAGCAGGGTGGTGAGCGGAAGGGCGGAGGGCATTGTGGAGAACCGGCGAGAGAGGACAGACGACAACCATGATCCTGAGAACCCTGCTTGCCTGTCTCGTGGGGAGCGTCGTGGTCTCTGCTCCCCTGCCGTCATTGCCTGAGGTCTCCGGAACGGTGTCAATTCCCGCTCAGGAATGGCCCTTTCATCGGGGGCCACGCACGGTGGCGGTGCACCTCCGGTATCCCGGCGGGACGATGGCGGGAGTGTTGCCATCCACCGGACTGATGCTGTCCCTGCACAACTGGGGTGGAACCGGTTTCACGGGCACGGCCGATCCGGAAATGCTGGCTCGGGAATATGATGTGGTCGCCATCGGCGTGGATTATCTGCAGAGCGGCCCGGAGGCAGGTTTGCAGGGGCCGCCATATGATTTTGGATTCCTGCAGGCGCTGGATTGCCTCAGGGCGCTGCACTTCGCTATCGACGGGTTCGCGCACCGCGGGGTCGCGGTGAATTCGCGGCGTCTTTATGTCACGGGCGGTTCTGGCGGTGGCAATGTCGCGCTCATGGCGAACAAGCTGGCTCCGCGCACTTTCGCCTGCGTAATCGACCTCTGCGGCATGAAGCGGCTCACGGATGACATTGCCTTCGACCAGCCAGGGGGGAGTCCGTTGAACGCCCGCTACCGCCGGGATCCGGCGAATCCGCATCATTTGTCCATCGACCGGCAGGAACTGCATTTTCTCGGCCATCCCGGCCATCTGCGGTTGATGCGTCAGTGGGGCGCAACCGCCCGGATGATCAGCGTCCACGGAACGGAGGACACGACTTGTCCCTTCTTTGATGCGGCAGAGTTCGCCGCGAACGTTCGCGCCGCAGGCCTGGAGTTGGAGACCTGGTTTCTGACTTCTGAAATGCTGGATGGGACGATCTTCACCAGTACCGGACACTCCCTGGGCGACCGATCTCTCATCGTCCGCCGTGTTGCGGGTGACTCTTTGAAACCCGGGGGAATCCATTCCCGCATCCGGACGGGCCCCACGGACTTTGATCGCCGTGAAATCCTCCGATACCCCACAACGCACGGAGCGTATGTGATCGACTATCGGGCGGGGGTGCCCCTGGGGCGATTCGAGGCGTCGACGACAGCCAAGTAGGCGGGCGTGCCGCGAGGAGTTGTCAGGTCAGAATGGGCTGGATGACCTCGCCATGAACGTCGGTGAGGCGCCGGTTGATGCCGTTGTGGTAGAAGGTGAGCTTTTGATGATCCACGCCGAGCAGGTGAAGAATGGTGGCGTGGAAGTCGGGGATGGTGACCTTGTTCTCGCCCACGAAATAGCCGAGTTCGTCCGAGGCTCCGTGCCGGTACCCGGGCTTCACTCCCGCTCCGGCGAGGAAGCAGGTAAACGCGGTTGGATGATGGTCGCGTCCGGGAGAATCGATTCCCTGGGTCGCGGGACTGCGTCCAAACTCGGTTGACCACACAAACAGAGTGTCCTCCAGGAGACCCCGCTGCTTCAGGTCCTGGATCAGCGCGGCCACCGGCTGGTCCATGGTGGCGGCCTGGGTGTCGTGATTCTCCTTCAGGTTCTCGTGACCGTCCCAGTTGATCCGTGGACTCCCAAAGGCGCCGCCGTTGATAATCTGGACAAACCGCACTCCCCGCTCGAGGAGGCGCCGGGCCATCAGGCAGTTCCTGGCGAACCCCCGATTGGAATCGTTCCCCAGACCATACAGCTTCCGGGTGGCTGCCGATTCGCCGTCGAGATCCGTCGCCTCCGGAATGCTGGACTGCATTCGGGCAGCCAATTCGTAGGAGCGCAGTCGTGCTGCGAACGCCTGGTCGCCCGGATGCGACTCCGCGAAGTCGCGGTTCATCGAGGCGAGCAGGCGCATGTCCGCGGACCGATTCAAGGCCGTGATGGAAGTCGGCGTTTGCAGGTCCACCACCGGTTCGCGGGAGGTGGTTCGAAACGGCACGCCCTGGTGATTGGCGGGGAGAAAACCGGAGGTCCAGTTGATGGATCCGCCGGCCGGGAGTCCGCGCGGGTCGGGCAGGACCACAAAGGCGGGCAGGTTTTCGTTTTCCGTGCCCAGGCCGTAGCTTAACCAGGCGCCCATGCAGGGGAATCCATTCAGGGTGAACCCGCTGTTCATCTGAAAGGTTGCCGGAGTGTGGTTATTGCTCTTGGCATACATGGAGTGGATGAAGCAGAGGTCATCCACACATCCGGCCAGATGCGGGAACAGACTGCTCACCCAGGCGCCGCTGTTCCCGTGCTGACGGAACTCATAGACGCTCTTCATCAGCTTTCCCGGCTGTCCGAAGAATCCAAGATTCTCGCCCTTGCCCTCCATGGACTTCCCGTGCATCCGCTCCAACTCGGGCTTGTAGTCAAAGGTGTCGAGATGACTTACCCCGCCGCAACAGAAGACCTGCACCACGCGCTTGGCCCGTGGCGCGAACTGCGGAAGCCGGGCGGCGCCCGCGGCCCCGGTCGGATCAGCCAGACCCTGTTCCCGGTTCAGCAGCCACGCCAGCGCCACGCCGCCCAACCCGCCGGCACTGCTGGAGAGAAAATGCCGCCGGTTGAGCAGCGCTGCGGGATCGGCGGGGCCGGGTTTCGTTTTCATGGCGGGGGAGGCAGCGTCACCGGACGTAGACAAATTCGGTGGAATTGAGCAGGACCCAGCAGACGTTGGTCAGGCCGCGTTCGCGAACCGCAATCTGGGCCTGCGCGAGTTCGGATGCCGCGGGCGGACGTCCGAGGGCCAGGTGCCAGGCAGCTACCACGGCACCTGATGGGTCACCGCCGGCCAGCCGTCGCGAGCGGTCGGCCAGCCCCGCCGCCTGGCGTTGGGCAAAGGAGCTGTTCATCAATCCCAGCGCCTGCAGCGGAGTCGTGGTGACGCCACGGCGCGGCGTCTTGACGGAGGGATCCGGACAATCGAAGGCGTCCAGTAGCGGCTCCTTTCCGGAATTGATGTTCATGCGATACACCGTGCGGCGGTTAAACTCCGCGTCTCCCTTGTCGAAGAGATGGTAGAAGGTCGCTCCATACTCCGAGGTGGTGAACGGGCGAAAACTGGGGCCTCCCATTTGGAGGTTGAGGTGCCCGCTCACCGAGAGCATGGCGTCGCGCACGGCCTCCGCCTCCAGCCGACGAGGGGAGAAACGCCAGAGTAGTTGGTTGTCGGCATCGACGGCCGCAGCGTCCTGCCGGAATTCGGAAGACTGCCGGTAGGTCTCCGAGGTCACGATCATTCGATGCAGGCTCTTGAGGCTCCAACCACCGGCGATGAATTCCGAGGCCAGCCAGTCGAGCAGTTCCGGATGGCTGGGACGCGTTCCGCTCACCCCGAAGTCGCTGGGGGTGGTCACCAGTCCCTGGCCGAAATGAAACTGCCAGACTCGGTTGACCATGACCCGGGCCACCAGGGGATTTGCCGGATCGGTTAGCCAGTCGGCGAACTGCCGCCGCCGCTGGGCTTCCGGGGAATCGGGAGTGAGGCCAAAGTCTGCCGGGAGCGAGGTGACGGCCGATAATCCGGCCGGACTCACCACGTCGCCGGGTGACTTGACGTCCCCGCGCTTGAGGGCCCGGGTTGGAGCGGGTTGCTCACGTTTGCCGGCGTAGGCTTGCGGTCCGGACTTCGATTCGGCGGCCAGGCCCTCGCGAGCGTGAGTCATCCGACGAAGCGAGCGGTCACGGGAGGCTCGCTGATCGGCATCCAGGCTGGCGAGGATTTCGGAGTGCGGGAGGCTGAATCCACCGGAGCGAAACGAAGCGCTGACTTCGGAGGGACTCAGTGCACGGTCATGAAGCGCTGCCTGATGCACCGAACCGCTGAGCCAGGGGCGTCCGCCACCCTGGTGACGCCGTCCGAGCACCACGCGCGCATCACCCGCCTTGAAGGTTTGTATCGGGGTGGATGGCGTGTAGGGCTGTCCGTAGGGTTCGCCGTTGCGGTACAGGGTGACGCGATTGTCTGCCGAGTACACCGCGGCGAGATGCACCAGGGCGCCAGGCGGGGCGTCCTCGACCGGACCTTCGAGGTCGCGGGTGCGGGCGAAGCCTTCGCTTCCGGCCGTCCATTTCCCCGGCTGTCGTTCGCCGAAGACGATGGCGTCGAAGACCGCGCCGTCCATGCGCTCCAGGGAAATCGCCGCGCCGCCGCCCTGGTCGAGATCCGACAGGGAGACCCAGGCCTCGAGGGTCTTTTCCCGAATCTCTCGCGGGAGGGGAGCGGTCTCGAAATAGGCGCCCGCCGAGGGAAGGAGGAGGCGGCCTGCAACCACGGTCGCGCCGTCCCGGGGAGTTCCGGGCATGACGCGGTTGGTCGCTCCGTCAAACACCCAGCGGGCCAGGGGAGCGGGTCCTGGAATCGCCGGGGCGGAAGGATGCTTCTCGGCGGCGACGCGGGCACCGACGGCTTCAATCCGGGCCACCTCCACCTCGGCGTCGGCCAGTTCCGTCTGCCAGCGGTGGCGGCGCTCCTCGCGGGCCCGGGTTTCGGCGGCTCCTTCAATGGACCGCTCTCCATGCCTTACCCCGTCAAACACCGCCCTCACCCGGTAGTAGTCTGCCAGGGGGATGGGGTCGAATTTGTGGTCATGACACCGGGCGCAGTTGATGGTGAGTCCGAGGAAGGTCTGTCCGACCACACTGACCAAATCCTCCATCTCCTCTTCCCGCGTGATCGCCCGCTGGGTGGCATTGGCCTGCGCGTTGCCTGCCTGATCCCAGGGGCCGGACACCAACAAGCTGGCGCCCACAATGCCGTCGCCGGTGACCGGTTCCATCACGTCGCCGGCGATTTGTTCCCGTACGAAAAGGTCGTAGGGTTTGTCGTCATTCAGGCTGTGAATGACGTAGTCGCGGTAGGGCCACGCATTGTCGCGCGGACGGTCATACTCAAATCCCTGACTCTCGGTGTAGCGCACCACATCCAGCCAGTGTCTTGCCCAGCGTTCCCCATAGCGCGGGGACGCCAAAAGCCGTTCAACCAGCTGTCCGTACCGGTCCGGCGTTGCATCCCGCTCAAAGGCTTCGATCTCCTCCGGTGTGGGGGGGAGCCCGGTGAGGTCGAAACTGACCCGTCGGATGAGGGTAAGCGGATCGGCCGGCGGATTGGGGGACAGCCCCCGGGCTGCCAGGGTGGTCCGCACAAGGGCATCCACCGGACTCCCGGTGCCGGCCACCTGGGGTCGTTGCACGGGTCGGTAGGACCAGTGATTCCTGGGGTCTGGTTTTCCGAGTTCCGCCGACGGGAGGGCGGCAATCGCCACCGCGAGCCCGGCCATCATTCCCGACTGGACCGCCGCAAGCAGGACCGTTCTCGACAAACGCTGGAAGGAATAAGGCACGGAAGCGATGAGCGATCGAAACAGGACGTTGCGCCGGGTCCGGCTCTTCAGGCAAGCAGTTGGGAGTGGGAAACCCGTGGTTGGGCGCATCCCATTGCTGCCCCCGAACGCCGGGATCCCGAGGTGCGGAGTTCCGCTCGCCGTCACCCGTCGCGTGACACCCCGCCTCCCGTTCCCTTCCTACGCCGAGTAATCGAGATACACCGTTTTCGTGCGGCTGTAGAAGTCCAGTCCGGCCACGCCCTGTTCGCGGAAGGTGTCGGTGCTGCTTTGTTTCACGCCGCCAAACGGGGCCTGCAGGGCGAGTCCGGTGCTGATCTGGTTGACCTTTACCACGCCGCATTGGATTCGCTCGGCGTAGAGCATCGCCTTCTTGAAGTCCCGCGTGACCAGACTGGCGCTGAGGCCATAGTCGACGCCATTCGCCACGGCGATGGCCTCGTCAAAGTTGTCCACGGCCAGGATCGCCACCACAGGACCAAAAATCTCCTCCCGCGCGACGCGCATGGTGGGGGTGACCTTTCCGAGCACCGCCGGCTGCATAAACCAGCCGTGCTCGAAGGGTTCCCCGCTCAGACGCGCGCCTCCCCAGACCAGTTCCGCACCCTCCGACTGCGCCTGGGTGATGGCGGCGAGGTTGCCTTCGAGTTCCGACTGGCTGACGGCGGGTCCCATCTGGACCCCTGAGGAGAGACCGGGGCCCACCTTCCAGTTCTGAGCGAGCGCCACGAGTTTGGCGGTGAAGGCTTCCAGAACTGGACGCTCCACAAGGACCCGGCTGGTCGCGGTGCAGGCCTGTCCGGTGAGTCCGAATCCGGCCACGGCCACCAGTCGCGCGGCGAGATCGAGATCGGCGTCGGCGAGCACCAGCGTCGGGTTCTTGGATCCCATCTCCAGCTGGCAGCGGATCATTCGCGGGGCGACCGACTGGTAGAGTTGGGAGCCCACCGCATGGGATCCGGTGAAGCTCAGCGCCTGGACGGCGGGATGGGCTGCCACCGCGGCGCCAAACGGACGGCCTTCGCCGGTGATCACGTTGAGAACGCCCGCGGGAAGTCCCGCCTCCTGAAGGGCGCGTGCGAGTTCCAGGGTCATCGCCGGAGCGGCGGACGCCGGCTTGATGACCACGGTGTTTCCGCAGATCAGTGCGGGAGCCATCTTCCAGGCGGGGATGGCGATGGGGAAGTTCCACGGCGTGATCAGGGCCACGACGCCGAGCGGTTCCCGTCGGGTGAACAGCAGGTTCTGGGGAAGATCATGGGGGAGGGTCTGTCCGCCGAGCGTGTAGCTGAGTCCTCCGTGGAAGCGAAAGATGTCCACGGCCCGCTGCACCTCGCCCGTGGCCTCGGCCAGGGTCTTGCCCTCCTCGCGCACCAGCAGTTCGGCGAGGGCCGGCTTCCTCGCTTCCAGAATCTGGGAGGCCTTGCCGAGAATCCGGCCCCGGGCAACAGGCGTCATGGCCGCCCACTTTGGGAAGGCCTTCTCCGCGGCATCAATGGCGGCAGCCACATCGGACGCGCCCCCGAGCGCGTACTGGGCCACGGTCTCGCGGCTGTCGGCAGGGTTCTGAGTGTTGAACGTTTTGCCTCCGGCAGCAGGCACCATCTCACCGTTGAGAAACAGGTCGTAGGACGTCATGACCGGGGAACCATAGACATCCGGTTCCACCACGGCAGCCGATTTCTGGTGTCGCGGTTCGGGGGCGCGTGGTCCGGTGCGGACGCCGAGGGTGCCTACGAATTGGCGGTGGTCGTGGTCTTGACCTCGATGACGTCGTGCGGGGATGCCTCACGCATCCCAGCGGCGGTCACGCGGATGTAGCGGGCCCGCTCCCGGAGTTGCGCCAGATTGGGGGCGCCCAGGTAGCCGAGTCCGGACTGCAGTCCACCGATCAGGCCGTTGAGCACCTGATCCACCGGAGGCGAGGCCTCCTTGAGGGCCTCGATTCCCTCGGCTGCCACCTTGCGGTTAGTGTCGGTGCTGGTGTGTCCGTAGCGGGCGGCGGATCCGGCCTTCATGGCGGCCATGCTGCCCATGCCGCGGTACTGCTTATACAGTTTGCTGTTGATCTCGATGATCTGGCCCGGGGCTTCAGGGCACCCCGCAAACAGGCCACCGCAGACCACGCCGTTCGCCAGCGTGAGCGCCTTGACCATGTCACCGGATTTCGAAATGCCGCCGTCCGCCAGCACGGTGACCCCCCGCGCCTGCGCTGCCCGAGACGCCAGGTAGAGTGCGGTGAGCTGGGGAATGCCGACGCCAGCTACGATCCGCGTGGTGCAGATCGATCCGGGGCCCTGGCCGACCTTGATGACATTGGCGCCACAATCGGCGAGATACTCGACCCCGGCGCCGCTGGTGACATTGCCGGCAATGATCGGCAGGCGGGGGAAGGCGTCGCGGATGAGCCGGACGCTGTCGCCCACGCCCTTGCTGTGTCCATGCGCCGTGGAGACGGCCACCGTGTCCACCCCCCGTTCCACCAGGGCGCCGATGTGGGCCACGATGCGGTCCCGATCAAGCGATCCGTCCTCCAGTCGGGGCGTGGCGACGGCCGCGCCGCACAGCAGGCGGAACTGTGAATCACGCGCCGGCTTCACCCGAGCCCCGCGCTCCTGGGTGATGCGCTCGACGTCGCTCATGGTGAACAGGCCGCGCAGGCGGTCCTCCTCATCCACCACCAGCAGTTTGTGGATGCCCGGATTCTCCGTGAAAAAGCGGTCGGCGCGCCCGATGGGGTCGCTGGCCAGTTCGCGCTCGTGGACGGTGCGGACCTCGCTGCGCGGGGTGAGGGCTTCGGATACCATGCGCCGGGCGTAGCGGGCGCGGACGACGTGTCCGGGCAGGAGCCCCAGCAGTCGGTTGGCGCTATCCACGACCGGGAAGGTGCTGAACGAGAACTTTTTCTTCTCAATGAGCGCCAGCACATCGCCGATCAACTGGTCCGCCTGCACCTTGATCGGCTCCTGGATGAGTCCATGGATGTGATTCTTGACGCGGCTGACCTCCGACAACTGGTCCCGCTCGGTCATGTTGTAGTGAATCAGTCCCAGCCCGCCGTTCAGAGCCATGGCGATGGCCATGCGGGACTCGGTGACGGTGTCCATGTCGGCCGAAACGACGGGGATGCGCAGTTCCAGACCTTCAGCCAGCCGCGTGTCGAGCTGGGCATCGCGCGGCAGCACATCGGAGTACAGCGTCGCCAGCGTTACGTCGTCGTAGGTCAGCGCGACGGCAGCGTGGGCGGGGAAGAAGCGCGCAGCGGGGAGGTAGAAGTCGGCGTCGGCAGCCGCGTTGGGCGGCAAAGATTCCATGGCCAAGAATCAGGAACGTCCCCGGCCGCTGGCAAGCGGGAATCTTGTCACGGAGAGGTGACCCATGGGTGCCGCACTCCGTTCCTGCGCGGGAGAAAGCCGCGCCGCTCCGGAGAGC
>JBDKKE010000586.1:0-6863 GCA_039796255.1 Verrucomicrobiota bacterium | reverse complement strand
GGGGCCGCAGATCGACCCCGCCATGAATTCGGCTGACCCGCGATCGCGGATAACCACTCGCCACGATCCGACTGGCCACCGCAGCACTCACCGCCACCTGGTGGGCGATGAACACACGATGCAGTTGCGCCCCGATCATGCCGGCGACGCCCTGAAGGCTATGCTGCATGAACCACGCCGGAGGACGCAGTCCCAGCACCCGCGACCAGAACGCAAATCGTCGGCTGCCCGAATCATGGGCCAACACCAGGTCCGCATCCCGGGCGAATGCATTGAACTCCCGCAAATCCGCCCGACGCGCTCCACCCAGTCGCGCCAACGGAAGGCAGGCGTGGTTCTGCGTCACCGTCGGCTGATGCTTGAGGAAACCCGGCGAGACGGCAAAAACGACCTCGTGCCCGGCACCGCGCAGTCCATCGCCCAGGGCCACCGCGACGCGGTCGGCACCCGCCAATCCATCGCCCTCCAGCAGTTGAATGATGCGCACGTCCTTACCTCCGGTGTGTTTGGAACGACGGGACCGCCGGAGCCGACGAGAAAATGGGGCGCGGTAAAACGACCGGATCTACGCGATGGAGCTTGGGCAGAAGGGTCATGTTCTGGTGGCAAAGAATCCGAGGTTTTGCCCCTGAAAGGCAAGCCTTCCACCGACCTTCCGCAGAGTGCCGGTGACGGAATCTCGAAAAAGTATCTTGCCGCTCCGTCACACCATTCCTAGTTTCCGGCCCGGTTCGCACCCGTAGCTCAATTGGATAGAGCGGCTGACTACGGATCAGCAGGTTTGAGGTTCGACTCCTCACGGGTGCACCACTTCTCCCTGCGGGAGGATGACCGATCCCCGATAGCCAATAGCCAGATGGGCTTGCTCTGCCCGTTTCCTTCTCGCCTATCGCCTATCGCCTATCGGCCTTGGAGGAATTGGCGATTTACCTTGGCGTGCCCACCACGCAAGTCACCACACATGTCGCCAAGGTGTTGCAGGTCGCGACGGATCCTGCGCCGCGCGAGGAGTTGCAGGGAGCGATGGACCTCCAGAACCGGGAACACTTCAGCCAGACCTACCTTGCATCTCTGATAGAACTCAACGACACCCTCGCCGCTTGACGCTGAGCGGACATAGCTACAGTCTGTAGCTATGGCGACCGCAAAAATCTTCCAGCACGGAGGCAGCCAGGCTGTCCGCTTGCCGAGGGCTTTCCGCTTCGACGGCACCGAGGTTTTGATCGAAAAGCATGGCGATGAGGTGGTGCTCAAGCCCGTGCCTGCGGCGAAGTTCCGGACCTTCACCGAGATCGCCCGCTACCTCTCCGAAAAGTATCCCGATGGCGGAGACTTTCCCGAACCGCCGCCCCGGCCCGCCAAGCATGAGCGGCCCATCCTCGAGTTTTAATCCTGCCGCTCCGTGAAGCCGTCCTTCCTCCTCGATTCCAGCGCGTGCATTCCGGTGCTCCGCAACAAGGCCGGTCTCGAAAAGCTTCCTGATCCCGCTCTGACCGGCATCCCTGTCATCGTTGCCGCTGAACTCTGGACCGGCGTGAAAAAGAACCTCAAGACGCATCCCCACCGGGCCGCGCGTCTCGAAGCCTTTCTCAGCCTGTTCTGGCTCGCCGACTTCACCCTCGATGCCGCCCTGCACTATGCCGACATCCGTGCCGCGCTGGAGGCGACCGGCAAGACCATCGGCCCGCTCGATCTCCTCATCGCCGCCCAGGTCCGCAGTCTCGGAGCCATCCTCGTCACCGCCAATGCTGAGGAGTTCAAACGCGTCAAGGGACTCAAGGTCCAAGCCTGCAAATGAACGCGACGCGCGATTCGGAGTTCCTCCCCGCCGTCATCGCCCCGCTCGCGAGGCGGATCGCTGCGATCCGGGAACAGATGCACGCCCTCGGCATGTTCGCCAACGAC
The DNA here is from genome assembly GCA_039796255.1 of Verrucomicrobiota bacterium. Taxonomy (GTDB): domain Bacteria; phylum Verrucomicrobiota; class Verrucomicrobiia; order Limisphaerales; family UBA9464; genus UBA9464. The sequence continues at coordinate 4,958 of JBDKKE010000586.1, read as the reverse complement.
CGCGAACTGCTCGACTGTCCCAACTGTGGCCTTCGGGAAGATGTTCTCATCTCCGGCGTCCTCATCACCTATCGCGAACCCGCGTTCCATGAAGACATTGGCCTCCGCTTCGAGGAACTGACTGAGGGCACTTTCCGTTGCCCATCGTGCGGCCGGACCGTGCGCGAGACGCTCGCCGACGACAAGGATCCGGGCGGATTTGGAGCGTAAGGGCACGCCCGTCGTGCCCCCTGGACGTCCGCATCAGATCCCCTCCTCGCGGTCACTGGAGCCGGCGGATACGGCCGGGTGACGCGTGTTCACCCGTCGGATTGAGCCGCGAGCGGAAGCACAGCCCAGTGGAGGGACGAGATTTTCGAGTCCCCATTCTCCTCCCCGCCCCGCCAGCCTTGTGCCTTCGGTGTGTGGAATGAGGGAAGTGCCACAGGCCTGGGGCTTCCCCCGTTCCCCCAACGGACTCCACGCGCGCAACGGAGGGATTGGGGACTCGCAAAGCTTTTCCCTCCGGATGGGGGTGGTGCCCGTCCACTCTCTGCTTTTCGCTTCGCGTCACTTCGGGCTACGTTGATCGCATGACAGCGACTGCCGCCGCTTCCCAGGGTTCGTTTGCGACGTCCAACATGCCGGATGCCACCGGGCATTTCGGACCGTTCGGCGGTCGCTACGTGCCGGAGACGCTCATGCACCCGCTGCAGGAGCTCGAGGCCGAGTATTTCCGGGCGCAGCAGGATCCGAAGTTTCAGGAGGAACTCAGCTACTACCTGCGCGAGTTCGTGGGGCGCCCCACCCCGCTCTACTTTGCCGAACGCCTGACCCGGGAACTCGGTGGAGCGAAGATCTATCTCAAACGCGAGGATCTGCTGCACACCGGCGCCCACAAGATCAACAACGCGCTCGGCCAGGCCCTCATCGCCCGGCGCATGGGCAAGACGCGGGTGATCGCGGAGACCGGCGCCGGACAGCACGGGGTCGCCACCGCGACAGTGGCCGCCATGTTTGGATTGAAATGCGTCATCTACATGGGCGCCGTGGACTGCGAACGGCAGGCGCTCAACGTGTACCGGATGAAAATGCTCGGCGCCGAGGTGGTGCCGGTGCACGCCGGTCAGAAGACGCTCAAGGAGGCCGTCAACGAAGCCATGCGCGACTGGGTCACCCACGTGCGTAGCACCCACTACATTCTGGGCACGGCGTACGGCGCGCATCCGTATCCGCTGATGGTGCGCAACTTTCACCGCATCATCGGCGACGAGGCCCGCCGCCAGATCCTGGAGAAGGAGGGGCGTCTTCCCGATCTGCTGCTGGCCTGCGTCGGCGGCGGATCCAATGCCATCGGCCTCTTCTACCCCTTCCTCAACGACTCCTCGGTCCGCATGTGCGGCGTGGAGGCGGGCGGACACGGAATTCTGCCCGAACAGCATGCCGCCCGTTTCCACGGGGGTTCACTGGGAGTTCTGCAGGGAACGCGCAGTTACATTCTCCAGGATCCCTTCGGACAGATCCAGCTCACCCACAGCGTCAGCGCGGGACTCGACTACGCCGCGGTCGGACCCGAACACGCCTGGCTGCACGACCAGGGCCGGGTCGAGTACGCCTACGCCACCGACGCGCAGGCGCTCGACGCCTTCATGCGGTTGGCCCGACTGGAGGGAATCATTCCCGCCCTGGAATCCGCGCACGCTGTGGCCGAATGCATCCACCGCGCCCCCGAAATGCCCCGGGAGTCCCTGATCATCATCAATCTCTCGGGTCGCGGGGACAAGGATGTCTCCCAGGTTGCGGCCAAGATTGGACTGCAGATGCCGACCTGAGCGGTATTCTCTGGGTGGGATTGGGCGCGCGCGCTGCCCTGCAGTCCCACCGCACCGCCGTTGTTCTCCGGCGGTGCAATCCCCTACCCTTCGCGCCGTGAATGTCCTGGTCCGCGGTCGACGACGCCCGTTTCGAACGGTCAGTTTTGATGAGAGGAGCAATGAAGTTCGACTGATCAACCAGCGAGCTCTGCCGCACCGGTTTGAGATCGTGGCCCGGTCGGATTATCGGGCGACGGCGGAGTCGATCCGGGACATGACTGTGCGGGGAGCGGGCGCCATCGGGGCCACCGCCGCTTACGGTCTGGCCCAGGGCGTGCGGGCTTTTCGAGGAGAGAACCTGGAGCGATTTGCGATCCATGTGGACCGGGTCTACTCGAGTCTGCGGGACGCGCGACCGACCGCCGTGGATCCGGTCAATGCCATGAACGCGGTGTGCGAGGCGATGACTTCCGAAACGACGGTGAAGACGAAGCAGGAGATCGCTTTGGACGCCGCCCGGATGTTTGCCGACGACAACGTGGCCCACTGCCAGGCCATCGGCGACCACGGCGCCGACCTCATCCGCGCGGGCTCCACCGTTCTCACCCACTGCAATGCGGGCTGGCTGGCGTTTGTGGATGTCGGCAGCGCCACGGCGCCGATGTACGTGGCTCAGTCCCGCGGGACCCCCTTCACCGTCTATTGTGACGAGACGCGCCCCCGCTGCCAGGGCGCCTCCCTCACCGCCTGGGAGCTGGGACAGCAGGGAATCCCCCACCGCGTCATTGCTGACAACGCCGCCGGCTGGCTGATGCAGCAGGGACAGATCCAGCTGGTGATTGTCGGCGCGGACCGCGTGCTCGGACGCACCGGCGAGATTGCCAACAAGATCGGCACCTACACCAAGGCCGTCCTGGCGCACCGTCATGGCATCCCCTTCTACGTTGCTATTCCGATGTCCACTCTGGACTGGGATCTCGCGTCCGGACGCGACATCCCCATCGAGGATCGAGACGGCTCCGAGGTGCTCGGCGCCTGGGGACGGGTGGAAGATCCACGCCCCCGCCTTCGGGTCGGCTCCTCCGGCACCTCCTCCGACCTGACCTACGTGCGAATTGCGAATCCGGGCAGTACGGCCATCAACCCCGGATTCGACGTCACGCCTCCGGAACTCATCACCGGCATCATCACCCCGCACGGCATTTTCCGGCCCAGGGATCTGGGCGCACTACGGCGGCGGGGAAGCTGAAGCGGGGGGATTCAGGACCACCGACTCCACCTCGCCCCCCTTAAGCCGCGTCCGCAGCCGATCCCCTTCCCCCACCTCCGCGGGAGTGCGGATGACCCGGCCTGAATCCGCCGCGAAGGTGATGGAGTATCCGCGCTCCAGCACGTTTTCCGGCGACAGCAGCCGCAGGCTGGCGCTGATCTGCATCCACTGGCTGCGGACCGCGTCGAGATGCCGTTGGGCCGCCGCCGGCAGACGGCGACGCCAGTCGGCGAGTTCCCGCTGCCGCTGGGACAGGACGGCCGAGGGACGCAACGCCAGCAGCCGCTGCTGCAGCGCCACGCTCCGGCGGCGACGCTCGGGGATTTCGCGTCGCAAATGGCGCACCATCGCGGACGTGGCCTCGTCCAATCGCTGCGCGCGGTCTGCCAGTTGCCGCCGCGGATGCCATCGAGCCAGTCGCCGCTGCAGGCTGGTGGAGGCTTCGGCGACTTCCGCCAGGTGCCGGCGCATCAGCCACCGCAGGCGACGCGCTCCCTCGGACACCACGGTCCGGCTGTCCACATAGGCCTGGGTGAGCAGTTCGGCGGCGGCGCTGGGCGTCGCCGCCCGGAGATCGGCGACAAAGTCCGATATGGTGAAGTCGATCTCGTGTCCGACTGCGGAAATCACCGGAACCTGCGACCCGGCGATCGCGCGAGCCACGACTTCCTCGTTGAAGGCCCAGAGATCCTCCAGGGATCCACCCCCGCGGGTCAGCAGCAGCGCGTCCAGCGACGTCCCTGCGGCATGGTACTCGTTCAGCAGGCCGACCGCCGCGGCGATTTCATTGGCGGCGCCGGCGCCCTGAACGCGCACCGGCACCAGGACGAACTCCACACCGGCAAAGCGCCGCTGAACCACGTGCAGGACATCTCGAATCGCGGCCCCGGTTGGCGAAGTGACGAGTCCCACCCGACGGGGAAAGGGGGGTATCGGACGCTTCCGCGTCGAATCAAAAAGCCCCTCGGCGGCCAGGCGACCCTTGAGTTGCTCGAATGCTGCCTGCAAGGCCCCAATGCCCTCCAGTTCCACCGAAAGCACCCGGAGTTGGTACTGTCCGCGCGCCTCGTACACCGTGAGTTCTCCGCCGAGCGTGACATGTGCTCCGTCGCGCAGTCCTCCGCGTCCGCCGCCCCCCTGACCGCGAAACAGCACGCAGCCGAGCTGGGACCGACTGTCCTTCAGCACGAAGTAGGCGTGACCGCTCGACTGGAGCCGGTAATTGGACACCTCACCGCTGACGAACACCGAACCAAAGGATTCCTCCAAGGCCCGCCGCACTCCCTGAGTAATCTCAGAAACGGAAAAGACTTTCCGCGCCGGTGCTGCGGGAACGGACAGGGTTTCCTCCGGCGTCACGGCGGCCCCCGTTTTGACGGGCACTACCGGAAGCTCCGTCGGCGCAGGCGCCGCGGGAGATTCTGCGGGGAGACGCGAAGGCGCCGGGGCGAACAGTTCGCCGAATTCCCATTGGCTTTTACGGACTTTGGGCATCGGTGTGCTGAGGCAGGACTCTGTCACCGTCGGCGTCAGAGCGATAGGGGGAACGGGCCGCCTCCCGGACCACGGACACCTGATCGCCCTGCAATACCCCGATCAATCGCTCCACGGAGGGCAGTCCACCGGGGACGCCGCGCAGGGCCATCGCCACCTGCGCGCGCACCGCGGGATCCTCATCGCCGGCGAGGCGCTCCAGAGAGGGCAGCAAAACGGAACGAACCGGCCAATCCATGGTTGCGAACTGGATGGCAAAGCGCCGGTTCGCGCGGTGCGGTTCAATCGCCGCCTCCAGCAGGGCGAGCTGCAGGGCGGGCATCTTGGGAATCTCGATGAGGGCCGGGCCGACGACCCGCAGGCGATCACGGGCCATGGGCAACCGAGGAACCCACGTTCGC
>JBDKKE010000585.1:0-3985 GCA_039796255.1 Verrucomicrobiota bacterium | reverse complement strand
GATGTACCTCCAAAAACTGCCCCCACAGTTGGAGGCAATGGCAGACGACACCGTCTTCAATCTCAACGCCGTGGCCGGTTTGGTGCGTTGGTTGGCCAGCTCCACCCCGGAGACAACAGACCCCTACGCCGAGCGATTGGCGCGGCATTCAGGAGCCACGGCATTCAAGATGGTGCCGCATCCAACCAAGCCGGAGCTGGAGACAGCGCGGGCCACCTTAGCGCAGTTTTGGAACGGCTTAGCACCCCTGCAATGCGACAAGCCAAGCAAGGTGTTGGCCTGTTGCGGCAATGTGAATGATACCGGGGTATTCCTGCGTTACTGGTGGCCGACAGAACTGATTCAGCTCAGCTCGAAAATTCCAACCAGCCCAGGATTCGTGGTTTTTGACGAATCGGTGTTCACCAACGAGACAGACCGTCACTTGGCTTGGCGTCGTTGGCTTTGGCTCTTCAACGTATTCCAAACCCTGCCCGGGGTATTGTTGGCCACACGCAAGAGCCTTGATGCTGGAGACCACCGGGGGACCTCCATCTCCACCGGAATTCAACCCAACGCGGGAGGTGGCGCCGTTGCCCATGCCGCGGGCTGGGAAACCGTGATCGCGCAGACCATCCAGACGCTCACTCCAGGGCTTCAGAAACTTCGTGATGCGGGCATCCCAGCCCCCGATGAGGTAGGCTACGAGCTGGCGAGCGGTGATGATGTCATCGCCGAGGCGGAGCTGGCCTGGACTCATCGGAAGGTGGTCCTGCTGATGGAACACCATCTGGAATCAAAACCGGTGTGGGAAAGCCACGGGTGGACAACACTGGTGGCGAAAGACGCCTGGACCGAAGCGCTCCAAAACCATTTCAACCAACCGCCCAACCCGGCCGGAACCACTCCTGAAGCACAGCCATGAACCTAAAACCTAAAGTCGCGCTGGCGCAGGATTTCCTCGCCAACCTTTCAAACCTGCCAAACAACATTCAGGGGAAAGTGGTAAAATGGGCGTTGAAGTTTCAAAACGACCCCACTGCCAATGGGATCCACTACGAGACCATCAAGGCTGCTCGAGACAAATCCCTCCGTTCCATCCGCATTGACCAAGATTGGCGTGGGATCGTCTTCAAGCCGGACAAGGGAGACGTCTACGTGCTGATGTACGTCGACAAACACGACGACGCCTATCGGTGGGCTGAGAACCGGCGAATTGCCATCAACCCAGTGACGGGGGCCCTGCAAGTCTTCGCGACAGAGTCCGTAGTGGAGCCGGTCCTAGCCCAGGCTCGCGATTGGGTCCAAAACGAGCAGCCTCAGGCGGTCGATGAAAAGCCGCCTTCTAAACCGGCTCCTCTGTACACCGCTCTCTCGGAAGCAGAACTGCTGAGCTTGGGCACCCCTGCAGAACTGATACCCCAGATTCGCACACTGTGTTCCGAGGTGGAACTGGATGCGATGCAACCCTTCCTCCCGGTGGAGGCTTACGAAGGACTGTTCCTCATCGCGGCCGGAGACTCGGTCACTGAGGTGCTGACCTCGCGGGAGACCCGGGTGGACAAGGTCGTGGACACAACGGACTTTGCGACCGCCATCGAGACCGCCGAGTCTCAGGCCCGATTTGTCGTCATTGATGACGAGGAGACGATGGCTGCCATTCTCAACTCGCCTCTGGCGCAATGGCGGATTTTTCTCCATCCCACCCAACGGAAACTCGCTCAAGGCAATCGGACCGGCCCCATGCGCGTGCTGGGAGGAGCTGGAACCGGCAAAACCGTATTGGCCATGCATCGCGCCAAGTGGTTGGCCGAAAATGCGACCGTCGACGGCAAGCAGGTCTTCTTTACCACGTTCACTCGCAATCTGGCCCACGACATCGCGTGGAACCTCAAGACACTGTGTTCACCGAGCACACTGCAGAAAATCGAGGTTCAAAACCTAGATGCCTGGGTCCACACCTTCCTTCGCCGACACAAATACGAATACAAGATCGTCTTCAGCCGGGACAAAGACGACGGAGCCAAAGAAGCCTGGCAACGAGCACTGACCGTGTCGGATGCGTCGCTGGGATTGCCTCCCGGTTTCTACGAAGAAGAATTCGACCGCGTAGTCTGTGCCCAAGGAGTGACGACCCAAGACGAATACCGTCAGGCCAAACGGACCGGTCGCGGAACGATATTGAGCCGAAGTAAGCGAGACGCCATTTGGCCCGTCTTCGAGGAGTACCGGACCGGGTTGACCAGCCGTAAACTCAAAGAGGTGGACGACGCCTACCGCGATGCCGCGACGCTTCTGAAAGACAAGCCGGTGGATTTCTCTTCGATCATCATCGATGAGACGCAGGATTTCGGGCCTCAAGCCCTTCGACTCCTCCGAGCGATGGTTGCCTCTGGAGCCAACGACCTCTTCTTTGTAGGTGACGGCCATCAGCGTATCTACAACCGGAATCGAGCCTCCATGAGCGCTTGTGGGATCGATATCCGCGGGCGATCACGCAAACTCTATCTGAATTACCGGACCACCGAAGAAATCCGGAGGGTTGCAGTTGCGATGCTGGAAGGCTGCGAAGTCGACGACCTGGATGAAGGCTCTGATGAGGTAAAGCGCTACAAGTCCGTTTCGCATGGTCCGCGGCCGGCGATGCTCAAGATGGCCCATTTGGAAGAGGCTTATCAGCGGTTGATCACCATTGCCGTAGAGTCCATCGCACAGGGGAGGACTGCCTGCGTCATGGTTTCAACCAAGCGGGAAGCTCAGGCCGTGGCAGATGCCCTGAAAGAAGCCAAGGTGCCGGCCACGATCATCGGTCCGGACGAACGGGACCAACCCAACTCCACCTCGGTGCGAGTCGCCACCATGCATCGCGCTAAGGGCTTGGAGTTTGATGAGGTGGTCCTTCTGGTGACCGCTCAGGCGGGTCAACAACCCACCGCTTTCAGCGACCAACGCCGCCTACAATACGTCGCCATCACTCGCGCCAAAAAGTTGGCCACCGTCATTAGGGTCGGTTGAGGAGTCAGCGCGAGGTCAGGCACCGGATAAACACCATCGATAAACCCAACATGCCCTCCCCTCTCGGCTCACTCGAACCCGTCGACCTTCGGACCATCTGGCCCGACGTGACCTGAACTTAAAGACTGAGGGATGCCATGGAATCATCTGACGAAAAAGCTCCGGCGCCTTCAACCGGTGAGCGCATTTTGCAACGGCTGAGTTCGTCCGACCCTACTGACCAAGCATTCGTGGCTGGTTTACGAGCCTTGGCTGACAAAGCTAGGAGGGGGGATGCGCGTAGAATGTTCAACGCCTCTCTGAGTGTTGTGAGTCACCTCGGGTTGGCTGGAGATGAACGAACGATTGAAAGGGTAAAAGCTCACTTCGGGCGAAAAGGATACGTCGAAAAACGCCCGTCCGCTTGGAGGCTAACAATCATTTGGACGCGTCCTGCAGGGGACCCGCTTTTGATCGTTGCGCATGCTTGGATGGCGCTGGCATTTGCCGCCGAGGAGTTCTTGAAGGTCTATGACTCACAAGGTCCGTTGACGGATATCGCTCAGGAAATCGATGCGATCGCACTGAGGGTAGAAACCTCTCAAGAATACGTGTCATCCTTGCCAAAAGGGAACCCCGCCAAAACCAAAACTACCCCTATGAGGCCGGGAGTAACAATGACTCCACCTCAAGTGGAATTTCGAAGAACCCCGGGCTCCATGAGGCAAACGTTCCCGCAAAGGTATCCTGGAAGATTCCTCGAGGGAGGAGCACCCGGCTTAGGAAAGCGGGCGTGAATGCGCGCCGAATACTAAATGATTTCAATCCACCGGTAACGGTGAACGCAATCGGAGCCCCCTTCTTGTATAAGGTGACGACACCCACGATCTTTTCCCAAACAGCCCGCCCCATTTCCACCACGCCCCATGATAACTCGATTTGCCGCCTTGCTCCTATGGTGGCTTCTAATAACGCCGGCGTTCGGCCAAGGGCAAATAAACCTCAACAACCG
>JBDKKE010000584.1:0-11254 GCA_039796255.1 Verrucomicrobiota bacterium | reverse complement strand
AATTCGGCAGCGCAGGCGTCCGGCATTGCTCCCGGTGATCTGGCGTTCCAGCGCGGCAGGAACCAGGACATCGCAGGGCAGTTCGAGGATGTCCGCATTGGAGATGGGTTCCGCCTCCGGGAATCCGGCGAGAGTTCCCCGCTCCTGGGACCAGGCGTCCACCCGGGGCATGTCGAGTCCGCCGGAGTTGTAGAGTCCGCCATGGACGTCGCTGACAGCCAGGATGCGAAGCCCCTGTCTGCCGAGCGAATGCGCGGCGATCGCACCCACATTGCCGTAGCCCTGCACCACCGCGGTGGCGCCCGAGGCCTGGATGCCCAGCGTGTCCATGGCGCGGCCCGCGAGATAGGCGACACCGCGTCCGGTCGCTTCCCTTCGGCCCAGCGATCCCCCAAGTCCCACCGGCTTGCCGGTGACCACGCCCGGGACGGAATGGCCCGCGTGGACGGAATAGGTGTCCATCATCCAGGCCATGGTCTGTTCGTTGGTGCCCATGTCCGGCGCTGGAATGTCCACCTGAGGTCCGATAAAGCCGATCAACTCCTGGGTATAGCGGCGGGTCAGGCGTTCAAGTTCCCCGGACGAAAGTTGTCGGGGATCCACGGTAACCCCGCCTTTGGCCCCGCCATAGGGCAGTCCCGCCAGGGCGCATTTCCAGCTCATCCACATCGCCAGTGCCGCCACTTCCCCCAAAGCCACCTGCGGATGGTATCTCGTCCCGCCCTTGGTGGGCCCGAGCGTGAGATGATGCTGGACGCGATAGCCGGAAAAGACCCGGGTGGTGCCATCGTCCATGTGGACCGGGACGGCGACGATGATCGATCGCTTGGGCGTCTTGAGGCGATCCCGATCCGAGGCCGGTATGTTGAGCCGGTCGGCAACCAGGTCGAATTGCCGGCAGGCCATGTCGAAGGTGGGATCGGAGTAGATGTTCATGCGCAGAACGTCGTCAACGTGCCGAATGAATGCCCGGATGCAATCCCTTGGACGGGAGGGGCGCCCCTGAATACGGCCCAGTGTGTCGTCCCGCCTTCAGGCGGTTCGGGGGTGGTGTCCGAATGGGCCAGAACGGGAAGGAGGGCGCGTCGGGTGAGGCTATGGATCGAATCCCGAGCCTCAATAGGCGGCGTGACACCCGGGTCTTTCCGCAGGCATTCTCGGGGGGTTGTGGCCCATCGTCCCCTGTCCCCGGTTGCGCGTGATCCGGTCACCCGCGAGACGCTTGAACGGCGTGAGCGGCAGTTTCTTGCGCCGTTTGCCCAGTACAGCGGTGACAGCCGTGGACGGGTTCATGAGGAGGAGGCGCCGGTTTGGAGGACCCAGTTCCAGCGGGACCGCGACCGGGTCATCCACAGCCGCGCCTTTCGGAGGTTGGAGTACAAAACGCAGGTGTTTCTGAATGGCACCGGGGATCACCTGCGCACGCGACTGACGCACACCATGGAGGTGGCGGCGATCTCCCGGAATCTGGCGCGTGCGCTGGGCCTGAATGAGGACCTGGCGGAAACCATTGCGCTGGCCCATGACCTGGGTCACCCGCCCTTTGGACACAAGGGGGAACACGCGTTGAATCGCCTCATGAAGGGGCAGGATGGATTCGAGCACAATCGACAGAGCCTGCGGGTGGTGGAGGAACTGGAGCGGAAGTATCCTGATTTCTCCGGACTGAACCTCTCCTGGGAGGTGCGGGAGGGACTGGCGAAACATCAGCCCCACTTTGAGGTGCCCCCGGGCGGAAAACGATTCACACGTCATCAGCCATCGCTGGAAGCCCAGATCGCCAATCTTGCCGACGAAATTGCCTACTACAGTCATGACCTCGATGACGGCCTTGATTCCGGACTGCTGAATGAGAAGAAGCTGCAGGCGCAGGTGAAGGTGTGGGCGGGCGCTGCCCGGCAGGTGAAGCGGCGGTTCGGGGTCCTGCCGGCGGAAAGCCGCCGCTATTACACGATCCGACAGATCATCGATGAGCAGGTGACCGATGTGGTCCAGACCACCCTTGACCACGTCGCCGCGGCCGGGGTCGGATCCGTGGACGAGGTGCGTTCCCATCGGCGGCCGCTGGTCGGCTACAGTGTCGAACGCCGTCGGGCCAACCTGGAGCTGAGAAAATACCTTTACCGCAATCTTTACTACAATCCGGCGGTCAATGAGCCGAATCGACGGGCTGTCCGCATGCTCGGGGAAGTCTTCAATTTCTACCTGGCCCATCCCGCAGAGATGGCGCGCGGCGCGCGAGTTCGCGTTGAGGTCATCGGACTGCACCGCGCGGTGTGTGATCACGTGGCCAGCATGACGGATCGGTTCTTGATTCAGGAGCACCAGCGGTTGTTTGGGTTGAGCGGGCTTCGCTGAACCGTGTTCCAGCCGAAGGAATGGGGGAGAACGCACAGGCTGTGCCTGGGCAAAGTCTCATCCCGAACGCTGCATGGCATTGCCACCCGGTTGGACCGACAACGGCATTTCCTCGCGCAAACCGGCGATTCCGCAGGCCAGAACCGCGAGCACTGCGGTGGCGGCGGTCTCCACACGCAGGACGTGCGGTCCGAGGCTGATCGGCTGCGCTCCCGCAGCGCGAAAGGCGGCGTACTCGGCAGGACTGAAGTCTCCCTCCGGCCCGATCAATACCGCCACGGACCGGGGTGGGTTTCCCGTCCGTTGACGATGGTCCAACAGGGGGAGGTTTGGATGCTGGGCTGCGTCCTCCAGTGAGGCGACCAGGAGCAGTTCATGGCGGCGGGGCCGGCGTAGCCACTCGGCCGGCGTGATGGGGGCTTCGACCGTCATCAGCCAGGGATTGCCTGACTGTTTGGCCGCCTCGATGGCCAGAGCCTGCCAGCGCTCCTGCTTGACGGCGGGGTCGTCGGGGCGGCTCACACTCCGTTCCGACACCAGAGGCACCAGCCGGGAACAGCCGAGTTCTACGGCCCGGTGCAGCAGGCCTTCCATGGCCGGCCCCTTGGCAACGGCCTGAACCAGGGTGATCTCGCAGGGCCGCTGCGGCTGGTGCCGGTGTTCGGTCAGGCGCACGGCAACGTCGCGCCGGCCGACGGCCGTCACCTCTCCGCGGTGTTCCCCGCCAGCGCCGTCCAGAAGAAGAAGGGTCTCCCCGGGCTGGATACGGAGCACGCGGGATGCATGCCGGGCCTCGGCCTCCGGCAACTGAATCTCCACGTCGGTGTCCTGGATTCCGGGAACAAAAAAGCGGTGCATCGTGGAAGAGGGGGGCGGCAGGTGTTGCGCTTCCGCAGCAAAGCCCAAATCGCGGTGGGAATCAAAACCGGAACCCGGTCCGGCGTCTCCTCCCTTGGAATCCTTGTTGCAGGAGACGCGCATTAGCGCCGGAGCCCGGCGGTGGGATGGAAATTTCGTCCTGTCTTATCGATCTGGTCGTCAAGGCGGCGTGGCGCGAATTTCATCCGTCTCCAAAAACGTTTTGCGTCGCGGGAAACGCGTCCGGTACGTTTCCGGGGATGCACACGGGCATCCGTGCGTCATCGAGGTCCCATCGAAGAATGAATTCGTATCCGTCGGTCCCCCAGTCCCTGTATCGCCCGGAGTTTGAACACGACGCCTGCGGGGTCGGGTTTATTGCCAACATCACCGGGCGCAAGGAACAGCGCATCGTCCAGTTTGCGCTGGAGGCGCTGGAAAGCCTTGCCCACCGCGGCGCGCTGGATGCGGATGCGAAGACCGGCGACGGTGCGGGCATCCTGGTTCAATTGCCCAAGGCGTTCTTCAAGCGGGAGGCGGAGAGGCTGGGGGTGAAGGCGGTGGAGGAGGAGGATCTGGCGGTGGGATTCGTCTTCGCCCCGGCGGGCAACAAGTACGTGGTGGCCAAGTGCCGCCAGTTCGTGGAGGAAGCCTGCGTCCATTACGGCATTCACTTCCTGGCCTGGCGTCCGGTGCCCACCAACTCGCGTTGTCTGGGCGACAAGGCCCGGAATACCATGCCGGAGATCATGCAGTGCCTGCTGGGACGGGATCTGTCCTGGAGTGCCGATGAATTCGAACGGAAGCTTTTCCTCGCGCGGAATCATGCTGAGCGCGCGGCGATGGCGGACAAGGTGGACGGCTTCTATTGCCCGTCCTTCAGCGCCCGAACCATTGTTTACAAGGGCCTGTTCAACGCACCGCAGCTTCCCAAGTTCTATCTGGACCTGAAGGATCCCCTGTTCGTCTCTGCGCTGGCGATTTTTCATCAGCGCTATTCCACGAACACCTTTCCGACCTGGCACCTGGCCCATCCCTTCCGGATGCTCGCCCACAACGGCGAGATCAACACCCTGCTTGGCAACAAGAACTGGACCCGTGCCCGGGAGACGGAATTGGAGTCCGCGGTGTGGGGGGATGAGGTCGAGACCCTTCGGCCGATCATCCAGCCCGGGGGATCGGATTCCTCGGCGCTCGACAACGCCCTGGAGGCCCTTGATCTCTCCGGACGCAATCTGCTCCATTCGGTCACCATGCTGGCGCCCGAGGCGTGGGAGAACAGCACCGAGCTGGATCCAAAGCTGAGCGCCTATTACGAGTACCATTCCTGTCTCAACGAACCCTGGGATGGTCCGGCGGCCGTGGTCTTTTCCGACGGAAGGATCATTGGTGCCACTCTGGACCGCAATGGACTCCGGCCCGCCCGCTTCAAGATCTACGACGACGGTCTGATGGTCATGGGGTCTGAGGTGGGGGTGGTGGCCATGGACGACAAGAAGGTGGTTCGCAAGGGGCGTCTCGGTCCCGGCAAGATTCTGGCGATCGACACGGTGACCGGAAAGTTCCTGGACAACGAGGAGGTCAAGAGCTTCGTCGCCTCCCAGCAGCCCTACGGTGACTGGATCAAGGCCAATCTATTTGATCTGGAGGCGCATTCCCGTTCCTTCGCGGCGGCGCATCGTCCGGTCAATCTGCTCGACCTTACGCTGCAGCAGATCACCTTCGGATGGGATCAGGAGCAGTTGGACGACCTGCTGGAACCGATGGCGGTTTCAGGGATGGAACCGGTGGGTTCCATGGGTGACGACACGCCGATCGCGGTGTTGTCCAAGCGTCCGCGCCTGTTGTTTGACTACTTCAAGCAGTTGTTCGCGCAGGTTACCAATCCGCCGATTGATTCCATTCGGGAGCGCGTGGTGATGTCCCTGCGAACCACGCTCGGAGCCCGCCGGTCCTGGCTGGAGGAGACCCCGGAGCACGCCAAGCAGGTGCGGATCACTTCGCCGTTCCTCTTCGACTATGACCTCACGGCCCTTCAGCAGATTGAAGATCCCGCGTTTCGATCGACCCTTCTTTCCTGCCATTTCGAGGCGGAGTCGGGGGCCGACGGATTGGAGGGCGCGCTGAACCGGTTGGGTCAGGAGGCGGAGAAGGCCATTGATGGCGGCAGTACATTGCTGATACTGAGTGACCGTGGAGTGGATGCCCAGCGGGTGCCAATTCCCCTGATGCTCGCCGTGGGGGCGGTTCACCATCACTTGATCCGGGTGGGGAAGCGACTGCGCTGTTCGCTGGTCTGCGAGAGCGGCGAGTCCCGGGATGTGCACCACTTCGCCGCCCTGATTGGGTTCGGCGCCAGCGCGGTGAATCCGTATGTCGCCATTGATTCCATCCGGGAGGCCGTTGAGGCCGGCCGGTACGGGGAACTGACGCTGGAGAAAGCGCTGGTGAATTTCCGCAAGTCGGTCGAGTCAGGCCTGCTCAAGGTGATGGGCAAGATGGGGATTTCGACCATTGCGAGCTATCATGGGGCCCAAAATTTTGAAGCGATCGGTGTCGGGCAGACAGTGATGGATCGCTGCTTCTTCGGGACCACGAGTCAGGTGGGCGGCATTGGTTTCCGGGAGATCGCCGAGGACGCCCTACGGCGTCACCGGATGGCTTTCGCCGCGCCTGAGGCAGCGGTGCTCGACGTCGGGGGCAACTACCGGGTGGCCCGGGGCGGCCGCGGCGAATACCACGCCTACAACACGCAGGTGGTCGGCACCCTGCATCGCTTCCTCAAGAGCGGTCAGCGGGCGGAGTTCTTGAAGTACATGGAAACCGTCGAGCGGCGGGATCCGGTCAGCCCGAGGGACCTGTTTCAGTTCAAACCATCTGGCGAAACGGTTTCCCTCGACGAAGTGGAGGGGGTGGAGGAAATCCGGCGCCGGTTTACCACCGCGGGCATGTCCCTTGGCGCCCTGTCGCCCGAGGCCCACGAATGCCTGGCAATTGCCATGAACAGCATCGGCGGGAAATCAAATTCCGGGGAGGGGGGCGAGGATCCCCTCCGCTACAGCACGGAGAAGAATTCCGCGATCAAGCAGGTGGCTTCGGGACGCTTTGGTGTCACCCCGGCCTATCTGGCCAGTGCCTCCGAGATTGAAATCAAGATGGCCCAGGGGGCCAAACCGGGTGAAGGCGGGCAGCTTCCCGGACACAAGGTCAGTCCGCTGATTGCCCGACTTCGGTACAGCGTTCCCGGGGTGCCGTTGATTTCCCCGCCGCCGCACCACGACATCTATTCCATCGAGGATCTGGCGCAGTTGATCTATGACCTCAAGCAGGTCAATCCGCGCGCCAAGGTTTGCGTGAAGCTCGTGGCCTGCGCCGGGGTGGGAACCGTTGCCGCGGGAGTGGCCAAGGCCTATGCGGATGTGGTGCTCATTTCCGGACACGACGGTGGAACTGGCGCTTCACCGCTCAGTTCCATCAAGAACACCGGGGGGCCCTTTGAATTTGGGGTGGCCGAGGTCCAGCAGACCCTCATGCTCAATGATTTGCGGTCCCGGATTGTCCTGCGCACGGACGGCGGCATGAAGACCGGGCGGGATATCGTCCTGGCCGCGCTGCTGGGTGCCGAGGAGTTCAACTTTGGCACGGGTGCCCTGGTGGCTGCCGGATGCGCCATGTTCCGGGTGTGTCACCTGAATACCTGTCCGGTCGGCGTCGCCACGCAGAAGGAAGAGCTGCGGCTCAAGTTCCGCGGAAAGCCGGAAAACCTGGTGACCTTCTTCAATGCGGTCGCCCAGGAGGTCCGGGAGATTCTCGCCATGCTCGGTTTTCGACGACTGGACGAGA
Organism: Verrucomicrobiota bacterium; assembly: GCA_039796255.1. Classification (GTDB taxonomy): domain Bacteria; phylum Verrucomicrobiota; class Verrucomicrobiia; order Limisphaerales; family UBA9464; genus UBA9464. Next base: position 4,195 of record JBDKKE010000584.1, on the reverse strand, counting down.
TTGTGGGTCGTACAGACCTGATGGAGAAGCGTCCCGTCTCGGACTTCCCTGAGGAAGTCCGGGCCAAGGTTGCGGGCCTTCAACTCGACAAGCTCCTGTACCAGGTGGACACGACGGGGACCACCCCGCGCATCCATACCCGGGAGCGCAACGAGCGGTTTGGGGACAGTTCTCTCGATGACAAAATCATCAATGATGCCCGGGTCGCGCTGCAGGGCAAAGGCGTGTCCAGGCTGAGCTACAAGATCAACAACACGCGCCGGAACATCGGCACCAAGGTGTCCGGTCAGATCGGCTTCCAGTATGGCGACGCCGGCCTCCCCGACGGGGCCATTGACATCACGCTCAAGGGCAGTGCCGGACAGAGCTTCGGAACCTTCCTGGCCCGCGGCGTCCGACTGAAACTCATCGGTGAGGCCAATGACTATGTGGGCAAGGGGATGAATGGCGGCGAGATCGTCGTTCGGCCTCCGGATGGCATGAAGTTCGCATGGGCTGACAACAGTCTGGTGGGAAATACCTGCATGTACGGCGCGACGGGGGGGCGCCTCTTCGTGGCGGGCGTCGCTGGTGAGCGATTCTGCGTCCGCAACTCCGGCGGCACCGCGGTGGTAGAGGGGTTGGGGGACCATGGGTGTGAGTACATGACGGGCGGCCTGGTGGTGGTGCTGGGCGAGACCGGTCGCAACTTCGGTGCAGGTATGTCCGGTGGTCGTGCCTACGTCTACGATCCCGGGGCGGTGTTCGCGCAGCGGTACAACACCGGCATGGTGGGCATCGAGCGCTTCTCCGATGAGACCGAGGCCAAGAAGGTTGAGGCGTTGATTTACGCCCATCTCGAGGCAACGGAGTCGCCCCGTGCAAACGAGATCCTGAAGAACTGGAGTGTCGCCAGGAATGCCTTCTGGATAGTGGTTCCGCATCCCGCAGCGGCGGGACCGGGAGCACCGCCGGTCAATGAGCCCGAGAAGTCGGCGTCGGGAGCCACGGCATCCGCCGCGAAAGTTGACGCGAACGGGGCGGCGTCCGCTCCGAAATCCTGAACGAATCTCGCGCCGGCTCGCGGTCCACGGCCCTCCGTCCAACGCCAGGACGGAGGGGTGGGCCAGCCCCAGCGTTGTCAGGGGCCGGAACGCGTTGTAGTCTCCTGCTCCCGTTGTTCGGGAACACTCATTGACGCGCCATGAAATCCATCCGAATTCCAGTCCTGCTTCTCGCCCTAGCGAGTGGGCTCCTTCTTCACGCTGCTGACGACAAGGCCGCAAAGGCCAAGCCGTATCCCCTCGATTTCTGCCTCATTTCCGACGAGAAGTTCGAGGGGAGCGGTATGACCCCCTACGAAATGGCAGTGGATGGCCAGACCATCAAATTCTGTTGCAAGAGCTGCCTGAAGGACTTCAACAAGGATACCAAGAAGTACCTCAAAAAGCTGGCGGACGAGACCAAGAAGGCGGCCAAGAAGTAGGCCTCTGGCGCATTTCCGGGGTTCGCCTCTTGTGCCCGAGCTGCCTGAAGTGGAAGTGCTGGTCCGGCAGCTCGATCCCTGCCTGAGGGGGTGTCGCGTTAAATCGGTCGATGTGTGGCGACCGAAGATCGTCCGTCCGCATTCCGGGGCCGAATTGCAGATGGCGCTGGTGGGGCGCGTCTTCCGATCCGTCACCCGCCGGGGTAAGTGCCTGCAGTTTCAGTTTAACGAATCACCCGGGGTTCCGCCCCTAACGGTCTCCGGTCATTTGGGGATGACCGGCAGGATCTATTTGCAATCGCTTCAGGCGCCGCTGCCCAAACACGTGGGCGTCACCGTGGACTTCGACGAGGCTCGCCTGATCTTTGAAGATACCCGCCAGTTTGGACGCTTTTGTCTGGTCCCTCTGTCGCAGGATTCCCTGGGGCCTGAGCCGCTCGGGAAAGAGTTTACGCCGGACGTTCTCCAGGAGGCGATGTCCGGTTCGCGCCAGCCGGTCAAGGTGCGCCTGATGGATCAGTCGGTGATCGCCGGGATCGGAAACATCTACGCCAGCGAAGCCCTGTTTCGGGCGCTAATATCGCCGGGGATTCGCTGCTGCGACCTCCCGCTGGAGTGCGTTCTGCGGCTATGGCGGTCGATTCGTGATGTCTTGGAAGAGGCGATCCAGCGTGGATCGTCGATCCCCCTCGCCAGACCGGAGGATCGGGAACGGCTGTTCCACTATGGCCGCACGGCTGGGGCAACTTCGACGAACACGCCGTCCGCGTTTCAGGTCTACGACCGCGAGGGGTTGCCTTGCGTGAACTGCGGCAGGGCCATCGAGCGCATGGTTCAGGCGGGTCGCAGCACATTTTACTGTGAACACTGTCAGCGAGAGGACTGCCCGAGCGGAGTTCACCCGCGGGATGGAATCCTGAGTCGTAGGTTTGGTAACTGACGGCGCGTCCGCTGCATTCGTCATTCGACAGAACGGGTTCCTCCGGACAGGATTTTGCCTGATCAATTCACATGGCTTCCCGATCACTGATCCTCGGCATTGATTCCGGCACCCAATCCACCAAGGCGCTGGTGGTGGATGCCCGCAATGGAAAAGTCTTGGGCGAAGGCAGTGCCCGCTACGACCTGATCCCGGGTCTGTCTCCGGGTGCGAAGGAACAGGATCCCCGGACGTGGCGTGAAGCGACGGTCCGTGCGGTGCGTGCTGCCATGAAGGCCGCCCGAGGAAGGGCGGGAGAGGTGGTTTCCATTGGAGTCAGTGGACAGCAGCACGGATTTGTTCCCCTCGACAAATCAGGCGAGGTCATTCGACCGGCGAAACTGTGGTGCGACACCACCACCGGCGCCGAATGCGCTGAAATCACCGAGGCGCTGGGGGGGCCTAAGGCGACGCTTCGGGCACTGGGGAACGCGGTGCTCCCGGGATTCACCGCGGGCAAGATTCTGTGGCTGAAGAAGCATGAGCCGGAGAACTTTCGCCGGCTCGCCACGGTGCTATTGCCGCATGATTACCTGAACTTTTGGCTGACCGGCGCGCGGACCATGGAATATGGGGACGCCTCGGGAACGGCACTGATGGATATTCGACGCCGACGGTGGTCATCGCCGGCCATTGCGGCGATTGACGCCGATTTGGAGGCGGCCCTTCCCGAATTGTCCCCGAGCGACCAACCGGCCGGCCGGTTGGTGCCCAACGCGGCACGGGAGTTGGGGCTGAACCCGGGCGTCCTGGTCAGTGCCGGTGGCGGCGACAATATGATGGGGGCCATCGGCACGGGAAACACCCGGGAGGGAGTGGTCACCGCCAGCTTTGGAACCAGCGGAACCATCTACGCGTGTTCGGGCAAACCGGTCGTGGATAGCCGGGGTGAGATCGCGGCGTTCTGCGATTCCACCAACCGATGGCTCCCGCTCCTGTGTACCATGAACGTCACCGTGGCCACGGAGATGGTCCGGCGTGATTTTGGGCTGGAGCACGCCGCCTTCGAGAAAGCGGCGGCGAAGGCACCCGTGGGTTCGGACGGACTGCTGCTGCTTCCCTATCTGGAGGGGGAGAGGACCCCCAATGTTCCCGAGGGAACCGGCGTATTCCTGGGCGTGCGTCCGGCGACCTTCACCGCGGCGCATTTCGCACGGGCGACCATGGAGGGGGTTACGCTGGGAATGAACTACGGTCTTCGCCGTCTGGCGGAACTGGGAGTCACGACCACCCAGGTCCGCGCCACGGGCGGAGGCGCCCGGTCACGGTTGTGGCGTCAGATCATGGCCGACGTCTTCAACGCTGAGGTCGTCACACTGCAGGTGGGAGAAGGGGCCGCCTTCGGAGCTGCGCTGCAGGCCCTTTGGTGCTGGCGGAGGCAGGGGGGAGATGGCGTGACCATCGAGGAGATCACCGGGGCGTTCGTGAAGATCAATGATCGCGAGACGGCCCGGCCCGATCCGGCGGCAGTGGCGCACTATCGGGATTTGCAGTCACTTCAGGACGAAATGGGTCTGGCGCTGCGCCCGACCTTTGCAATGCATCGGGCAATCCTCAGCCGCGGATCGGCGTCCTCGGGAAACAGGGGACGCCGCCTCGTTCGATAGTCGAATCGCCGACTCGGACTTCGGGTCTGTCCGCAGCGGGGTGGGGTGGGATCCAGAATCCATAAGAGCCTGTCCGAAAACTCAGAGGGGTCCTGTTTTCGCGGAAACGGCCCGATGTCGAGGGGCGAGGAGGGAGCATACCCG
>JBDKKE010000583.1:0-2897 GCA_039796255.1 Verrucomicrobiota bacterium | reverse complement strand
CGACCGGGTGGTGTGCGAAACGGGTGATGTCATTCCCGCCGACGGTGAGGTCATCGAGGGGATCGCCAGCGTGGACGAGGCGGCCATCACGGGAGAGTCCGCGCCGGTGATCCGCGAAAGTGGGGGTGACCGCAGTGCGGTGACCGGCGGCACCCGGGTCATCAGTGACCGCATTGTGATCCGGGTGACGTCGGAGAAGGGGAATGCCTTCCTGGACCGCATGATCGCCATGGTGGAGGGCGCCCGTCGCCAGAAGACGCCGAATGAGATCGCTCTGACCATTCTGCTCTCGGCCATGACCCTGGTCTTCCTCCTGGTCACCGTCACCCTGAGACCTTTCGGAATCTATTCGTCGACGCCGTTCTCCCTGCCAGTGCTGATCGCGCTGTTGGTCTGCCTGATTCCCACCACCATCGGCGGCTTGCTCAGCGCCATCGGCATCAGCGGCATCGACCGCCTCATTCGTCGAAACGTATTGGCGACGTCGGGTCGTGCGGTGGAGGCCGCGGGCGACATTGACGTACTGCTGTTGGACAAGACGGGAACCATCACCCTGGGAAACCGCATGGCCAGTGCGTTCTTGCCGGCCCCGGGCGTGACTCCGGATCGGTTGGCAAATGCCGCCCAGCTCGCCTCGCTCGCCGATGAGACCCCCGAGGGTCGGAGCATCGTGGTGCTGGCCAAGGAGAAGTTTCAACTGCGCGGACGCGAGGTCGCCGAACCCCAGGCACAGTTCGTTCCCTTCACCGCCCAGTCCCGCATGAGTGGCGTTGATTTTGCCGCAGTTCCTGGCGGGGCATCCCGTTCGATTCGCAAGGGTGCGGCGGACTCCGTGAAGCACTGGGTTCTTCAGATGGGCGGCGACTATCCGGACCCCGTGGCCGAGTCTGTCGATGAGGTTGCCCGACAGGGCGGCACGCCCTTGGTGGTTGCGGAGGGAGCGGAGGTCCTGGGTGTCATTTTTCTCAAGGACGTGGTCAAGGGCGGCATCCGGGAACGGTTCGCCCAACTCCGGAAAATGGGGATCCGCACGGTGATGATCACCGGTGACAACCCGCTCACCGCCGCCGCCATCGCTGCGGAGGCCGGGGTGGACGACTTCATGGCTCAGGCCACACCCGAGGCAAAGCTGCAGCGTATCCGCGACGAACAGGCGTCGGGACACTTGGTGGCCATGACCGGGGACGGCACCAACGATGCGCCGGCGCTGGCCCAGGCCGATGTGGGGGTGGCCATGAATACCGGCACCCAGGCGGCGCGGGAGGCGGGCAACATGGTCGATCTGGACAGCAATCCCACGAAGCTCATTGAGATCGTGGAGATCGGGAAACAGCTCCTGATGACACGTGGTTCGCTGACCACCTTCAGCATCGCCAACGATGTCGCGAAATACTTCGCCATCATTCCCGCCCTGCTGATGGTGACCTTTCCCGCCATCGCCCCCCTGAACATCATGGCATTGAAAAGCCCCCAGAGCGCCATCCTGAGCGCCGTCATCTTCAATGCCCTCATCATCATCGCTCTGATCCCACTGGCGCTCCGGGGCGTCGCGTACCGTCCCCAGGGCGCTCTGGCGATTCTGCAACGCAATCTCCTCGTCTACGGACTGGGAGGGATCCTGCTTCCCTTTGCCGGCATTAAGGCCATCGACCTGCTTCTCTCCGCGTTTCACCTCGTCTGACGTTTTTCATGAATGCCTTTCTCGCCCAACTCCGCGGTGCCGTCGTGGCGACCCTGGTGCTCGCTGCGGTCACCTGCGGTCTCTATCCCCTCGCCGTCTGGGGCATTGCCCAGACCCTTTTCCCTGATCAAGCCAACGGGAGTCTGATTGTGGATTCCGCGGGAATCGTCCGGGGTTCTCGACTCCTGGGCCAGGGCTTTACTGCGGAACGGTATTTTCACCCACGGCCCAGCGCCGCCGGGGCGAATGGCTATGACGCTGCGAGTTCGGGGGGGAGTCATCTGGGGCCCACCTCGCAGAAACTCAGCGACCAGATCCGCGACCGCATCGCCGCCTTCCGGTTGGAGAATGGGTTGAGGGAAACGGATCCCGTTCCGGCCGACGCGGTGACCGCCTCCGGCAGCGGACTGGATCCGCACATCAGCATCCGGAATGCGGAACTGCAGGCGGCCCGGGTCGCGCGGGTCCGGGGAATCCCGCGGGAGGCCTTGTTGGAACTCGTCCGGGCAAACACCACCTCGCCCAGCCTCGGGATCCTGGGCGAGCGCGGTGTCCATGTGCTGATGGTGAATCTGGCGCTGGATGCGCGATGAGGGGCGGCGGTGAAGGAAACTCACCCGCGATTCCCGCGTCGATCTGGGGGCACCGGCTCCTGAATCAACGTCGGCGCAGCAGGACTGGGAAACAGCCTGGTTCCATCGTAATCTGACACCGTGACCGAGGATTCCCGCCCCAATCCCGACGCTCTGCTGGCGTCGATCAGGCGTGACGACCGGCAGCAGCGGCGGGGGCGCCTGAAGGTGTTTCTCGGGATGTCCCCCGGCGTGGGGAAGACCTACGCCATGCTGGAGGCGGCCCGGCGCGAGCTTTCGGCGGGGCGGGACGTGGTGGTGGGCTACGTCGAGACACACGGCCGTGCGGAGACCGATGCCCTTGCCCGGGACCTCCCCACCGTACCGCGACGACGGGCGGAATACCGGGGCGTGGTGCTGGGAGAGATGGATCTGGACGCCCTCCTGGCACGCCGTCCCCAGCTCGCGCTGGTGGATGAACTGGCCCATACCAATGCGCCGGGATCCCGGCACGCGAAGCGGTTTCAGGATGTGGAGGAACTCCTGGCGGCGGGAATGGATGTCTTCACCACCCTGAACGTCCAGCACGTCGAGAGTCGCTCCGAAGTGGTGCGGGAGATCACGGGCATTGCGGTGCAGGAAAC
>JBDKKE010000582.1:0-3445 GCA_039796255.1 Verrucomicrobiota bacterium | reverse complement strand
GGTCCTGGGTGCGGCCGGCTGGATTTATTACCCGTTGTTCACGTCGCAGCAGTCGGGTGGTTTGGATGCGCGCTGGTACGGTTACGTGATGGTGGACGCCTTGGAGCAGGCCCGGGCGGGATTATAAGTCGTGGAACAAAAGTACGCCTTTACCAGGTAAGTTTGGCTAAGCTTCGCTGTCAGTAGCCTGATCTGGCTCGCGGTGATCGCGCGACTGGCTTGGACGGAAGGCACCCTGCCATCCGTGAACCCTGCGGAGCCAACCCAAGCACGGTGTGCTCCAACGGACCGTCCCGGCGAACTCCCCTCGTGAAGGAATCTAATCAGCGTTCATCTGATTGAACTCTTCTTCGCCTGCGGGCTTCGGAGGATCTGTGAGAGAATGGGGCAGACCCGCTCGGATCGGACCCAGAAGAAGGTGAGCGATCAGACCTGCCCAGCAAATGGCACTTATTAACCAGGCGATGCGCATCATTCCGGTCCCGTGGTATTGGATTTCGATAATATTATCGCCCGGCTCGACCGGCACGGTCACCAGGCCATTCGGGGTGGCCGCCGGGAGCACTGGGCGTCCGTTGACGATCGCGGTGTAACCCGGAACCGCGACGCGCGGAGTTTCTAGGCGTGCCGGCTGATCGAGGCGCACCTCCGTGCGGTAGGGAATCAGGCTGCGCGTTTGAACCCTGAGATCTGACCCCCGATAGAGGCGAAATTCACCCCGGGCGAATAGGAACACCGAGGCGGGGACGGTCTGGCTGGGATCCGGTCTCAAACGCCAGCCAAGATCCATCCTCTCTTGGCCGCTGTTCCAAAGCGTCAGCTCCAGATCTCCACCGGCCAAGGGAACTTCCATAATGCGTCGGTTTCCCCCGCCGGCGCCAATGTCCAGATGGCCACCGAGGGACGGAGGCACTCCCTGCAGGCGGAGCAGGAGATGATAACCAGGTTCGATTTGAATCCGTGGCTCGAGGAGAAACTGGCCGGGATTCATCCGATCCGGTGTGGCATTGATCATCTCCCCAGTGCCTCCGATGCCGGCGAGAAAGGGCTCGGGAATCACCGCGGCTCCCTCCCGGGATAGCAGGTGGCTTTTGAGCAACACATCGCTGATGGTGGGGTCGCTGTGGACCACCGAGGGAAGCTCGTTGTAGATCAAGAGGGTCGTCCCATTTTCCGGCCGGTAAAAGGCTTCGGTCCCGGCGGGCGAGGACCGGGTCGCCTCGATTCGGCTCAGCGGTTCGCGCAGCTCGATCGCGTTCCAAACGATCGCGACTAGGAGGAGCGCCGCGACCAGGCCCCGGCGCCACCAGCGGGCGCCTGGAGGCACGAAGGCGCCCAGTGCGAGCGCGCCGCCGAATATCATCAGGGTGTACATCAGCGGGGTGAAACGCACGAAGGGGCCGAGCGAGAAATTGTAAAGTGGGCTCGGCATCACCGTAAAAAGCAGGGGATTAAGCCCCGGGATGGGTGCCAAGAGGCAGAGGAGAAACCCGGCTCCGGCGAACATCGCGGCCACCTCGCTCCGCGGCCGGATCAGCAGGGCGATGCCTGCCATTAAAAACAACACTAGCGCGCTATAGCCGGGCTGTATGTCGGAAAGCGAGATCGCCTGGGTCGAAAGCGGCAGGAAGGCGCCCGGAAACATCCAGCGCAGCGTGTACTCCCGGAGCCCTGACTCGTTGCCCATAGGGCCGGGCCGCAGGATCACGGCGGCCCCCAAACCGGCGAGGGCCAGCGTTACCCAGGCCACCTGCCGGAATGCCGGTTTCCACCCACCGCGTTGCGCTGCGGTGCGAACGAGACGAATCGCTACCCCAGTCGCTACCATCGCCGCGAGCAGCAGGGCGAAGTGCAGTCGAAGCCAGCCGAGTCCCGCCAGGCCCGCGGCAATGCCGATCCACCAGATCCGGCGGCCATCAACCGTGTAGCGAATCGTTGCGGCTCCGCCCCCGATCGCAAACAACGCGTTGAGTAGGGAACTGGCCGGAGCGAGGTCGGGTCCGGCCGTGACCGTCCTGACAGAGACAAAGTAGCCCAGGGCGAGGCCACAGAAGAGCAAGCCCGCCGCGAGTAGTTGATGTGCGTCCTTGCGATCTACCGTGGCAGCCAGGCTCACTCCCTGCACTAGGGCGGAGTAGATGGTTGTCCATGTCGCGACCGGGGCGTGGCTGAACCAAGTGAGTGCCAGTCCCGCGACGAGGGCGGTCCAGCCAGCCTGGTCCCTTTGCCGCAGGAGCCGGATGTTGCCATAAGCCACGAGGGGCAGCCACGTGAATGTCATGGCGGTTAGGTACATTTCCCGGCTGTAGATGTACACGGTGATGCCCGCTCCGGAAACATACAGCAGCGCTAGGCACCACGCTGTCCACCGGCGGGCTGGCAGCAGCATCGCCAGGCAGGCATAGGCGATCAGCGCCGCCATCAAGACCGTGGTGATTACGACCAGATGCTCGACCGCCAGTGGCGGCAGCGCGTGCGCAGTCATACAGTCGATGAGAATTCCGAGATGAGTGTAGTTTGGCGCCGTGATGTAGGGATGGATTGCGCCGTTGTACATGTGCTCGCTCTGCCCAATCCAGACCGGGAAGACGCCCGCCCGGGCCTGGTTGATCGCATCGATCATGATGTACGCATTCCAGGGTCCATCCGTGCTGCCGATGTAGTTGGAGGTCAGGAACGAATCATAAAACAACAGCGCGGCGACCATGAGCGTAGCCAATCTCGCCAGTTCCGCCCACGCCGGGTGGCCCGCGGCGCGAAGCACCGCCAGCAATCGCCAGATTGGAATCGCGATCAGGATCGCGTCCTCCAAGAGTCGGAGTGTTTCGGTCGCCGATAACGGATGAGTGGTCCAACCTGAGCCAAGCGCCGCCAAGCCGGTCAGAACGATCGCGCCGAGTAGCCAAGTGGAAAGGCGTGAAGATCTGGCATCGAGGTTTCTCAGTAGGCCTCGCATGAAGTTTCGGTCGGAATCAGAGTGTCCGTCACCACTTCTGCCCGCGGTCCTCGGGGACGATGCGGCGCAGGCAGTAGATGTCGGACTTGAGCGCCTCGCGCTTGGCCTCGAGCGTGCCGTCCTTCCATGGATCCCACTGCGCGCTGAGTAGTTTGCCGGTGATCCCGTTGCTCGCGGCGGAGGCGAGCCAGACGCAGAGCCCGGCGCCGAGCTTCGGATCCACGGCGCCCTCATCGGACCACTTCTTGTTCTTGGCGAAGAAGGCCTCGCCGGCGCGGCCGGGGCCGGCGGCCAGCACTTGCTCGGTCAGCCGGGTCTTCAGCGCGCCGGGGGCGACGGCGTTCACGTCGATCGAGAACTCCCGGAGTTCCTCGGCCAGGGTCTCGGTCAGGCGCACCACCGCGGCCTTGGTGGAAGCGTAGGACGCGAAGCGGGGCATCGGGTTGGTCGCGCCGCCGCCGGAGATGGTGATGATCTTGCCGCGTTTTT
>JBDKKE010000581.1:0-6785 GCA_039796255.1 Verrucomicrobiota bacterium | reverse complement strand
TGACTGGGTTCATCCCCGCCGCCGCACTGTCCTGGGGCATATTTCTCGCCACCCGCATCGCCACCTCACTCCCTGCCTATTTGGACCTCGGCAAGTCCGCCGTGGTGCTGTCATTGACGGTGTCCATGTGTCTCCTTTCGGGATGGCTCGCACTGCGCGTCCTGGAACAGGCCGACCCGGCCGACGTCTTCTGAAACGCATGGAAGCCCTGCTCCAGATCCGTGACCTGCACCACGCTTTCGGAAGCGGGGACACTCGTCGCACCGTACTCCACGGGGTGAGCGCCGAGATCCATCCGGGTGAGATTGTGCTGCTGACCGGACCGTCCGGCGCCGGCAAAACGACCATCCTGACCCTCGCAGGAGGACTTCGCAGCGTGCAGGCGGGCAGCGTGAGGGTTTTCGGACGGGAGCTTTACGGCGCCGGCAAACCGGAACTTCTCAGCGTGCGGCGGCGAATCGGATTCATCTTCCAGAATCCCAACCTGATTGCCTCACTCTCCTCCTGGCAGAATGTGGCGCTTCCGCTGTCGTGGTCGGGTCCCGTGGACGCTGCGTGCGTCCGGCAGCAGGCCCTGGCACAGCTTCGGCTGGTGGGTCTCGAGGACCATGCGGACAAATCTCCAGACCAACTCTCCGGAGGCCAGCGCCAGCGGGTTGCCATTGCCCGCGCCCTGGTGGTGCAGCCGGGACTGATCCTGGCGGACGAACCCACCAGCGCCCTGGATCGACGGACGGGACGGGAGGTGGTGCTGCTGCTCCAGCAACTCGCGCAGCGGCAGAAATGCGCGATCCTGCTGGTGACCCACGACCATCGCATTCTCGACATCGCTGATCGCACGCTGTCGTTGGAGGACGGACGGCTGATGTCGCGGGCCCGGGATGCCGTTCAGGTCGCCGGTCAGCTTCCAGCCGGGGTTTCCCGGCTGGGACGGCCGGCGCTAATGGCCCGGGAATTGGAGACTCTGGATGAACCCTCCTTTTTCCAGTTCCTGGAGGAATCCACGGGCGAACTGACGGAACTCCGACGAGCGCTGGACGCCGCCCGAAACCAGGTCGCCTCGGCCCGCTTCGACCGACTGCTGGTCGCCACGACCATTCGCACCGGCCAGTTCCTCGATGCCGAGCGGGTCACCCTGTTTGTCGTGGACTGGGCCGCGGGCAAACTGCGGTCACGGGTTGCCCAAGCCGGGACCGAGGATCTCCTGTCGATTGAAATGGACCTGCACCGCGGCATCGCCGGCCAGGTCGCCCGGACCGGGATCCCCGTGCGCCTTCGCGACGCCTACGACAGCCCGGAGTTCAACCCCGAAGTGGATCAACGGACCGGCTATCGAACCCGGAGTCTTCTCTGCCTGCCCGTGCGCCGTCCCAGCGGCGAAGTGATTGCCGTCGCCCAGGTGCTCAACAAACGGGACGCCGGGGAATTCACGGCCGACGATGAGGACCGTTTCCGCGAATTCCTCGAGCCCATCGGCCGGCTGGTGGGAGACCTGCTCGCCCTCGAACATCCCGAGACCAGACAGGCAGGAGAGGCCGCGGACGCGACATCCTCGAAGAATAGGGAATGATCCAGCTTACCCGAGCTTCGCCAACGCGGCCTTGACCCAGGCAATGACCTGAGCGGTGGCGTCCTCGACCTTCACCATTTGCACCGTGCCCCCGCGGGGCTTCAGTTCCACTTCACCCTTGGCCAGGGATTTCTCGCCCAGGTTCACCCGGAGGGGGAAGCCGACCAGTTCGCTGTCCTTGAACTTCACGCCCGGACGCTCGTCACGATCATCCAGAATGACCTCAATTCCGGCCGCGGTGAGCTCATCGTGCAGTTTCACTGCCAGCGTCATGGGCGCGCTGTCCGGAGCCACGCTCAGGGGCGTCAGGCAGACCTGGAAGGGCGCCACGCTGACCGGCCAGACGATGCCGTCCTTGTCGTGCCCCTGCTCAATCACCGCCTGCAGGGTGCGGGTGATGCCGATGCCGTAGCAGCCCATCACGCAGAACTGTCGCTGCCCGTTCTCGTCGAGGAAGGTGGAGTTCAGCTTCTCGCTGTACTTCACTCCAATCTTGAAGACATGTCCCACCTCGATGCCGCGGCGGATCTTGAGCGGAAGTCCCGAGGAGACGCAGAGCTCACCCACCCGCACGGTACGGAAATCCTCCCATTGGGAGACCCGGATGTCCCGCTCCACCGAAACGTGGCGCAGATGGAAACCGTCCTCATTGGCCCCAGTGGTCATTCCGCGCGCTCCCTGGAGGGCGTGGTCGGCATACACCCGGGTGTTGGCGGGAACCCCCTGCACGGCTCCGAGCGATCCAGGGCTCGCACCCAGGGCTGCCTGAATCTCGGCAGGAGTCGCCGGACGCACCTGAGTCGCGCCCGTGCGGGCCAGCAGCTTCGCCTCGTTCAACTGGTCGTCTCCGCGCAGGAGGACCAGGATCAGTTGGGAATCGGCGACGTAGACCAGCGTCTTGATCTGGGCAAGCGCCGGCACGCCATGGGGAGGTGCGGACAGCGCTTCAATGGTCACCACACCCGGCGTGGCAAACTTTTCCGGCGCCGCTCCGGTATCGACCGAGGGAGTCGGGGTCAGGGGACCCCGACTGTTGGCCTTCTCGATGTTGGCCGCATAGCCACCCGACTCGCAGTAAACGATGTCGTTCTCTCCGGTTTCCGCCGGCACCATGAACTCGTGGGAATGGTTGCCTCCGATGACCCCGGTGTCGGCCTCCACCGGAAACGCCTGCAGTCCGCAGCGCGCAAAGATCCGGCCGTAGGCGTTGTACATCCGCTGGTAACTGGCCATCGCCGCAGCATCCGTAGTGTCGAAGGAATAGGCGTCCTTCATGATGAATTCCTTGGCGCGCATCAGGCCGAAGCGCGGGCGAATCTCATCCCGGAACTTGATGCCAATCTGGTAGAAATTGCAGGGCAGTTGCTTGTAGGAATTGATCTCACCCGCCGCCAGGGTGGTGATGACCTCCTCGTGGGTCGGCCCCAGGACCCATTCCTTATGGGCGCGGTCCTTCACCTTGTAGAGCACGTCACGCGCGGTCTCGTAGCGTCCCGAGGCCTGCCAGATCTCCGGCGGCTGCAGGGCGGGCATGAGAACCTCGATGGCTCCGGCCCGGTCCATTTCCTCCCGGACGATCTGCTCCACCTTGCGCAGGGACCGGAGGCCCATGGGCAGGAAGGTGTACAGGCCGCCCGTCAGCTTGCGGACCAGGCCGGCCCGCAGAAGCAGTTGGTGGGAGGCAATCTCCGCGTCGGCGGGGGTTTCCTTGAGGGTGGGAATCAGTGTTTGTGACCAGCGCATGAAATGACCCGCGAAGTGAGCCGTGCCGCCGGTTTTCCTACAAGCCCCACATTCGGCAATTCCCACCGCAGGTCGCAGACGACATCCTGCCAACTGCCGCGCCGGGACGGCGTGATGTGGCATCCGCGTTGGGATGGGCTCCTTCAGAAACCGGAAATGGACCAAGCCCTCTGACCGTGGAGTTGTGGAGTTGGGACTGGGCCACGCGCTCCCAAAGTGGGTAGGCTCGCTGGCGATGAATCTTCGGTGGGTCAGCGCACTTGGAATTGTGATCCTGATTGCCGGCGCCTGGGCTGTATCCACCCACCGAAACCGGTTTCCGTGGCGAACCGTGCTTTGGGGACTGGGACTCCAGTTCATGGTGGGGCTTCTGATCCTGCGCACCCAGCCGGGCCAGGCGGTGTTCCATGGTTTTCAGGCGGCCGTGGACCGTTTCATCGGCTTCGCCAACGAAGGCAATCGGCTGGTGTTTGGCGCCCTGGCCCAGCCCGAGGCCATGACCCGTGCGTTCGGACCCGGGAACGGCATGCTGCTGGTCATCACCATCACCGGAACCATCATCCTCATCAGTGCGGTGTCGTCCCTGCTCTATCACTACGGGGTGCTCCAGCGGGTGGTGCAGACCATGGCCTGGGCCATGCAGCGGGTGATGGGCACCAGCGGAAGTGAAACCCTCGCGGCGGCCGCCAACATCTTCATGGGACAGACCGAGGCCCCGCTGGTGATCCGCCCGTATCTGGAGCGTATGACCCGCAGTGAGATCTTCTGCATGATGACGTCCGGATTCGCCACCATCGCTGGAGGCGTGCTGGCCGTGTACACCGGCGTCCTGAAGGTCCCGGCGGGACATCTGCTCACCGCATCGGTCATGAGCGCACCCGCAGCGCTCATGCTGGCCAAAATCATGAATCCGGAGACTGAGGCCAGCGAAACCGCCGCCGGGGCGAGCCGTCCGCTGGAGCGAACGACCCTCAACGGACTCGACGCCGTCTGCGTGGGAACCAGCGACGGACTCAAGCTGGCGCTGAATGTGGCCGCCATCCTCATCGCCTTCACCGCACTGGTGGCTCTGGTGAACTCCCTGCTGGCCTATGCCGCCAGTCACCTCGGATGGACCACCACCCGGCCGCTGCAGGAGGTCCTGGGCTATCTCAATGCGCCGTTCGCCCTTTTGATGGGCGTCCCGCCCCATGACGCACTGGCGATCGGCCAGATTCTTGGGGAACGGATCATTCTCAACGAGTTCTTCGGCTACCTCTCGCTGTCGGCGGAGCAGACCCGGCTGGATCCGCGGAGCTATACTCTCGCGACCTACGCGCTGTGCGGCTTCGCCAATCTGGGAAGCGTGGCCATCCAGATCGGCGGAATCAGTGCCCTGGTGCCCTCCCGACGACCCGATCTCGCCCAACTGGGACTGCGCGCCATGGTCGCCGGCCTGCTGGCCTGCTACCTGACCGCCTGCGTCGCCGGAATCATCACCTAGCCGCGCTTTGCGCGGAGTTTTCAGTGTTCAGTTTCAAGTTTTCAGCAAGAGAGAACCTGCTGGGCGCAGGCAGGGATTGTGATGCGTAGGCGTCCCGACGAATGGCGATTGCGAAGGATCCAGGCGCACATCCACCACTCCTGACTACCGATTACTGACTGCCGACTACTGACTTCCTGGCCCTTACCCACTCCTTCATCCTCGGCTCCAACACTTCCAGCGGCAAAGCGCCTTTACCCAGCAACTCATCGTGGAAGGTCCGGAGGTCGAAGTTTGGCCCCAGCTCCTTTTCAGCATACGCCCGCAGCTCCTTGATTTTCAGCTCACCCATCTTGTAGGCGAGGGCCTGTCCGGGCCACACGATGTAGCGGTCCACCTCCACGCCGATGTCGTGTTCGGTCTTGCCGGAATTGGTGCGAAAGAAATCCACCGCCTGTTCGCGGGTCCATCCCATGGAGTGGATGCCGGTATCCACGACCAACCGGATGGCCCGCCACATCTCGTAGGTCAACTGGCCAAACTTGGAATAGGGATCCGCGTAGAGGCCCATGCCCGGCCCCAGGCTTTCGGAGTACAGCGCCCACCCCTCGACGAAGGCGGTGATGCCAGCATTCCTCTGAAAGTCGGGCACTCCCTCCAGTTCCTGAGCGATGGCGATCTGGAGGTGGTGTCCGGGGACGGCTTCATGGAGGGTCAGCGCCTCCATCTCCCACTTGGGACGCATGTTCAGCGCGTAGGTGTTGGCGTAAAAGACGCCGGGACGTCCGAAAGAGGCAGCGCCCGGCTGGTAGTAGGCCGTGGTCTGGGATTGTTCCGAGTAGCTGGGGATGGGCAGGACGCCGTAGGGCAGCCGCGGGAGACGCCCAAAGAGCTTGGGAAGCTCAAGGTCCACGCGCTTGGCGATATCCCGGTATCCCGCCAGCAGCTCCGTTCCGCGGGTGTAGTAAAACCGCGGATCCTGGCGCAGGAAGTTCAGGAACTCCGCAAACGACCCCGAGAACCCGGACTGCCTCATCACCAATTCCATCTCACCCCGGATGCGCTTCACCTCCGCCAATCCGAGTTCATGAATTTCTCGCGGGGACAGTCGCGTGGTGGTGCTCTGGCGAACCCGAAACGCATACCAGGCCTCACCATCGGGAAGGGAGGTCGCCGCAAGATTGGTCCTCGCGCCGGGCAGATAGGTGTTGGTCAGGAAGCGGTGAAGTTCGCGAAAGGACGGGTAGACCGCGTTGGTCAGGATCCCCCGGGCGCGTCCACGAAAGGCTTCCTGCTCCGTCTCAGGAACGGAGGTTGGCAGGGACTGGAACGGTCGGAACAGGGGACTCTGATCCGGATCGGATGGAATGTTATTGAGCACCTGCTGCGGGACATCCCGCAGCGTGATTTGAGGCGGGGTCACCCCGCGTGACAGTCCCTCCCGGAGGAGGTTCTGCGTCGCCTCAATGCGCGCCGAGGCGCCCTGGAGGCGGGACAGGAGATTCTCCACGTCCCCTGCCGTCTGCACCGGCATCAGGGTGAGTATCTGGGCGATCTCCTGCTGCGGGCCGCCCATCTGGTTGATGGCCAGAAGTTCCTCGGGAAAGCGGTCCCCGTCAGCCTGCTCGCGCAGGGCCCGTTCAAAAAGGTCGCGGTACAGACGCTCGTCGGGAGTGAGCGTCCCGGAATCGATCGTGGCCAGCACCCGCAAGGACCGCCGCACTTCCTGACGCCGCCGCGCCATGGCCGCCGGCGAAAGGTCCGACCATTGATCATTGAGTCCCGGGTATCCGACGGAAGTCGCGGTTTCCGGACTCTCGACCATCTGATAGCGCCAGGTCAGGTCAAAGAGCGCCTTCAAACGGGCCGGGTCATTGGTCGACCCCGGGGCCGTCTCCAGACGGGCGTAGGCGGCGTCAAACTCCGCTGGCGAGCGGGGCTCCGCCGCCATCCCCGCCCCGGATGCCAGGACTCCGAGTGCCAGTATCGCGTGTCGGATCATGCGCCGAA
>JBDKKE010000580.1:0-2811 GCA_039796255.1 Verrucomicrobiota bacterium | reverse complement strand
CCCCAAATCCCCTTGTGGCATCCACCACCACAAGACCACCCGGGAGATCCTTCCCAACTTTTCTTCCAATCCTCGGCAAATTACTCACTCCGATTCCCGGGTATGAAATATCCGGGCTAGTCCTCCAAAACAGAGTCAGTGTTCCTTGAAATGCGGTCAGTGAGTTGTGCCGTGGGTATGAGAGCGGCACGGTGAGGCGGATGCCCGTTGACGTTATGTGATCAGTTCCCGCAAGGGAATGAACTCACGCGCCGAGACTGAGACAGCGCCGCGACGCACCCGGGTCTTGTGCTAACCAACGCACGTATATCAGCAGGATCCATCGTCGTTTATACTCGCCTCTTTTGTACCCACGACTCAGCCCACAGACTGACGACCCCAGCGCCCGAAGATATCGGGTGCTCGCCGTCCACCCCTGCTTGACAAACTGAAAGCCATATCAACGTCGATGCTCAGTGACGCGCCGAGGACTGTGCCCAGAATCGAGCTGAGGCGCAATCGGCGCGTTCACTGAAGCAGCCGGGTTGGCAGTCGGAGCGTTCTTTGCGTAGTCGTCATGGCATAAAGAGCGAGTCCGAATAGCAGGACTGTCGATGCAGACACGACCAGCCGACTCCAGAAAAATGCCGGGGTAAGCTCCTTCGCTCGATAGTTCCAAACACCGATGAGCACCCAGAGACCGAGGCCAATAAAGGTATGGGTTAAGGGCGTCATAGTTACTGCCTAACGCTCCAGATCAATGAGCCAGCGCCACTGACCTTCGACTGCAAACCGGAGCGCCATCGCCGGGTTCACTGCATCTGCCAGGTTGGATTACTTCTCATTGAGTAACTCGGTGACATAGTCGTCCAGCGAATCGCTCAGGCACATGCCCATCCCATACACATCGTCATCCACATAGATCTTCGAATCCTTCCAGGATATACCGACCGGATTACCGCATCCGTCCCAGTGGAATATGAAGCACTCGCCCATCTTTCCAGGGCTATCTGGGCCTCGGTAACCATCACCCTTTCGGATGCTTTTCCTTAGCTCCGGAAGCCGGTCGAAATACTCAGAACCGACCGTGGCATAACCAACCTCACGGAGGTAGGGCACGTATTCGGGATGAATCTTCCCGTATTCCCGCTCGAACAACTCGATTTCTTCGGACGTGGCAAGCAATCGCTTCTCTCTGGCCCAAGCCGATTCACGCTCGCGAAGCAGACTGATCGTAGAGTCTTTCATTTCGTTCCGTCCAACGCTTAATATACAACTGCCAGTAGTATATCCAGGTTTGGTTGTGAACTCGCGACATCTCGCGCAATTCGTTGTCCGCCAACGCGGGCCGGTTCGCGATGGCTTCAGCCGGTTCGTATATCGCAGACCCAAGGGTCGGCTGGCCTTCGTTTCGGAAGTTGTTCATGTTCAATGGGCCCGGACGCAATATACGACTGGCAGGTCGTATAATGAAAGCCGAAAGCCGACGAGATGGACCGCGTTTGTCCTTTCAGGTCACTGACCGACCCGGATTCTCTCCGTTGCTGGGAGTTTTTCTGGAGTTCTTCGCAAACGCGTATGGCCTACATGTTGCTGAGGCGAGGTAACCTTCCCTTGAGCGCGTGCTGGTTACTTGCATTTGCTGCGTCCCCGCCCGAAGGATGCGCGGGGTGAATGCGCTCCCGTTCTCGAAGGATTCCACGCGTCCCTCAATTTCCAGCACCGGATAACGAATCGTAGCTAGCCCGTGGCTTCAGTTCGCGCCGGGCGCAGCTTGAGAAAGCCTGCAAACGGCGCGAGGCGGACGGGATCGTCTCCTTGCCCGCGGCCCAGCTATTCGTTGGTGGGAACCCGAGTGGAACTGCCAGGCACCACGCGAAGGCGAAGGAAACGCTGCGTGGTCTGGCCCAGCGGTATCGGGTCTCGAACCGTGGTGGTCCGCCAGCCTTCAGACACCCAGTCGCGGAGCTCAACCACGTCGATGGGACTCCAATGCACCAGGTCCTCGCTGAACTCCACCTTGGGAGAACCGCCCTCTGCAGCCGACTCAGGCCGCGCCAAGGTGAGCGTCAAATAGTCCGCTCCGTCTAATGAGATGCGGCCGTGGGTCACCGTGCTGTCGCCGACAGGAGCAGGCGACGTGAGATGGGCAGCGCCTGCTGCTTCCGCCTCTCCGGAAGCGACGCGGGACAATCCAGGCCCACCGGCGACCACTTCCAAGCGGACCTGGTCGTAGATCAGCCAGTAGTCGGTGGCGGTGGTCGGCCCCACCCGCACCATCTCCAGGCTGTTGGCCCCCAGGGTGGCCGCCACCTGGGCCGCGCTGAAGTCGATCAGCAGGTTGGTCACCTGCGTCAGCCGATTGGAATACACCTGCGTCGTTACCCCGGCGCCGTTGCGGAAACGCACTACATAGTCGTGCTCCGAGAACCCTTGCTGAACGACCGTGCCAATTCGGGATCCGCCCGTCGCGAAATCTACCCGCAAGCGGTACTGCGTTGCCCCCGCCGCCTGGACCGAGCCCAGAACGAAGTGAATGCGGTTGGTCCGGTCTGCCAGAGTGTGCGCCCGCTCCCACGCGGTGAACGGCTCGTCATTGGGAACGCTGAGCACCGACGTCAACCGATTGAACCCAACCGGATACACCCCACCGAAGTAGAAGTCGTCGTCCGCTCGGGGATTGCTCGCCGCATCCACATAGAGCGGATCCCCCGGCAGCCGTGTGACCCGGCCCGGCGCCGGGTCATTGATCGAGTTCTCCAGCGAGAACTCTGCCGATGACACCGTCCCCGACGATCCCGTCGGGGCATCCGCTCCCAGTTGCCATACCGT
>JBDKKE010000579.1:0-29135 GCA_039796255.1 Verrucomicrobiota bacterium | reverse complement strand
GGAAGCCGTCGAGAAGTGGTGAGCTTATTCCAGGTCTGCAAAGCGGTTTCTTCCCCTGCTTATCCGTGATGATCCGTGCTATCCGTGGTCTCACTTCTGAAGGGTCCCGTCTGCGCCGCGACTAGGAATTCCGGGCGCCGACCTTCGCGCCGGCCGCGTCGCAGAGTCGGGCCAGGGCGAAGTCCTTCCCGGTGATTCCTCCCGCATCGTGGGTGGTCAGCGTGAGCGTGACCTTGTTGAACCGGATATCGATGTCCGGATGGTGGTTGCTCTTCTCGGCGGCGCGTGCAACCCGCTTCACGAACTCGATGCTGTCGGGGAATCCTGCGAATCGGAACGTCCGCCCGAGGGTGAGGCCGCGGCGTCCCCAGTCCGGCAACGTCTTGAGGTGCAGGGTGACTTCTTTGGGCGTGTAAACGGGTTCCTTCATGGTCGTATGTCTCAAATTTCTGCGGATGATGCGGACCCACTCTGACGTGTTGAAGCCTTCCATGCCATCCGGTCTAACCCGACAACACGCCCATCATCAAGAAGCAGGAGAGTCCAGTCCAAGCCTCCACCCTCCCCACGATTTACTGACCACGGATCCCGGATCCCGGATCCCGGATCACTGATCACTGATCACTGATCACTGATCACCGCCCGGCATGCACCACCCCTCCCTATTCCTTCACCACCCGGATGCCTCCGTTCTGATTGCTCAGGCGAACGGTGGGGCCGGTGGTGTCCGCCGTTCGTCCACTGGGCGGATTCAGTACAACGGGGAAATCGGATTCGATGCGGCCATAGGAGGTGTGGGCCTCGAGTTGGGGGGTGAGTGTTGCCGGGAGGCGGATCTCAATCGGGGCAAAGCTGGTTTCCGCGACCAGATTGGTCAGGGCGGTGGAACGGGCCTGGATGCGAATGGCCCCATTCTGATTGCGACAGAGGATTCCCGGAGCATCGGCCTCGATTTCCAGGGCCGCGAAGGACGTCTCCGCCGTGACCGAGCCCCGGATGGCTGTGCCGGTGATCTTGCCGTTTTGGTTGGCGAGGGTGGCATCGCCGGAGACTTCGCGGACTTCGAGCGAGGAGAAGGAGGTCCGGGCCTGCACCGCCCCGGATCGAACCACCTCAATGCGACCGTTCTGGTTCTTTAGCGTCGCCGGACCGCCAATGCTGTCGGCCCGCAGTGAGGAGAAACTCGTCTGGGCCTCCAGCGGTCCCCGGATGTCACTCGCTTCAATCTTGCCGTTCTGATTCTTCAGTTGGGCCGGACCCGTCCGCCGAACGGTCAGGGATCCGAAGGCGGATTCCGCAGTCACCGTCCCGCCGATGTCCTGGATGGAGGTGGAGCCGTTGCGGGACCGGACCTCCACCTTCCCGGACAATCCTTCCACTTCCACCGGGCCAAAGGAGTTCGACACCCGCACCAGGGTTTGGCGCGGAACCCGGACTTCGATGTCTGATTGGACCTGGAGGCGGCCATTGAATTCGGGCAGCACCGGCTCCAGGCGCAGGGTACCGTCATGGGCCTCCACCTGGATCCGCGCCTCCTCGGCGGCCCGAACACCCTCCGCCTCCTTCCGAGCCCGCACGGTCAACGACCAGGACCACGTCCAGGGGCCGGACTCCGAACCCACGATGCGCACTTTTCCCGAGCGGTTGGCGACGTGGATTTCCTTCAGGTTGGCGTTGATCTCCCCTTGGCTCACGCGGTTGGTGATGACGTTAAAGTCTGTCGAATCGGAGGAGTACGAGGAGGTATGCCCTCCGGTTTCGATGTGGATGCAGCCGCACTGGGACAACAACAGAAGGATCGAAACGGCCGTGAGAGGCAGGGAAGAGTTCATGGGGGAGGGGCAATGAAAAGCTGTCGCGTCGAATCATTCGGGCGCACGGCTGAAGAAACCACCCAGACCGCGTTCAAAATGTTTCATTGGCCGACGAATCCGGGTCCCGGGAGACCGAATCCCTGCCCCCGCTTCCTGGGGCGCTCCTGATTGCGGTACAAGGGTTACTTGCCGCTGGAAGGGCAAGTGGCTACTTACAGCCGATGCGCTGTTGCCGTTTCTCGGTCGTTTCGCTGGCCATGATCGCGGTCGCCGCGGGGTGCAAACCCCGCGACGAGATTCAGGTGTACCAGGCCCCCAAGGAAAGTGTGGCGCCGTCCGCACCTGCCGAAACCGCCTCCGCACCCCGCGACGCCGGGGCCCCGGCCGCATCGAAAGCCCCCTGGACCCTTCCCGAGGGCTGGACGGAGAAGCCCACCCAGCCCGGAGGCATGCGCATCGCCTCGTATCTGGTGACGGCTCCGGATGGCCGGAGCGTGGATGTGTCGGTGATTCCGCTGGGGGGAACGGCTGGAGCCCTCTTGGACAACGTCAATCGCTGGCGGGATCAGTTGGGCCTGGCTGCGGTCACCGAGGCCGACCTCGCCACCCTGCGGCAGGCGGTGAAGATCGGGGAGGTCGACGGCGAGTTGTATGACATGGTCGGGGACAAGCCGTCCCTGGAGGGAAAGTTCAAACCCCGGACCCTGGCGGGAATCCTGCCCATGGGAGGCACCACGGTGTTCTTCAAGGCCACGGGAGAGGACGCGCTGGTCACCGAGAACAAGCCCAAGTTCCTCGCCTGGCTGAAATCCGTGCAGACCGGACCGGCGGCCCCGGCCTCCGCTGCGGCGTCCTCCGCTCCCGGATCGCCGGACATGCGCGGGCCGGTGGCCCCGCCGCCGTCCACCGACCTGCCGCAATGGCAGGTGCCTGCGGGTTGGAAACCGGTTGCCGCCTCCACCATGCGTCTGGCCAGCTTCGCGCTGGAGGGGGCGAATGGGCAGACGGGTGATCTTTCGGTGGTGGCCTTGGGGCCGCAGGCGGGAGGCCTGTTGGCCAACGTCAATCGTTGGCGCGGACAGATGTCGCTGCCTCCCCTGGACGAGGCGGGACTGGCCAGTGCCTCCACCCAGGTGGCCACTGCCGGAGGGGATCCGGCGGTGGTGGTGGATCTTGCCGGACAGGGGGCCATGGCCGGAAAGCGCGTCCTGGCCGCCGTGGTGGCCCGTCCTGACCGCACCTGGTTTTACAAACTGACCGGCGATGATGCCTTGGTGACCGCCCAGAAGGATCCGTTTCTCGGCTTCATCAAGTCGGTGAAATACCCGTGAAGGCCGCGCCCATTCCGACGTCTGAAGGCCCAACAGTTTCATGAGCGCTCCTGCTACTTCTCCCCCGTCCTCCGGCTCGAAAGGACCCCGCCGTGCGGCCGCCGCTCCCGCGACGGAGCCGAAACCGGTCCCAGCCTGGAAACGGTGGCTGAGTCCGCTGAGTTCTCTCCGGCTGACCGTCATTCTCCTAGCCTTGGGCATCGTGGTGACCTTTTTCGGCACTCTGGCCCAGACCGAGGACGGCCTCTACGTCGCCCAGCAGAAATACTTCCGCTCCTGGTTCTCCGTCTGGTCGCCGCATGACCTGGGGTGGAAATGGTTCAAGGTCCCCCTGCCCGGCGGTTATTTGCTGGGAACGCTGCTGGTGGCCAATCTGCTGGCTGCCCACACCACGCGCTTCAAGCCCTCCTGGCGGAAGTCGGGGATCTTCCTGACCCACATGGGCGTCCTGATGCTTCTGCTCGGACAGTTGGCCACCGACATGTTTTCCCGGGAAAGCCGCATGAGTTTTCCCGAGGGCGAATGGCGCAATTACTCGGAGGATTTTCAAAAGACGGAACTCGCCTTTCTGACCGACGCCGGCACCAACGGACTCGACCTGGTGGTGGCCATTCCGGACAGCCTGCTGGTCAAGGGAGGGGAGCTTCGGCATCCGCAGTTGCCGTTCGTGGTCCGGGTTCAGGAGTTTGCCGAGAACTCCTCGATTCGCATGCGGGCTCCGATGGTGGATACCAATCGGGCGCCTGCCACCTCCCAGGGGGTGGGTGCCAAGGCCATCTTCCAGCCAGTCGCTCCCACCCGTGCCATGGACAAGCGAAATCTGCCCGGCGCGGTGATCGAACTGGTGGGCACCAACGGCGCCTCCTTGGGCACCTGGCTGTTCGCGCTGGTCCTGGATGAGCAGGAGGTCGGCTCCGGCGGAACCAACTGGCGGGCGACGCTGCGTCCGACCCGGTACTACCAGCCCTTCTCCGTCCAATTGCTCAAGACCACTCACGACGTGTATACCGGGACGCGGACAGCCAGCGATCCGCGCGGCATTCCGCGGAACTTTGCCAGCCGCGTGAAGCTGGAGCGTCCGTCGACCGGCGAGCGCCGGGAAGTGGACATCTCCATGAACCAGCCCCTGCGCTACGGGGGGCTTACCTTTTTCCAGCATCAGATGGATCGCGAAGAGATGGAACGGGGCGGGCGCGGCATCAGCGTCCTGCAGGTGGTGAAGAACCCCTCCTGGCTCGCCCCCTATTTGGGCACCCTGCTCGTGCTGATTGGCCTCATGGTCCAGTTTATGATCCACCTGGTGGAGTTTATCCGCCGCCGTACTGCCTGAACCCTTCCGGACTTCAATTGACATGAAACGCCAGCTTCCCTGGATCATCACCGGCGTCTTCGCGCTGTGGTTCCTGTCCACCCTGCGGATCCCCAAGCCGGAGACTTTCCGCCTCGACGAATTTGCCGAGGTGCCGGTGGTGTTCAGTGGGCGCCATCAACCGGTGGACTCCCTGGCCCGCAATTCCCTGGTGCAGATCCGCGATCGCTACACGGTCTGGGATGCCCGAGAGAAGCGGTCGCTCAGCGCCACGGAATGGTTGGCCGAGGTGATGATGAAGCCGGAGACTGCGGACGATCGCCGTGCCTTTCGACTGGATCATCCCGACCTCATCTCCCTGCTGAAGCTGCCGCTCAAGGACGAGAGCCGGGGCGAGGACGGCAAACACTACTCGTGGAACCAGATTTCTCCCGGGTTCAAGGAAATCGAGGATCAGGCGCGTCAGATCCTCCAGACCAAGAAGGACGAGTCCCAGCGCGACGCCTTCGACCGTTCCGTCCTCAAGCTGCGCAATGCGTTGACCCTGTACCTGCGCCTGAAGAACACGGTGCATCCGCAGGACACCACCAACTTCACCGCCGAACTGGCGGCCTTCGAGGCATCGATTACTCCGGGAGTTGCCGCCGTGCGCGACCAGCAGAACGGACAGGCCTACGACACCAACGCCTTCAATTCCCTGCTCAATCTGGTGGGTCGGTACGATGTGACGGTGAAAATGGATGGGCCGCTCATCATTCCCCCGCATCACCCGGAGCGGGATCGCGATGCCTGGTCGCGCATGGGGGAAGCCCTGATGGTGCATGTGCGCGGGGAGCCGCTGCCGGCCTCGGTCGGTCAGTGGGGGCGCATCGCCACCGCCTTCCGCACCGGGGATGTCGCCGGATTCAATGCGGCGCTCACCGATTACCGCCGCTCCCTCAGCGGCGCCCTGGCCCCTGAATTGTCGAAGGGACGCCACGAGACCTTCTTCAATCACATGGCGCCCTTTTACACCTGCCTGGTGATCTACGTGGCGGCCTTTCTCTTCGCCATCTTCTACTGGTTTAATTTCGCCGAGTGGTCGCGCCAGACCGCCTTTGCCCTGATCGGACTGACCTTCGTGATTCACACCACGGGTCTGATTTTCCGCATGGTCCTGGAGGGGCGTCCGCCGGTCACCAACCTCTATTCCTCCGCCATCTTCATCGGCTGGGGCGCCGTGCTGCTGGGCATGATTCTGGAGAAGTTTTGGCGCAATGCCATCGGACTGGTGGTGGCTTCCTCGCTGGGATTCGTGACGCTGATCATCGCCCACAACCTCGCTCTGGGCGGCGACACCATGATCATGCTGCAGGCGGTGCTCGACACCAACTTCTGGCTCGCCACCCATGTGGTCATCGTGACCCTGGGATACGCCAGCACCTACGTCGCCGGCTTCCTGGCCATCGTGTACATCCTGCGCGGCGTGCTCACTCGCGGACTCGACGAGGCGACCGGACGCTCCCTGGCCCGCATGGTGTACGGCATCATCTGTTTCGCCACGCTGTTCAGTTTCATTGGGACCGTCTTGGGCGGCATCTGGGCTGATCAGAGCTGGGGACGCTTCTGGGGCTGGGATCCCAAGGAAAATGGCGCTCTCATCATCGTGCTCTGGAATGCCCTGCTGCTGCACGCGCGCTGGGGAGGGATCGTCCGGGAGCGGGGGCTGATGGCCCTGACCGTGGGCGGCAACATCGTGACCAGCTGGTCCTGGTTTGGAACCAACATGCTGGGCATCGGACTCCACGCCTACGGCTTCATGAACGGAGCCTTTGTGTGGCTGGGCATTTTCATCTTCAGCCAGCTGATCATCATCGGCATGGGCATGCTGCCTCCCCAGTATTGGCGCAGCCGTCGCACAGCGAACGCCAAGCCAACCGATCCCGCCGCGGGCTTGTCCCGTCCGGTTCCCGCTGGCGCCCGCTGAATCAACCCCAAACGGGAGTTGAACCACAGAGGCACAGAGGCACAGAGAGGAAAAGAGAACGGGAGGAGGCCTGAGTTTAATTCTCTGAAGGCATCCTCGCGAGGGGTGGTCTCTTCTCGGGGCCGCCTGGTTCGGATTTTGTTGGGTGCTCTGTGTCTCCGTGCCTCTGTGGCGAGTTTCGACTGCGGTTTCCAGGATCAGGGATCAGAGGCCTGTTCGCCTATCGCCTATCGCCTATCGCCTATCGGCGCTCCGGGCCTTCCGTGCAAATACCTCATTCCTTCCGCGCAAAGACTCATGGTCATGGGATGCACGGACGGTACTCTCGCCCCAGTTTTCCCAGTCCCATCATGAAGTCGCACCTTTCCGCCGTCCTTTCCACGCTGACTTTGTTCCGTCTCGCCGAGGCGGGTCCCGCCGAGGTGCGTCCACTCACCGCGCGCAGCGGTTCGCCTCCGTTCGCCTATACCAACGCGCCGGATGTCCTGCCGAACTATGTGGCGGGCGCGAAGTGGGGCACCCAGACGGATCCCATCCGGACCATGCAGGCCCCTCTGTCTCCGGAAGCGTCCGCCGCGCGGTGGGCGCTGCAACCCGGATTCAGTGCGGCGCTCTGGGCTGCGGAACCGCAGATCACCAAACCGCTGGCCATGGCCTGGGACAGCCGCGGACGCCTCTGGCTCGCGGAGACGATGGACTATCCCAACGAACTCCAGCCGACGGGCCAGGGACGGGACCGCATCCGGATCTGCGCCGACACCGATGGCGATGGTCGGGCGGACAAGTTCACCGTGTTCGCCGAGGATTTGAGCATCCCCACCTCGATGTGCTTCGCCAATGGCGGGGTGATCGTGCTGGAGCGCGGGCAAACTCTCTTCCTGAAGGACACCACCGGCGATGATAGGGCTGATGAGCGGCGCGTGCTGTTCACCGGATGGGGCATGTCCGACACCCACGCCACCGCGAGCAACCTGCGGCAGGGGCTCGACAACTGGATCTGGGGCACGGTCGGATACAGCGGGTTCGACGGCGAGGTGGGCGGCAAGCGGCACAAGTTCGGCATGGGTGTGTTTCGGTTCAAGGCCGACGGATCGGAACTGGAGTTCATCCGCTCCAGCAACAACAACACCTGGGGCCTGGGCCTCACCGAGGAGGGCACCATCCTGGGATCGACGGCCAACGGGAACGCCGCCTGGTACATGGCCATGCCCAACCGCTTCTATGAGTTTGTGAAGGGATGGTCGGCCAGCCGCATGGAGACCATCGCCGACAGCCAGGAGATTTATCCGGTGACGGAGAAGGTTCGGCAGGTGGACTGGCATCACAAGTACACCGCGGGCGCCGGATCTGCCCTGTACACGGCGCGCGCGTTTCCAGAGGAGTTCTGGAACCGGATCTCGTTTGTCACCGAACCCACCGGACACCTGGTGGGCTGGTTCAAGATGCAGGCCCAGGGAGCCGATTTCCGCGCCGTCAATCTGGGCAGCTTCATGGCCAGCGACGACGAGTGGACCGCACCCATCGCCGCCGAGGTCGGACCCGACGGCGCCCTGTGGGTGATCGACTGGTACAACTACATCGTCCAGCACAATCCCGTCCCGGTCGGCTTCAAGAACGGCAAGGGCAACGCCTACGAAACCACGCTTCGTGACAAGCGCCACGGACGCATCTATCGGGTGACCAGCGCGGGCGGCACCCCGACCCGGGCTCCGAAACTGGACGGTGCCACTCCGGGCGACTGGGTCGCGGCGTTGAAGACGGACAATCAACTGTGGCGGCTGCACGCGCAGCGACTGCTGGTGGAGCGTGGGCAAGCTGACGTCACCCCGGCGTTGCGGGAGTTGGTGTCCAATCCCGCCATGGATTCCCTGGGACTGAATGTCGGGGCCATTCATGCGCTGTGGACTCTGCAGGGATTGAAGGCGGTCGGATCGGAGGCGATCGCCGCGCTCCGCCATCCCTCGGCCGGGGTCCGGCGCGCGGCGGTGAGCGTTCTGCCGCGGACCGCGGATTCCGCCCTCGCCATGCTGGCGGCCGGGTCCCTCAAGGATGCCGATCCGCAGGTCCGGTTGGCCGCGCTGCTGGCACTGGCGGAAACGCCCGATGACGAGGAACTCGGTGCTGCTGTCGCCGGCTTCCTGCGGGATCCCGCCAACGCCAGGGACCGCTGGCTGCGCGAGGCGGCGACGTCGGCAGGCGTGCGGCACCTGTCCGGATTCGGACGTGCCCTCATCTCCGACCGCGCGCCGCTTCCGGAAGGCGCTGACGAGGCGGTCCGCATCATCGCCCGTCACTATGCCAGCGATGCTCCGGACAACGTCGCCGGTGTCGTTGGGGCGCTCGCCATGAGTTCGCCGTCCACCGCGGCTGCGGTCCTGGATGGCATTGCCACCGGATGGCCGGAGGGCCGGCGTTTCGAGCCCGATGCGGACGCCCTCGACGGATTGCGGACCACGGTGGGAGCGCTGCCGGAAGTGGCGCGGGACCGGTTTCTGGTGGTGGCCCAAAAGTGGGGCCAACTGGATCAGTTCGCCGATCAGCGGGACGCCGCCCTGCGCAGTCTGCGGCGGCAGTTGGGAGATCCTTCACTTCCGGAGGCGACCCGCCTGACGGCAGCGCGCAATCTCATCCGGCTCGCCGACGACGCGGCCAGTGTGGACGTCGTCCTGCAGCAGGTGACGCCCCAGGCGACGCCCGCCTTCGCAGCACCGCTCATTGGCAGTCTCTAGGACAGCCGTCAGCCCGCGGCTGCCGACGGATTGATCCAGGCCTGGACCCGTCTAACTCCTGGGCAGAAGCGCGCCGCCCTGGGAATCCTGTTGCGCCGCCCGGAATGGTCGACCGCCCTGTTGAACGCCGTCGCCGGTGGAGCCGTCCTGCGCAACGACCTGGGCCAGGAACACTGGCAGCAATTGCGGAATAGTCCGGACAAGACCCTGGCCGCGCGCGCGCGGGAGATTGTGGATGGAGGCGGGGCCATTTCTGCCGACCGACAGGAGGTTGTCAAAAAGTTGTCTTCGGCGGCCCAGGCCGACGGCGATGTGGCCCGGGGCAAGGAACTGTTTGGATCCACCTGCGCCGTGTGCCACCGGCTCAACGGCATCGGACAGAACATCGGTCCCGAATTGACGGGCATTGGTGCCCGTCCCAAGGCGGATCTGCTGATTGAGATCCTGGATCCGAACCGCTCCGTGGAGGCGAACTATCGTTTGTGGACGGTGGTGACCAAGGCGGGGGACGCGGTGGCGGGACGCCTGGACGCCGAAACTCAGACCGCCATTGAATTGACCGACCTGGTGGGGCAGAAGCACACCGTCGCGCGGAAGGACATCGCATCCCTGGAATCCTCCAATCAATCCATCATGCCCGCTGGCTTTGAGGCCCTGGGTGAGGACGGCCTCGCCGCAATCCTTGCCTATCTGGCAACGAGCACCGCCAAGGAGTAGGTCTGCGATTCCCTGAGCTGCATCGTCGGTTGCAGGCGATGGCGCGCATCCTCCGCCGACAAAAAAGGAGGGGCGATGCTCCCCAGCACCACCCCTCCCAACCTATGCGCTTACTCAGCCTGCCGTCGGCGGCCCTTCGACCATCGACGACCACTGGTAAGCTCCACCCAACGAATCTGTGACGCCGGCATCCCCGCTTCCGTTCGAAAATAGTTTTACAACCTCAAGTCGCTGGGGAGTGGAGGGGTGAATTCGTTCGACGGGTCCGCAGAAGCGATCTCGGCACTTTGGTGAACGAGGACCGGGGCGGGGTATCGCTGATTGATCGTCGCACCGTTTCCGAACCTGGACCATCCTCGCGCATGCGCCGCCTCCTCCGAATGGCCCTGCTCGGGGCCGCTGTTGTGGTCCTAAGCGTGATCGGGTTTGCCCTCGTCACCTTCACCGGGGTGAACCTGGATCCGGGCCTGGACGCCTCCTGGCGTCAGTTGACCCGGTCGCGCCTCACAGACCTGTCCCAGCAAACCAACACGGTGATCGCCCCGCTGCGGGCGGGGTTTGCCCGGGCGCGACTGACACCCACACTCGGCGCGGCGGCCGAAGATGCAGTTCGGGGCGAGTTCCCGTCGCTTCCCCTCGCCGGCTACGGCAATCGGAACGGACGTCCGGCGACCGGGGTCCTGGACGACCTCTGGGTCAAGGCCGTTGCCTTCTCCGCCGGTGGCCGCACGGGAATCGTGGTGGCTGCGGATGCCCTCATCATTCCCCGGGAGGTTGCGGAGCGGGCTGCAATGCAGGTGGCGGCGGCGACCGGACTTCGCCGTGACCAGCTCTACTTTTCCGCGACCCATTCCCACTGCGGTCTGGGGGGATGGGGTGAGGGTTGGGTGGGGGAGGCGTTCGCCGGCCCGTTTCATCCCGGCGTTCGCCTGTGGTTTGCCGGTCAGCTCGCCGCTGCCATCACCAATGCCCTGGCCGATCTGACCCCGGCGTCCCTGGGGACGGGCTCCTTTTCTGCGCCCCAATTCGTACGGAATCGCCTGGTCGGCGAACGCGGCAGGACGGATCCGGTCTTCAGTCTGGTGTCTGTCCGGCAGGAAGATGGCGATTCGGCGGTTCTCGGCAGTTTCAGCGCACATGCCACCGTACAGGGGGCGGAAGTGATGCAGTTCAGCGCGGACTATCCCGGCGCGTGGCAGCGTGCGGTGGAACGAAGCCACGGAGGAATGGCTCTTTTCCTGGCTGGCGGCGTGGGCAGTCACAGTCCGCGTCCGGCGGCTGGCGGACACGACGGAGCGGTGCAGATGGGAGAGTCCCTCGCTGCGGAGACTCTGGGCGTCCTGCCCGGAATCGCCCGGTCGCGGGTCATTGCGTTCGGCCAGGCCGGGGTCGAGGCAGAGCTGCCCGAACTGCAGAACCGGATCACGGATGAGGTTCGGCTCCGTCCCTGGGCGGCCCGTCGACTTCTCCCGCCGCTCGCACCGCGAACATTTCTGCAGGCGCTGCGCCTCGGCGACGCCGTCTGGTGCTCCACGCCCTGCGACTACAGCGGGGAATTGGCGCTGGATCTCCAGGGCGCTGCCTGCCGGCTGGGACTGACGGCGGTGGTGACCAGCTTCAACGGGGACTACATCGGATACGTCGTTCCGCCCCGCTACTATCATCTGGACGGCTACGAACCCCGGGTCATGAGTTTCTATGGTCCCGCCATTCCGGAGTACTTTGATGAGATCCTGAAGGGACTGGTGGCCGCCGTGCGGCGCGAGTCCCTGGCGCAGGAATAAAGGGACCATGCCGCCCAGCCAAAGGCCCGCGATTCACGGAGAATCGCGGGCCCGGGTTGGGCGTTACCGGAGGCGACCCCGGTGCGTACGTTCAGCCGCCGGAGATGTCGATGGCCTTGGGCCTGGCTTCGGCGGCCTTGGGCAGGGTGATGGTGAGAACGCCATCCTTGTAGGCTGCCTTGATCTGGTCCGAGACCACCGGCTGGGTGAGTCCCACCTGGCGCTCGAATCGGCCGTAGTAGCGTTCGGTCCGGACGTACTCGCCCTCCTGGACCTCCTTCTCCTGCTTGCGCTCACCGGCGATGGTGAGAACGCCGTCGTGAAGGGTCACGCTGACGTCCTTCTTGTCCACGCCCGCAAGCTCGACGCTGACCGTGACGCGGTCTCCATCCTCCCGGAGTTCCAGGACCGGGACAAAAGACTCCTCAGTCCGGCGGAGTTCGGTGGTGCCCTCAACGAGCCGGTCAAAATCACGGCTGAAGCTGAGCAGCGAGGCCAGTGGGCTGACGCTGTAGGACGGTGAACAACGGGTAACGAGTGAGTTCATGTTCGATATTCCTTTCTGTTTTTGGTTTGCGAACGAATCGCTCCTCTCCCTCTGCATCCCCGATGCCGAGCGGTCGAGACCGCCAATTACGGCATTTTCAGGCAGGCGGCGGGTCTTCACCGTCCGGCGTTGCGTCCGTGTGGGACGGTGATTCCCAGGAGCGGCTGGAGTTGGGTAACAGTTTGTCGCAGTCAGCCCCGGAGGGACCCGTCGCCGTCGGGTTCCACGCTCTGAAGTGGACTTCTTTTCAAGGTTTCCGTGGCTGGGGCGATGGGAACGGATGTGGAGTTGTTCCGCGCTTGAAGCTGGGACAAGGTGTGCACGTCAATTCTCATGACCATGACGCGTGCCCAAGTGCTGGATCTCTACTTTCTCGACGCCCGGTGCAAGGTGATCGAGATCGCGGCCTTTCTCGACCGGATCGACCGGGGGACCGGGGATGCCGACTTCCGACTGACGGCCTTCCGGGACGCCTTGCGACATCTGTCGGAAGGCGAACCCCGTCGGGCGGAGTCCGTCCTCAGGGCGTTCAGTGACCCAACGGAAGCCCCGGTCGCCCAGGCCGCCGGCAAGGGCGCCGTGGGTGCCTGGCCTGGAACCACGGTCTCCGCCGCCTGAGTTCGACTCTCAATTATTCTCTCATGCGATACATCGAGCCTCACGGTCACATGGTCAGCCGGACCACGGACGACTATCTGGACATGGTCACCGCGGGGTGCGCCGCCGTCTGCGAGCCGGCATTCTGGGCCGGCTTTGACCGCAGTTCCGTGGATGGCTTCCGCGACTATTTCCGTCAGCTCACCGAGTACGAGCCGGCCCGGGCAGCGCGGTACGGTCTGCCGCACTTCTGCTGGCTCTGCATCAATCCCAAGGAATCCGAGAATGTGAAGCTGGCTGAGGACGTCCTGGCCATCATTCCGGAGTTTCTGGGCCGGCCTGGCGTCCTCGGCATCGGGGAGATTGGGCTCAACAAGAATTCGCGGAATGAACTGAAGGTGCTGGAACTGCATGTGGACCTGGCGGCCCGTCACGGGCAGTTGATCCTCGTGCACACGCCGCATCTTGAGGACAAACTGAAGGGCACCCGGCTGATTCTGGACGTCCTCAAGAATGATCCCCGCATCGAGCCCGGGCGCGTGCTCATCGACCACGTGGAGGAGCACACGGTGAAGTCGGTGCTGGACCGCGGTCACTGGGCGGGCATGACGCTGTATCCCATCAGCAAGTGCACGCCGGCCCGTGCCGTGGACATTCTGGACGTCTACGGCAGTGATCGGCTGTGGATGAATTCCGCCTGCGACTGGGGTGAAAGCGTGCCGCTGGCGATTCCCAGGACCGCGATGGAGATGCGCCGGCGCGGTTGGTCCGCCGAGGCGGTGGACCGGGTGGTGTACCAGAATCCGGTGCGGTTCCTGAAGCAGTCACCTCACTTCACCCTGACCGCGTGAGGTGCGTGCGGACGGCCCTGTTGGGCCCTCGGTGCTCAAGTGGACGAATGTGGAGGCGGGCTACGGACACTGTTCAGCGCCACCCGGCTGGGTGGCAAACAGCCCACTGATGCCGACCGTCTCGGCAAGCACCTCGCCCGTTTCGCGCTGACCTGGACCGCGGTGAATCACCACTGATGGGAAACGAAGAGAATTTTGACCGCGGATAGCACGGATCGACACGGATGGGAGCATTGGAAGAGAAGTGGGGAACCGAGGAGCGGGAATCATCGTATTCAGCGACTTCGCGTCGTCCGCGGGGTCTTCAATGTCCATGCGCATTGAGCCTTTCCTCCTGTTGCCCCGCCTTTCTCAGCCATCCGTGCCCATCCGTGCTATCCGTGGTTAAACTTTCTCCGTCTTGATCCGTGGTTGGCGCGCGGACTGACTTGGACCGCGGTGAACCACCACTGATGGGAAACGAAGAGAATTTTGACCACGGATAGCACGGATCGACACGGATGGGAGCAGAGGAAGAGAAGTGGGGAACCGAGGAGTAGCAATCATTGTATTCAGCGGCCTCGCGTTGTCCGCGGGGTCTTCAATGTCCATGCGCATCGAGCCTTTCCTCCTGTTGCCCCGCCTTGTCTTGTCCTGCCTCGCTGCCTTCTCTCCCTCCCCCGCCTTTCTCAGCTATCCGTGCCCATCCGTGCTATCCGTGGTTAAACTTTCTCCGTCTTGATCCGTGGTTGGCGCGCGGACTGTCTTTGTCCGACCCGTCCGAGGACACTGCCGACATGATGTTGGGCGAATCTCTGGGAGTCGGGGCCATGGGTCTGGTGGTCGGGTGTGTGGTAGGCTGGTGGCTGCGAACATTGAATGAGGAGGTTCCCGATCGTCGGGTGGAGGAGGAATTGCGCGCACAGATGCGGGAACAGCGGGAGCAGCACGCCGCCGCGTTGGCGCTGGTGCAGACCGCCAGTGAACAGGCGCTGCAGGCGGTGCGCGATCAGTTCAAGGCGACGGCGGCCGAGGCGTTGGCGGTCAACAATCCGAAGTTTCTCGAACTGGCCAACGAACTCTTCGCCCGCTTTCAGGTGACTTCCGCCGGTGACTTGAACCAGCGGCAGGAAAACATCGCCGCGCTGGTGCGTCCGCTGGAGGAACAGTTGCGCAGCTATCAGGTCCGTCTTCAGCAATCCGAATCGCAGCAGCAGGCGGCGCTCGGACAGGTGAAGCAGCATCTGGAGGCGCTGGCGGCGCAGAGTCTGACTCTCTCCGGCGAAACCCAGCGGCTACGCGGTGTGCTGGGATCCAACCAGGCCCGCGGACGCTGGGGCGAGGAAACCCTGCGTCGCGTGGTGGAGGCGGCTGGCCTGAGTGCTCACTGCGATTTTGATGTGCAGGTGCAGGAGGGCGACAAGAAGCCCGACTTGCTGGTTCGACTGCCGGGGAACCGGGCGATCCTAGTGGATTCCAAGGTGCCCGATCTCAATTTCCTGGATGCGCTGGGCACAGCGGATGAACTCCGTCGCGGCGAGGCGCTGCGGGACCATGCGGCGCGGCTTCGCTCCACCATCAAGGCGCTGGCCGAACGGGACTATCCCCGGCAGTTCACCAACGCCCTGGATTACGTGGTGCTCTTCCTGCCGGCCGAGTCGCTGTTCAGCGCGGCGCTGGAGGGGGATCGGGACCTCATCGTGTGGGCGGCGGAACGGCACATCCTGCTCGCCACGCCGGCCTCGCTGATCGCTCTCTTGCGCAGCGTGGCGGTCAGCTGGCAGCAGCACGACCAATCGGAGAACGCCCGCGCCATCGCGGCCGCGTCGCGTGAGCTCTATGAACGGGTGGTCAAGTTCGTGGACCACTTTGAATCCATCCGCGATGGACTTCACCGCGCCAACGAGGCCTACAACCGGGCGGTGGGCAGCTACGAGAGCCGGGTGCGTCCTCAGGGCGAGAAACTGGTCCGACTCGGCGCCGCGCCGGATCAGCGTCCGCTGGCACCCGTGGAACCGCTCAGCCAGGATTTGCGGGCGACGCCGGGAGGGATCGGCGATAGCCAATAGCCAATAGTCGATAGGCGATAGGCGATAGGCGATAGGCGATAGGCGATAGGCGATGTTACCATTTCTGGGATGCGGCAACTTTAGGGAGTGATGAATGATGCGGAACTGTTGAGAGCGTACCTCCGCGAAGGGTCGCAGGACGCCTTTGCCGAACTGGTGCGGCACCACGTCGGATTGGTCTATTCGGCGGCGCTCCGTCACCTGCAGGAACCGTCTGTCGCCGAGGAGGTGACCCAGAAGGTCTTCTGCGTCCTGGCGGAGAAGGCGGGGTCCATTCGCGATCCGCGGGTGCTGTCCACCTGGCTGCATCGGACCTCGCGACAACTCTCCCTTCACCACCTCCGCACCGAACAACGCCGGTTCCGTCGGGAACAGGCCGCCGCCATGAACCTCATCACCCACCATCACGACGGGGACGAACGTTGGAAACAGTTGGAGCCCTTGTTGGATGAAGCCCTGGAGTCCTTGGGAGAAACGGATCGCGCCGCGCTCCTGCTTCGCTTCTTTGAGGCGCGTCCGATGGCGGAGGTGGGGCAGGCCCTCGGCGTGAGCGAGGCGGCCGCCAAGATGCGCGTCGGTCGTGCCCTGGAGAAACTTCGCGGCCGGTTTGTCCGCCAAGGCATCGCCTGCACCGCTCCGGGGCTGGCCTTGCTCTTCGAACGGAAGGCGCTGGCATCCCCGTCCGCCGGACTGCTGACGGCACTGCTCGCGGTGAAACGCATCAGCTCTCCCGTGATCGTGTCCGCTCCCGGGGCCATTCTGAGCACTCTCCGGCAAACACTCGGAAACCTCTCCCTGGCGACGAGCGCAACGCTGGTTGTATTTGGACTTGTTGGCTTGTTTCTCACCGTCAACTGGGCTCGACACCGCACCGTCGCACCATCCGCCCCGGAGTCCCCGGTTGCGGAGCAGGTTTCTCAGGCTTCCTCCGTACCGGAGGCAACTGGCCTGGCCTCGGCCGAAGCGGGCCCCGGACGCCTCCGATTGACCGTACTGGACGACGAAACCAGTGCCTCATTGCCTGGAGTTCAGATCCGCGCCCGCGAACTGGCGAGTCGTGAGTTTTCCGCGGATGTCGTGACGGATGTCCACGGAGAGTGCGTGGTGCCGAAACCGACTGCCGAGGCTCCGGACTTTTACTTCCGACTGATGGTGCGCCACGAAGGATATGTCTCCACCACCGTTTCCTGGTCGCGGTTCCAGTTGGACGATGTCCGGGACATCCCGGTGGAACGAGTAATCCGGTTGAAACGGGGCCTTCGCATTGGCGGTTGGGTCAGGGGCGCCGACGGGAAGGCGATTCCCGGAGCAACGGTCACCGTTCAGGGCAGGGAAGCCTTCAACAGGGGAACGCCGCAGGAGCGAGGATGGCTGGAGGAAGGCGGAACCGAGACCGTAGTGGCCGATGCCGCTGGCCGCTGGGGCATCTCAGGCCTGCCAGCGAACTGGTCACAATCGGAGTTCCATGTAAGCGGCTCCGGCTGGGTTCCTGCCGACTTTGGGACCGAGGCCAATGATCGAGGGTCCCAACTCGTCCGGGTCGTCACTGCCGATCTGCTCGCCGAATCCGCCGTCTTCACTCTCGAAAAGGGGCGTCGACTCTCCGGCCGCGTGGTGGATGAACAGGGGCTTCCGGTTGCGGGGGCGCGTATCGTTCAGGACCGCCATTGGGACGACGCCCATCGTCGCACCGAGTCAGGCGCCGATGGCACGTTTGAGTTCGCGAACCTTTCGTCAGGGCTTGCGGTTCTGTTTACCCAGGCCTCCGGACATTCTCCGGCGATGACGCCGATTGATGGCCTATCAACCTCGCCGGTGGTTATCACGCTCTCCCCGGGAGGGGTCGTTCGTGGTCGCGTGCTGGCTGAGGATCGGCAGCCGGTGCCGTTGGCCGAGATCTCCCAGGTGGTTGGACCCACACATCTGGTCTCGTTTCCCATCGCCTTGAAGACGGACGCGCAGGGACGGTTCGTGTGGGATCAGGCGCCGCCGGAAGGTGTGGCGGTCTCGGTCTTCAAGGCGGGCTTCCTGCCGAAGGAGGTTTCGTTGGCTGTCGGGAACACCGAGTCTGAAGTGGTTCTGAAGCCTTGGAGCTCTCCGGCGCGAACCCGGGTGCGGGGAAGTGTCGTCGATGAGGCCACTGGATCCCCGGTGGATGCCTTTGAAGTGATCATCTCCATGGAGGGGGCAACTGGTAGTTCTCGGGCGATTAAGGCCGGTGCCGACGGAGTGTTTGTAGTGAGTCTCCCACAACCCGGAGGGAACCTTGAGGTGCGATCTCCCGGTTTTGCACCCACCCAGCGCACGGTGGAATTGCGCGGCGAGGCCGAGGTCACCCTTGAGTTCCGTCTGGCTGCCTCAGACGGATGGTCGGGCATTGTGCTTCGGCCTGACGGTCAGCCGGCCGCAGGCGCGGAGGTGGCGCTGTCCACCTTTGGCCGGCGGGCCATCCTCGGTAATCGGCGCTTCGCCTACCCGGAGCAGGGCAATGTGACGACCGCCAACTCCGAAGGTGCCTTTCACTTTGAGCCCGAGGCGCCAGAGTTGGAGAGCGGCCGGCTCTTGATTGCAGTCCACACCGAAGGTTATGCGGAGGCGGATGCCGACCGGTGGTCGGAGGGCGGAACCCTTCAACTCCAACCCTGGGGGCGCATCGAGGGAGTCCTGCGTAATCGGTCCGAGTATCCGGAGGCGCTTAAGATTCGAATCAGCCGGCGTGGCTGGAATCCCTGGATGCAGGGTATCCAGGGCGTGGAGCACTTCATGGGGGAACCTGACTCTCGGGGGAAGTTCGCCTTCGAGAATCTTCCTCCCGGGTTCTATACGGTGGGACACTTCCCGGGCGGCGGCGGCTCCTTGAGCGAGCGCGCTACCGTCCGCGTTCTCCCAGGACAAACAACCCGGGTGGAGTTCGGTGGAGAAGGGATCGGAATCGCTGGCCGGCTCGCCACAACGAATCTCCCGCCCGATTTCGATTATCGTCACTCCTTCGGCACGCTGGAGCGGAAGCAGACGAGGCCCGTGGACCTTCCGCGTCTCCGGGGATCCGACTTCAAGGATCCGGCGGCATACGAGCAGGCCCAGCGGATGCATACGGTGAAACTGGTCGCCCACTGGCAATCGGCGGAAGGGTTGGCGGCGTGGATGGAACAGCGAAAGTACGCTGTCCGTTTCGAGCCCGATGGCACCTGGGTCGCCGATGATATTCCCCCCGGACAGTACACCTTTAGAATAATCGCCCGGACTGCTCCGCCTCCCGAGCGAGGCTCGATGACGATTCTCGATTCCGTGGGAGCGATTGCCGTTCCGTCCCCTTCAACGGGCACTGCGGGTCACCGAGTGGATTTGGGGAGCATCCCCCTGGTGGGCTCGCGTGGGACACCGTAGCCAAAAATCTCAAGAGGTGACCGGCAGCGGGCTAGCTCTGCGGCAGCCAGGATTCCCAGCCCTTACGCAGACGTCCGCGAAGTGCGCGAAGTGCGCGAAGCGCGGCACCCAATTTACCGATTCGGGAGAAATAAGGTTTTCGAATTCGAAGGAGCAAAGGAAGCGGATGCTTCCAAAATGGAGGTAAACGCGAGCCAAACAGGCTCTCGTCAGTTTGAAATCAGGGCAAACGTTGCTGTCGGTTCGTTGCCTTTGAATAATGAACGCTTGCTCTGGATGGGGAGCTTGTGATTTTTTTCACGAGTGCGTTGTCGCGGGCGTGCCTCCCCTTTTCCGACATTCGGGATCGAAGGCGCTGCTTTTCGCGAAATTTCCCAAAATCACCCGGATCTTCCGCAAAACGGGAGACGACTGAATCCAAGCGTGGATGCCGTCATCGGGGTGATCCTGGGAAACGCTCCATGAAGTTGATGAGGACGATGAACCGCCGGGCAAATTTCCGGTAACGACGCTGACCGATGGCCTTTTCCTTCCCCAAATGGGCGAATCAGCTCGGCCCCAAGCTGGTGCTGGCCGGCGGATTGACGGCCACCCTGGCGCTGGCCGGGGTGACCTACTACTTCACGCCCAAGTATACCCGCGTCGGCTACCAGCCCATCCAGCCGGTTCCCTTCTCCCACAAGGTCCACGTGGAACAGCTCGGTGTGGACTGCCGCTACTGCCACAACGGCGTGGACAAGTCCTGGTTTTCGAACATTCCCGCCGCCAGCACCTGCATGAACTGCCACAGTCAGGTGCTAAAGGACGATCCCCGGCTGCAGTTGGTGAGGGATTCCTATCAGTCCGGTCAGGCCATCCCGTGGGTCCAGATCCACAAAGTTCCTGACTACGTATACTTTAACCACTCTGTCCACGTGAACCGCGGCGTCAGCTGCGTGCATTGTCACGGACAGGTCAACCAGATGGACGAAGTCTATCACGCCAAGCCGCTGTCCATGGGCTTCTGCCTGGACTGCCATCGCAAGCCGGAAAACTACATCCGGCCGGTGGACCTGGTGACGCAGTTGGATTGGAAGGGTCAGGTGAACGGCAAGCAGCTGGTTCACGACTGGAATGTTAAACCCGGCGAAAGCTGTTCCGTCTGCCACCGCTGATGAAGACGATCCCCCCGATTTGCCCGGAACCCGAAACCGGCCGGAAATACTGGCGCTCGCTCGAGCAGTTGGGCGACGAGCCCCAGTTCCGTGAGTGGATGGAGCGCGAGTTTCCCGAAGGAGCCGGCGCGGCTCCGGATGGGGAATCCCGGCGTGACTGGATGAAGCTGATGTCCGCCAGTTTCCTGCTGGCGGGCATGGGCGGGCTGGCCACCGGATGCCGGCGTCCTGAAGAGCAGTTGCTGCCCTTCGGCAAGCAGCCGGAGAATTACCTGCACGGGGGCTGGAAGTATTTCGCCACCTCCATGCCGTCGCGCGGATC
Source organism: Verrucomicrobiota bacterium (assembly GCA_039796255.1). Taxonomy (GTDB): domain Bacteria; phylum Verrucomicrobiota; class Verrucomicrobiia; order Limisphaerales; family UBA9464; genus UBA9464. The sequence goes on along the minus strand of JBDKKE010000579.1, from coordinate 8,579 downwards.
GGCGGTTCCGCTGCTCGCCAAGTGGACGGATGGGCGTCCCACCAAACTGGAGCCCAATGCGCTGTGCCCGGCCAGCACGGGAACCGATGCCCAGACGCAGGCGGCCATTCTCAATCTTTACGATCCCGACCGTGCCATCCGGCACTCCCAGAAGGGGAGCGATGTCGACGGAGCCAAGGTCGCGGACATGCTGTCCGGTCTCTCCCAGAAATTCGCCGGAAACGCGGGCGAGGGCCTGTGGATCCTGGCGGAACGGAGCAGCTCCGCCACCCGGGTCCGGTTGCAAAAGGCGCTCGCGGACAAGCTGGGCCGGTCGCGCTGGGTGAATTATGAGCCGGTGGACTTCGGAATCCATCGCACGGCCGTTTCCACGGCCTTTGCTGCGGAAGTGCAGCCGCGGGTGCGATTGGATGCCGCCACGCGAATCCTCTCCCTGGACGCTGACCTTTTCGGTGCCGAGGGCGAAGCGGCCGGGCTGATGCGCGGTTTCTCCAAGGGCCGCAAGCCGGGCGAGGGCATGAATCGCCTCTACGTCGTCGAATCGCTGATGACTATTACCGGCGGCCAGGCCGATCACCGGCTGCGGGTCAAGCCGAGCGACGTGATCAAGGTGGCCGCTCAGGTGGCTGCGGAACTGGTCACCGGGGGCAGCCTGGCTGCCGAACTTCAGAAGCTGGCTGCCGGTTCTCCGGCCCCGGCCCAATGGGCCGCCGAGTGCGCCAAGGATCTTGCCGCCTACAAGGGAGCCGCCGTGGTGGTGGCGGGCTACACGCAGCCGCTCGCGGTGCATTTGATTGCCGCGGCGCTCAATGAGGCCCTCGGTGCCTATGGCACGACTGTCGAATTGTCGCAGTCCGAGGTTCCTGCGGACACCGGAGCCATCACCGATCTGGTGACCGCGCTGAACGCCGGCCAGGTGGACACACTGGTGATTCTGGGAGGCAATCCCGGTTACAACGCTCCGGCCGATCTCAAGTTCTCCGAAGCGGCCCGCAAGGCCAAGAACGTGGTTCGGCTCGGATACTACGAGGACGAAACTTTCGACATTGCGACCTGGAATCTCGCCCAGGCGCACTTCCTGGAAGCCTGGGGAGATTCGCGGGCTCTGGATGGAACGCTGCTGCCAGTGCAGCCGCTGATCCAGCCGCTCTTTGGCGGTTTGACCGATCTGGAAGTGCTCGCGCGTCTTCTGGGTCATCCCGTCACCACACCCTACGAATTGGTCCGTGAAACGTTCAAGGGACTGGGTGGGGCCGATGAGAACGCCTGGAGCCAGTTCCTCCACGATGGATTCCTGGCCGACAGTGCCGGGAAGCCCGCCCGTCTCTCCTTCGATGCCACCCGCGTGTCGGAGTCACTTTCCAAAACTGCTCCCGCTTCCGGTGACGGCCTGGAGTTGGTGCTCTTCCGCGATACGAAGGCGGACGACGGCCGCAGCACCAACAACGGTTGGCTGCAGGAATTGCCGGAACCGGTGACCAAGGTGACCTGGGAGAACGTGGTTCTGGTCTCTCCGAAGACCGCCAAGGAACTCGGCATCGAGAGCAGCAGCCGGGCGAAGGACGGTCAGTACCGTCAGTTCGTGGTGAAGGTGACGGTCGGCGGCACCAGCATTGAGGGACCTGCCTGGATCCAGCCTGGGCTGGCCGATGGGGTGATTGGCTGTGCGTTGGGATACGGCCGCACCAAGGTGGGTCGCGTCGGACGCGGCAGCGGGTTCAACGCCTATCCGCTCTACACCAGTGCCTCCCGGCACGTGGTTCGCGGAGTCAAGATTGAGCAGGCCTACCGCCGCCACACCGTTGCGGTGACCCAGGAGCACGGCCTCATGGAGGGGCGTCCGGTAGTCCGCGAGGCCAATCTCGCACAGTTCGCGGAGAAGCCGGATTTCGCCAAGCACATGGACCTCGACGGGCACCTGGATTACGTGCCGCGGAATGAGGACGGGTCCATCAAGAACATTTACCAGAGTCCGTACAAGGCGAACCCCTGGACCAAGTCGGACATCAATCAATGGGCGATGACCATTGATCTGGGTTCCTGCACCGGCTGCTCCGCCTGCGTGATTGCCTGTCAGGCGGAGAACAACATCCCCATCGTCGGCAAGGACCAGGTGTCCCGCGGCCGTGAGATGCAGTGGATGCGCATCGACCGGTACTACAGCTTCGACCCCGACCTGCCGACGTCGGGGGATACCGCGGCTCCGGATGGCGATCCGCAGATGGTCATCCAGCCGATGATGTGCCAGCACTGCGAGAACGCGCCGTGCGAAAGCGTCTGCCCGGTGAATGCCACCGTGCACGACAGCGAGGGCCTGAATATCATGGCCTATAACCGCTGCATTGGCACGCGGTACTGCAGCAACAACTGCCCGTATAAGGTCCGCCGCTTTAACTTTTTCGATTTCAACAAGCGCGAGATCAGCAACGCCCAGGAAACCGGCAGCCTCTTCTTCAATGTGGAGTCGCCGCTGTATCACGGCCCGCTCGGCCCCAACAAGTACAAGGAGACCGAGTGGGAGGTGGTCAAACTGGTGAAGAACCCCGACGTCACCGTCCGCATGCGCGGGGTGATGGAGAAGTGCTCCTTCTGCGTGCAGCGCATCGAGCAGGCCAAGATTGCGGTCAAGAACATCGCCAAGGACAGCGGCAACGTGCGCGTGCCCGGCGACATGGTGAAGACTGCCTGCCAGCAGGCGTGCCCGGCGGACGCCATTGCCTTCGGGAACATTCAGGATCCGGAGGCCACGGTGAACAAGTCGCGCAATGATCCGCGCAACTACACCGTTCTCGGCTTCCTCGACAACAAGCCGCGGGTCACCTACCTCGCGCGCATCCGCAATCCGAATCCGGCGATGCCCGACACCTACGCGCAGCCCGACTCAATACGGGACTACGAAAAGATCCGGCACGAGAATCCCTTCAAGGGACACGGGCACGGTGCCCCCGGAGCCCATGAACCTGCCGGGGCTGCCCCGGCGAAAGGAGGACACGCCTGATGTCCAGCGCCGCCATCACCGCCGGTGGGAATGCCCCCGCCAAGCGCAACCGCAGTCATGCGGATCCCCACGCCGCCCCGCCCAAGCTCGTCGTCGTGGAAGCCCCGAAGGAGCTCGAGCGCGAACCGCTCGTTCTCAACGGCCGCTCCCATGCCTGGATCACCAACACCATTGCCGGCATCTGCGAGAATCCGATGCCCAAGTGGTGGTGGCCCGCCTTCATCATCAGTTTCGGCGGGATGGGCATGATGTTCACCCTGGTCGCCTACCTCATTGCCACCGGCGTCGGTGTGTGGGGTCTGAATCAGCCGGCCGACTGGGCCTGGGACATCACCAACTTCGTCTTCTGGATCGGCATCGGCCACGCCGGAACACTGATCTCCGCCGTGTTGTTCCTGCTCCGCCAGAAGTGGCGCACCTCGATCAACCGCGCCGCCGAGGCCATGACTCTCTTCGCGGTGGCCTGCGCCGGCATCTTCCCTGTTGTGCACACCGGCCGCGTGTGGTTTGCCCTGATGCCCGGCTATCTGATTCCCTTTCCCAACGCCAATTACATCTGGCCGCAGTTCCGCTCGCCGCTGCTGTGGGACGTGTTCGCCGTGTCCACCTACGGGACGGTTTCCCTGCTGTTCTGGTACGTGGGGTTGATTCCCGATCTGGCGACGCTGCGTGACCGGGCCAAGGACAAGATTCGTGGGGCGCTCTACGGACTGTTTGCCCTGGGCTGGACCAACTCCAACCGGGGATGGAGCAACTATGAGAAGGCCTATCTCATCCTGGCCGGTCTGAGCACCCCCCTGGTGCTGTCGGTGCACTCCATCGTCTCCTTCGACTTCGCCGTGTCGCAGGTCCCCGGATGGCACACCACCATCTTCCCGCCGTACTTCGTGGCCGGCGCCATTTTCTCCGGCTTCGGCATGGTGCTGACGCTGATGATCCCCATGCGGAGCCTCTTCCACCTGGAGGACATCATCACCACCCGTCACGTGGAGCTGATGTGCAAGGTCATCCTCGCGACCGGTTCCATAGTCGGCTACGCGTACGGGATGGAGTTCTTCATCGCCTGGTACGGAGGCAGCCCTTACGAGCTGTACGCGTTTAAGAACCGGGCGTTTGGACCCTACTGGTGGGCGTACTGGAGCATGATCAGTTGCAATGTGATCAGCCCGCACCTTTTCTGGTTCAAGAAGCTCCGCACCACCATGTGGTTCGTCTGGCTGGTTTCGATCGTGGTCAACATCGGCATGTGGTTTGAGCGTTTTGTGATCATCGTAACCTCGCTGCACCGGGACTACCTCCCGTCCAGTTGGGGTTATTTCACCCCGACCTGGGTGGATGCCTTCACCTTCGTCGGCAGCTTCGGTCTGTTCATGACCCTCTTCCTCCTGTTCATGCGCTTCCTCCCGGTGATTGCCATCAGTGAGGTGAAGGCGGTAACGCCTCAGGCGGATCCCCATCACCCGCTGGGAGGCGCCAAGGAGCATCACTGAATGAAGACGGACACCGTTCAGAGTTTTTCGCGCACCTCCTCCACCCTTTCCCGATGAGCGCCTCTGTTGCCAAACCGATCGGTCTGCTCGCGCAGTACGAGACTGCGGCCGACATCCTGCATGCAGCCGTCGCCGTGCGTGATGCCGGCTACAAGAAGTGGGATGTCTTCACACCCTTTCCCATCCACGGCATGGACGACGCCATGGGACTGAAGAAATCCAAGGTCGGTTACTTCACCTTCTGCGGTGGCTTCACCGGATTCTTCTTTGGCATGTGGATGATCTGGTTCATGAACAAGGTCGACTATCCGATCGTGGTGGGTGGCAAGCCGCTGTTCACCCCGCTGTTCGCGTTTCCGGTGAGTTATGAGCTGACCATTCTGCTCAGCGCCTTTGGCACCATTGGGGGCATGTTCCTGCTCAACGGACTTCCCCGGCTGTACAATCCGCTGTTCAGCGTCGCCCGCTTCAAAAAGGCGTCGGACGACAAGTACTTTGTCTTCATTGAAACGGGGGATCCCAAGTTCTCCCCGGAGAAAACCCGAGAACTGCTGGAGCACGCCGGTGCTTCATCGGTGGAAGTGGTGGAGGACTGACCATGTTAGAAAACGTCTTTGAAAAGATTTTCCTTTTCGTCCTCTCCCTGCTTGGACCCCGGTTCAAGCTGGTGCTGGGCGTGATCGCCCTCGCAGTCGTCGCCGTGGTCACGGTGGCGGGCTTCCGGGGTTCGATGACGCGCCGGACTCCGGTTGAGCTCTTTGATGACATGGACCGGCAGTTCAAGCTCCGGCCCCAAACCAAGGCTGGCTTCTATGCCTGGGCCAACAACATGAGCTCGCGCCTGCAGGTCGCGGGCTCCGTGTCGCAGCAGGACGGTTTCCGCGACAACACCACCTGGGCGCTGAATGCGGTCAACACCGGCAAGGACAACGCGGCCTTCGTGGAGGTGAATCCCCTCCCCATCAATCTTGAACTCCTCCGGCGCGGTGAGCAGCGCTACGGCATCTACTGCCAGCCCTGCCATGGCGCCCTCGCCGATGGCAATGGCATCACCAAGAAGTTGGGAATGACCACCGTGGCCAACCTGCAGGACCAACGGATCATCCGCATGACCGATGGGGAAATCTTTCAGACGGTCAGCTACGGCAAGAACACCATGATGGGATATGCCGCCCAGGTTCCGGTGGAGGACCGCTGGGCCATCATCGCCTATCTGCGGGCGCTCCAACTCAGCAGGCTGGGTGTGGAGTCCGAGGTGCCGCCGCCGGTGCTCCAAACGTTGAAGAAATAAGGCCGCCCATGAACGTTTCCCATTTTCTACGCCGCCTGACCTCCGTGCTGGCCTTCAGCACCGTCCTGCTGTTTGCGCCGGCCGCAATTCTGGCAGCCGAGCATGCCGCAGAACCCGCCGCCGCCGCCCACGGGACGCCTCCTGCCGCCGCCGCCACTGCCGCTCATGCCCCGGACCATGCCGCAGTGGCCACCCCGGCTCCAACAGTGCTGCAGATGTTCGCTTACAGCTACCTGTGCGCCTTTCTCTTTTGTCTCAGCCTGGCTCTCGGTGGCCTGTTCTTCCTCCTGATCCATCATCTCTTTGACGCCGGTTGGAGTGTGCCGGTGCTGCGCCTGGCCGAGCATCTGGCCTGCCTCATCAAGCCCCTGTTCGCCGCTCTGCTTCCCCTGCTCCTGCTCCAGAATGAGATCTGGAACTGGCTGCATGTGAATCCGGCAGATGACCATTCCCTGGACGTTAAGAAGATCCTGTTCAACCGGATCACCTTTAACGTGGCCCTGGTTCTTCTGTTTTGGCTTTGGACGTACATGGCGACGACCTTCCGTCGCTACTCCCTAGCCCAGGACAAGGATGGCGCGGCCATCTGGACGCGGAAATCACGCGTTCTGGCCGCCTGGGGCATCTATGCCTACGGGTTCTCCCTGACCCTCGGCATCATCATGCTGATGATGTCGCTGCAGTGGCAGTTCTTCTCCACCATGTACGGCGTCTACTATTTCGCCGGCAGCTTCTGGCTGGCGTTGGCCACCCTGTACGGTCTTGCCCGTTGGTTCGGCACCCGGGAACTCAAGCCGGTGATCTTTCCCCGCCAGATTCACGACATCGCCGTCCTGTTCTTTGCCTTCACCGTCTTCTACTCCTACATCGCCTTCTCCCAGTACTTCCTCATCTGGAATGCCGCCATTCCCGAGGAAACCTTCTGGTTTGTGGACCGTGAAAAGGGCAGTTGGTGGCAGGTGGGACTGACGCTGCTCTTCGGACACTTCTTCCTACCCTTCCTGGTCCTGCTGCGCATCGACACCAAGATGAGCATCGCGATCATGGCGCCCATGGTTGTCTGGGCCTGGATCATGCATTATCTGGACATCACCTTTAACGTGATGCCGGTGCTGTATCCCAACGGATTGCGCATCACCCTGTTCGATCCGATCTGCTGGCTTGGGCTGGTGGCGGTGCTGGCTTGGTTCTTCTGGCGTGATTTTCAGAAGTATCCGAAGTGGCCTCTGAAGCATCCCCGACTCAAGGAGGCGGTGACCCATCACGAGGTCACCGGCGCCGGATACGCCGTTGAGGAAACCTGAACCCCGGGAACCCTGTCACATGAGCCAATCCGATCTTCTCGCCTCCCGTCCCCGGTCCGTGCTGGCCACGGTCGCGGGTGCCCTGGGCGCCTTCCTGATCATCGCGGCGCTGGTGGTGTACATGCAGCGTGTGTTTACCCCGGCCCCGGTCGGTGTCGCCCGCGGTGAGGAGCGACTCAAGCTCTCCACCGCACTGAAGGCGGAGAGCACGGATGCGCTGGCCAATTACGGGATGATCAAGGCCGACAACGGTGTCTACCGCCTGCCCATCCAGCAAGCCGTCACCGTCTGGGCCGGCCTCAACCAGGACGGCAATGCCGCCGGACGTGCCAAGTTGATTGAGCGCCTTGAGGCTTCCCTCAAGCAGGTGTCCTACGAGTAAGCCCCGCACCGATGGGAATCATTTCGTTCATCTTGATCGGCAGCTCGCTGGTTTTTCCTGCGGTGGCCCTGTGGGCCCTGTGGTGGGCCGGTCGCAACGGGCAGTTGACCCATGCGGACAAGGCCTCCCTCCTTCCCTTTGACGAACAGGAGCCGGTGGGGGTCATGACGGATGTGGTGCTCAATCGCCCCGCAATCCCCGCGGCCATGCGCCGTGTTCAGCCATGAGCACTCCCGCCTCCCAAGCAGTGCGGGCGGCCCTGTCGCCGCGCGATACCCCCGAGTCTTCCGATCACCGGGCTGAGCTTGCCGAGATCGATGCTTCGACCAGCGGCACGGTGCTGCTGTTCTTCGTTGCCGGCATGGTGTGGCTGCTGATCGGCACCGTTTTTGCACTGCTCGCCAGCTACAAGCTGCATGCACCGGACTTTCTCAACCAGTACGCCTGGTTGACCTTTGGACGCATCCGCACGGTGCATTTGAACGCCGTGATTTACGGTTTCTCGGCCGAGGTGGCCGTCGGGGTGGTGTTGTGGTTGATGTGCCGACTGTGTCGCGTTCCGCTGATGGCCCAGAGCGTCATCAATGCGGCGGCGGTCTTCTGGAACGTCGGACTCACCCTGGGTATCGTAGGCATACTCGCCGGCGACACCACCGGAGTCGAATACCTGGAGATGCCCAAGTACGCGACGCCGATACTCTTTGTCGCCTTCGCCCTGATTGCGGTGTGGACCATCGTGATCTTCCGGTTCCGCCGGGAGAAACACCTGTACGTCTCGCAGTGGTACATTCTGGCGGCCGTGCTGTGGTTTCCGTGGCTCTACTCCACCGCCCAGTTGCTGCTGGTGCTGGAGCCCGCGCGGGGAACGGTGCAGACGGCGGTGAACTGGTGGTTCGGACACAATGTCCTCGGACTGTGGTTCACTCCGGTCGGACTGGCGGCGATCTACTATTTCCTGCCCAAGGTCATCGGGCGTCCCATCCACAGCTATTATCTCAGCGTGCTGGGTTTCTGGACGCTGGCGCTCTTCTACAACTGGAATGGATTCCACCATCTGGTGGGGGGTCCGTTTCCGGCGTGGATGATCACCGTCTCCATCGTGGCCAGCGTGATG
>JBDKKE010000578.1:0-2656 GCA_039796255.1 Verrucomicrobiota bacterium | reverse complement strand
GCCAAATACGGGGTGTACCCGCCGGACAACTATGATCCGGTGCGCAAGCAGTCCAATCCGGCGCTGAATTCCCTGTTCTATGAACTCACCGGAGTGCTGGTGGACAATCAGGCCCAGAAGTTGATCACCGTGGATGACAATATTGCGATAAATCCGGATGTCTTCCTCACGTACTTTGGCCGTGAGGGCGTGCGCAACAGCGTTCCGCGCATTCCCGGACCGGACAATGCCCGGGTAAAGCTGGACCGGGAGCAGAAGAAGCTGCTGCTGCGCCGGGAGTTTAAGCCCTCCCAATTCGCCGAGATTTTCCGCGGGCGCACCGTTCCCGGCTATGCCGATCTGGAAGTGCTGACCGTCGGTTACTCCGGCGATGCCTCGGGAAAGAAGGGCAACGGAATCCCCTGGCCCGGGGCGTTGGCGCCCAACCTGCATCCGGTTCCCACCAATCCCGGACTGAATCCCTGGCGCTACGTCTCTACCTCGCCCACCAACAATCCTGGCCGGTATGACCTCTGGGCCGAGCTTCCCACCGGCAAGGGCAACAACGTTTTCGTCATTGGCAACTGGTAATCCCTTCCTCCCATGAAACGCTCCCAAACCTCCCGCCCGCAGTCTGGCTTCACGCTGATTGAGCTGCTGGTGGTCATCTCCATCATCGCCATCCTAGCCGGCCTGCTGTTGCCGACGTTGGCGGGTGCTAGCAAGAAGGCCAAGATCAAGAAGGCCGAGGTGGACATCGCCAATCTCGTGTCGGCGGTCAATGCCTACAATGCCACTTATAGCCGGATGCCTTCCTCCAAGAAGACCCGGGCGGCAATCTCGGAGGCTTATCCGGACTTTACCTACGGGACCGAGCAGGGAGGGGCGGGAATCAACGTTTGGAATCCAAAAAAGGTGTCGATTAACACCGCGACCGTCAAAAACCCAAACGGAACTGTCTGGAACATCAGTAATGCCGAGGTCATGGCCATCCTGACCGGAAATGCCCTGGGTGATTTTCCCGCCGGGGCACCGGCGTATGCCACACAGCTCGATTCGGGAACACCCCCGCAGTTCATCAATTTCAATAACAACCTCAACCAGAAGCGGACCGTCTTCCTCAACGTGAAGACGGCCAGAGGTACCGGACCGAACGGCATGAGTGAATTGGACCGTGTGCTGCGGGATCCGTGGGGCAATCCCTACATCATTTGGATGGATTTGGATTATGACAATCGGGTTCTGGATCCGTTCCCCGCCCCTGGGAGGACTGGCCCCGTGCTTCCGGCGAACAATCCCAACGCCCGCTTTGTGTCCCAACCGGTGCTGGTGATGTCGCTGGGGCCCGATGGACTTTGGGAGTCGAATCAGCCGTCCAATGCCAAGGGGAACAACTTTGACAATATCTACAGCTGGCGTTGAGCCGGCCCCCTGACGCCATGCGTGGATTCTCCTCCAGCCCTGACAGGTCGCGGTTTCGACGCGGAACCCCGCCGATTTCGCGGGCGTTCACGCTGGTGGAATTGCTGGTGGTCATGTCGTTGATTGGCTTGATCACCTTCATGGCCATTCCCGCCTTCCGCGGCTTTGGACAGGAGAACGTGATCGGCGCCGCGCAGCGGCAGGTACAGGACGACCTTTCCTACGCCCGGCTGCAGGCGATTCGGAATCGGGCCCCGGCCTACATGGTGTTCTTTCAGCCGGCGTTCGAGGGGGATGAGGACTTCTCCAAGAAGCTAAATCAGTCTCATCAGACGCTCCTCACGCTGCCCCAGGTGACTGATGAGGATCGGAAGTTTCGGGATTCGGCGCTTCGGGTGTTCACCAATACCTTTCCCCAACAGTACGCCGCCTACGCCATCTACACCGAGGCCGCCGTGGGCGAACAACCGGGAGTGCGTCGGCGCCGGTATCTGACCGAATGGCGGTCGTTGCCCGAAGGGGCGATCTTCCCCACCAATGCGCTCCAACTGCGTCTACCGCCGTTCGTGACCGGGATCCAGAACCAGATCCTCTTCACCAATCTCAATGCATTGGAGGTTCCGTTCCCCATCGGGCCCGATCGGGCCGGTGACTCCCTGAAGTTGGGCTCAATGTTGCTGCCGGCGATCGGATTCGACTCCCAGGGCCGCCTCTTCAATTTTGGCAAGGACGGGAAATCCAAGGGAAATGGAACCACTCTGGCTGACCGTTTTGTCGCCGTGGGCATTGGCAGCGCGGTGTTGCAGCGCAAGAGCGCTCTTGGGCAGACCAACCAGTTCGACTTTTTCGGGATCGCGGACGTGGTCGAAACACCCCGTCAGAACTACACCAACCACATCCTTCGCATCTCGGCTCTCACCGGACGTGTGAAGTACCTGAAGCCGCCCCAGCCGTGAAACGTTTCTCCAAATCCCCCTCCGGCGGGAAGCGTCCGGGCACGGCCGCCTTCACCATGGTGGAACTCGCCCTGTGCATAGGGATCATCGCCTTTGCCATGGTGGCCATCATGGGTGTGCTTCCGCTGGGGCTGAACGTCCAGAAGCAGAACCGGGAGGATACCATCATCGATCAGGAGGGTCCTCAGTGGATCAGTATCCTCAAGAGTGGCCAGTCCGGCTGGGGTGAATTGACCAATTATCTCGACTTCATCGCCATCGAACACACTCCCCTGGGGGTGGCTGGCGGCGTTCAGAAG
>JBDKKE010000577.1:0-3048 GCA_039796255.1 Verrucomicrobiota bacterium | reverse complement strand
CAACAAGGGCAACCCACCGCCCGATACCACCCTGTTGGTGGACAAGGTCAGTGTAACCAGCGCAACGCTCGCGCATTATTACGCGGCGCTCGCGGGGTCCGTCAGCGGCCAGATCCTCGTCGCCGCCGAGGCGGGAACCGCGAATGCCCGGAATGGATCCATTTATGTTTCGGCCAACTACGGGCAAACCTGGACGGCCAGTGGCCCCACCAATTCGTGGTCGGCGGCGGCCTGTTCCCAGGACGGGCGGGTGTTGCTGGTCGGGGCTTATAACGGCCCGCTCTACCTCTCCACCGATTCGGGGACCACTTGGAGGGTGACTTCGGCACCCAGCCAACAATGGAGCGGCCTGGCGGCCTCCAGCGATGGAAGCATCCTGGCCGCCGTGGGCCTTGGCGGTCTGCTCTATGTCTCAACGGATGGCGGACTGAACTGGACGAGTCGGGCCGTTCAGCCCGGCGGCGGCGCCCAAAATTTTACCGCCGTTGCCATGTCCGCTGCGGGCAGCAATCTGGTGGCCGCCGTGGAAGGAGGGTCCCTTTATTGCTCCGCGGATGCCGGGGTCAACTGGGCTGCCCGAGCCTCCCAGCAGGAATGGTCGGCAGTGGCCAGTTCGGCCGACGGCAACCATCTGGTGGCCACGGTCAGAAACGGGTTCATTTACGTGTCCGCGGACGCCGGTCAGACCTGGGACGCCAAGGCATTCTCCGCAGGGTGGGCGGCCGTGGCGTCCTCGACCGACGGGTTGCGTCTGACGGCGGCAGCCAACCAGATCTACACCTCGGTGGATTCGGGCACCACCTGGACCACCAACGCCGTGGACGGTGCCAGCCATTCCTTCACCGGGGTGAGCTCCTCGGGCGACGGCGGCCTGGTCACGGCGGTCACCGGGGACGGCACTGTTGGAAACGGAAGCATTTTCGTTCTGGCGCGCAGCTTTGCCTCCTACACCGTCAATGCCGACAATGGGTTGGTGGAGGATTCCACCGGGGCGTATCTGACTTCCGGGGTGAACACGAACAATGCCGGGGTGGCCAGCGCCATGCCCCTCCGGTTGATCCTCCACAACCGCGGGGATGGAAACGTGACCCTGCTGCAGCGGGTTTATGTGGGTGCGGATGTGAACACCAACACCGTGGTGGCCAACCGCCAGAGTCTCCTCGACCCGGCCCAACTGGCCAGTGCAAGACGGATCAGCGCGGTGCATCTGCCGTTTGCCACCAACAACCCCGTCTGGACCGCCACCGGGAATGTCCTTCCCGGCAGCGTGGTGAACTTCAATCTGTTCCTCAGCTACAAGGACCAGGCCAGCAACCCCTTCCTGCACACCTTCCACCCCGATCACGACAATCTGCAGACGGACTTTCAGCACGTCCAACCCCGGGGCTTGGAGTCGTATGACATCAGCCGCAACCTGCTCCTGAGTTTCACGCCCCCAGGCACCAACTACGGATCCCTGACCGCCGCAGCCCAGACCGCGGCCGGCTATTACCAGGAGACCATGAACATTGGTGGGTTGGGGGCCGCCAGCCGGGATTTCCGTTTTAACGGCACCTTCAGCCTCCAGCAGATCAGCACCGTGACCAATCTCCTTATCAACACCCAGTAGAGCCCGTTTCAGCCCTTAAATTCCATCCATGAAACCATTGATAGCACTGTTCCGGGCCGGCCTTGTCCTTGCCCTCCTCACCCTGACCGCCGGCCATGCGGCGGCCCAAACCCAGGTCTCGCCTCCGACCCAGATCACCTATCAGGGCTTCCTCACCGACGCCAACGGGGCGCCCTTTGGCAGCAATAGTCCGGTGGTCAAGACCCTCAACTTCCGGCTGTATACTGCGGCGTTGAGTGGTGTGTCGGTATGGTCCTCGCAGCAATATGTCACGGTGGACAAAGGTTACTTCAGTGTCCTGCTCGGTCAGGGCGGGGCGATCGGTAGCGAACCCTTTTCTTCCGATTTAAGCTCCTATTTCACCACCAACAGCACGCTGTATCTCGAAACCCAGCTGGCCGACAGCTCGCCGGTCGTCACCCTGGCGCCGCGCCTGCAATTCCAGTCCGCCCCCTATTCCTTCCTGAGCAAGGTGGCTAACCAGGTCGGCAGCGAGGGCAGCACCACGTTCAAGGCCAGCAACGGCGGCGGGGGCTACACTCTGAATGGAAGCCTCACCGCCAACAGCGCGAGCGTGAGCGGCGCGGTCACCGCTGCGAGTGCCACCGTGAGCGGCGCGGTCACCGCTGCTTCCTTCACGGGTTATGGCACGATTCCCATCGGTGGAATCATCATGTGGTCCGGATCCCTCACTAATGTACCTGCGGGTTGGGCGCTGTGCAATGGCACCACGGTTTCGGGCAAAGTGACCCCAAATCTACAAGACAAGTTCATCGTTGGCGCGGGTAATAGCTACGCAGTGAGCAGTTCCGGCGGCGCGACCACGGCCACGCTGACCGCTAGCATGATCCCCGATCACAAGCATAAATTTAAAGATACCGTGTTCGGAGAGAATAGCCTCGGGGGCGGCACAGCCTCTACTGGTCCGGAGTCGTTGGGGACCGGATATGATTCAGGAAACACCTATGTCGGCAGCAAAAGTGGATGGGACGAAGACAACAATCTCTCCTGGGTCTATCGAACGACGTATTACGCTCGCAGCGGCACCGCGAATCCTTCGACCACAACCGATCCCGTGAACATTATGCCTCCCTATTACGCCCTGGCCTACATCATGCGTGTGCAGTGAGAAGAAATCCGCTGCGGCCAACGGCAGAACTGTGACCATGAAAAATACACTCGGTTTAGAAATCCCGATCCCGGTGGGGATCGCCCTTTGGAGATGAGGGCTTTGCCACAGAACTGCAAGCGGAGTTGCCACGCCGCCCCCGGTGCCGGGATCGACTGGCCTGCCGGCTGCCGCCGCCGGCGCGGTCCGGCTCACCCGATTGTTTCCATCCAATCCAGCGAAATCCGCCGTCCCGCAGAAGTCCGCAATTTAAATGGGTTTCCTCCCGTTCGGTTATGAATTTTATGAATCGCCTTCCAATTTTGCTGTT
>JBDKKE010000576.1:0-11863 GCA_039796255.1 Verrucomicrobiota bacterium | reverse complement strand
GCAGCGACCGAAAGAGAATCACCGCGATACTGAAGCGGCGTGGCGTGACAATTCGCAGCCGACGATGACAAGTGCTAGAAAGCTGACGGCACTTTCAACAACAACTTCCGGGGCGATCCGGTCTGCGTGAAACCAGTGCGCGGCATCCAGGCAGCCAGAACCGGAGGGTGGCGGTGCGGCATCGTGGATGGTAGAAACGGGGTGATGGCTGACCTATTCTCAGACGCTGGGCAAAGCTTCAAGTCCAAGCTGCAATCCGCAGTTCAACGTCTCGCCGCCAGCAACATCTTTATCGGCACGTCGAGCTGGAAGTATTCCGGCTGGACTGGCCAGCTCTACGACGAACAGCGTTACGTTTACCGCGGGAAGTTCGCGGAGGCGCGCTTCGAGCGGACCTGCCTGGCCGAGTATGCCGAGGTGTTCAAGACCGTGTGCGTGGACGCCGCTTACTACCAGTTTCCCTCCGAGAAGTATCTCGCTGGCCTCGCCGCGCAGGTGCCCGACGACTTCCGGTTCACGTTCAAGGTCACCGACGACATTACGCTCAAACGGTTTCCAAACCTGCCCCGCTTCGGCACGCGGGCCAGCCAGCCCAATCAGCACTTCCTCGACGCGGACTTTTTCCAGCGCGCGTTCCTTGCGCCGTGCGAGACGGTGCGGCCCAAGGTCGGCCTGCTCATCTTCGAGTTCTCGCGGTTTTACCCGACCGACTACGAGCATGGCCGGGACTTCACGGCGGACCTGGATACGTTCCTGGGCAAGCTGCCCACCGGCTGGCGCTATGGCGTTGAACTGCGGAACCGTCACTGGTTGCAGCCCGAATACTTCGCCATGCTCCGCCGCCACGGGGTTGCGCACGTCTTCAACTCGTGGGACGCGATGCCGCCGGTGAGCGAGCAGATGGCGATGGCCGGCAGCGAAACGAGCGATGAGTTCCTCGCCGCCCGGTTCCTCCTGAAGCCGGGGCGCAAATACGAGGAGGCGGTCAAGGAGTTCAGCCCCTACAAGGCGGTGAAGGAAGTGAACGGTGAGGCCCGGAGCGCCGGGGCCGAGCTGGTGAAGCAGGCGAAACAGAACGGCAAGCATGCGTTCATATACGTGAACAACCGGCTGGAGGGCAATGCGCTGGCGACGATTGGCGCGATGGTGGAGGCGGGCGACCAGTCCCGCGATGCTGCCAGCGCGGACCTCAGCGGAGTGAAACCGTTGAACATTCGGGGCTGACCGACATGCGGTCTTCGGTGCAGGCGTGGGAAATGAAATCCTCCTTCATGATCAACTCGCGGCTGCGGGTAGTCCATTCAGGCCCAAACCTTTTTCGTCATACTTCAAACGGCGTTTCCACCTTGGCAGCTTGATCCACATGTCGAGGATGCCGCTAAAGTAGGAATCAATGAGTTCAATGTCTTCGACAACACCACGTTCGAGAAGCAGCTGCGCGAATTTTTCCACGGTCTCCCACACGGGAGGCAGTTCCATCATTTCTTTGGTCCACCTCGCCGCCTGCATTAAAATGCGTCTAGGCGGCATTTGCGGGTAGCGCATGATCTTGGCCACCGCGTTCGCGCGATAAAGATCTGTTCCTTCTTCCGAGCATTCTTCTGAACCCGATTCCGCTATGTCCTCCTTATAATCTTCGCCGACGAAACGCTTTTCAGCACCGCGTCCGGCGAGCAAATGGAGCAGAAGTTTCCGGCCGGTGGATCGCTTCGTCAGCGGTGGGTGCGCTGAGAGGTTTTGCGCATCGCCATTTCGCCTGGCGGTTTCTCGGCCTAGCGTCGTTGCATTCGGAATGATCGACACGCGAACAACGTGGCTCCACTCCAATCCGGTAAACGCCCTCCCCGCTACATGCCCGGCTTCATGGTAGGCAACTTCCTTCATCCTTTGCCGGATTTGCTGCGGGTTGTGAATCGAACTGGCCCCTTGATAAAGGGCATCCACGAACTGTCGCTCAACCGCGTTGAACGGCTGGCTTCTTGCACTGACTTTCATGGGTCAAATTTAGAGTGCGATTACTTCTGCAGTCCCAGCCACATCGGTTCCAAGTCTGGATCGGTAAGCCCGACTCGCCTCACCGTTTTCGCGTCGATCGCCATGGCCGCCGTGAACCATTCCTGCGCCTCCTTGATCTCACCCAGCTTCGCGCAGTAGCAGGCGAGGTTGTAACGAACGGGCCAATCCTCGGGAAACTGAACCGCCAGTTTCAGCGAAAGGTCCTTGGCCTCCTGCGTTCGGCCGAGCGCGAACAAGGCGGTCCCAGCGTGCGTTCCTCCCCACGGATCATCCGGCAGTTGGCGGTGGAGGCAGGATGCAATCTCCAACGCCATGTCCCACTGCTTCGAGGCATCATAAACGAGGTAACGCAGCTTGAGCACCTCAGGGTGTGCCCGCATGGCCGGCTGGATCTCCTCCAGTTCCTCGTTGGCCTCCATGGGCAGGCGCAGCTCCAGCCAGCCCTGTGCCCGCTGCAATGCCATCCGGTCTTCGTGACTGAATTCCACACGACCAGTGTGCCCGGAGGTTCCGCCCGGCCAAGCACTTTTCCGGTGGCGGTCGGGCCGCGGCTTTGGCAAGATTCCCTAGTCACCTTTTGGTCCGTCTGGCGAGCGCGGGTAGCCTCCGCACTTGGGTTGTTTTGTTTGACCTCAGGGACAACTCGCCAGGCGGGCCAGCTTTCCGTCCGGGTCGATCAGAACCAGCCCGTCGAAGGAGACCGAAAGTGGCTCGCAGAGTTGGTCAGATTGAGCGGCCACCTCCAACCCGGGCTGGCCTGTTGAGTCCGCCCATAAGCGTGCTTCGTAGGCGTGATGAATTCGGCTAGCCTGTCGCCATGCAACTCATCCTCCAACCCCGGCTGCCGGCGTGGGTGCTAGGTCTGCTCGCCGCGTTCACTTGCTGGACGGCTGCGGCCACTGCGGGTGAACCGCTGCGCTTGTTCCTCCGGCCGGACGAGGCTCCGCTTGGCGAAGGGCAGTCGGAAAAGATCAAAGTTCCCCTCTCGGTGCATTTGCCCGAGCCCGGCTGGCCACCGGAGCGGCCCTGGTGATCTGTCCCGGCGGCGGCTATGGTGGCCGCGTGGTGGAAGGCAAGGGCCACGGGATTGCCCGGGGGGGCTCAACGCCCACGAACGAGCAGGGGCCTTGAGAACTTCGCCAGCGGACCAACAATTGGCCGCTACGAATTCCTCAAGTATTTATCCCAGGAAATGTGCGGATTCTGGAGGAGGGGAGGGGCTGGCGGCTGGGGGAGACGGGATTGCCGGGCTCGATGTCAACACTGGCCTGGTGCGGACCCCGCGCAGAACGCGGTCACTATCGTGCCGCCTCGATGAACTTCTCCAAGTCCGCGTAGTTGCGCTTCCACGTCGTGAACATCACGCCGTTCACGCCGGGCAAGCCCTTCCCCGCCGCCAGCCAGTCGCGAATCTTCTCCGGACTGGCGTCGTAATACCCAGCGATGACCTGGCGATGCCCGCGCTCGGCAAAGAACTTCAGGCTCGCGGCGCGCTGGCCGAAATACCACGGAACGATGCTCACGTCCTTGTCGAGACCCTCCCACGAGCCGGTCAGGTCGCCACGCACGAGGTAGTAGTCGCCGGTGCTCTTCGCGTTGTGATTCGGGTCAAACATGTCGCTCCACACGAAGATGCGGCCGCCGGGGTTGACCTCGCGGAGAATCTTCACGCAGGTGCGCGCGTTGTCGGCGAGAATCTGCCCGGCGGTCAGGTTCCGCTGCTGACACGCGGCGCACCAGTTCAGGCAGCGGATCTCGTCGTGGCTCATCATGTAGCTCTTCGCGCCCCACGCGGCATGGACGCGCTTCGCCTCGTCGCGGAGCAGCTCAACGGTCTTCGGCTCGGACGGGCAGACCATCACCTGGCCCTCGTGCACGGTGACGACGTGGTGAAACGACACCCGCAGACGCGTGCCATCGGGCAGTTTGGTCTTGATGACGGGCGGCTCGTGCCAGACCTCGAACGCCCCTGGCCACGGCACGGTTCCCGACTTCGGGTCCACCACGCGCTCGAAGTCGCGGCCCTCGACCAGCTCCGTGCCGTCCTCACGTTTCACACTGAGGGGAGCCCCGGGACGACGGACCAGATTCACCAGCGCCGTCTCCTCCAGCTTCGCGTCATCCCACCAGAGCGAACCCGTCGAGCCGCCCCAGCAGCCGAGGTAAAGCGTCGCCTCCGACTGGTCGAGCGAATTGAAGACAATGTGGTGTGTGGTCCAGTCCTGCGTCGGCTTCACGCCGAGGTCGGCGTGGTTGAGCGAGAGCTTGCCGGCGAGCAACTTCACCTCCGGCTTGGCCCGGAAGTCCTGCGTCTTCACGCGCACGCTGACGTGATACTGGCGGAACGGCCTGAGCTTGAGCTTCTGCGAGATGCGGGCGTTCGCGCCGTTGGGGTCGGTGACGCGGAGCGCGCCGTTGTCTGGCACAAGGTTGTCGTCTTTCCACGACCAGAGCTTGAGATTGCTCATGTCGCCACCGCGCAACTCAGCCGGCGAATCCGCCTGCACGCGCGCCACCCCGCCATGCACGACGAAGAGCGCGTCCTTCACCGGCAGCGCCTCGGCGAGGTTCGGGTCGTGCCAGAGCATCGCTTCCGAGTAGCCGATGTGGAACAGCGCAGGGATGACCTCCAGCTTCGTCTCGGCGGCAAGGCGCTTCACGCGTGCGAGGTTCTGGTGATACCGCGGGATGACGTCGCCGAGCTTGGCCAGCTTCGAGTCCGCGAGCAGGACGCCGGTGTAGCCCGCCTTCGCCGCGCGGCGGAAAAGCGCCTCGGCGTCGTCCACGTTCTTGTCCACCTGCAAGTTCGTCTGGAGATAAACCCAGCGGTCGGTCAGTTCGGCGGCGAGACCGTTGCCGGCCAGCACGACGGCAGCGACAACCCCTGTCAATTGAATGAAAGGCGATTTCATGCCGAAAGCCTAGCGTGCGGAGCGCACGTGTCCAACCCGCGTGCTGCATTTTGCCCATGGGTAGCGGGGCTGAATTGCGCCATTCTCCCCGCATCAAATGTCTGTCACTATCAAAACCATCCCCAAACTTCTCTCGTTGCTCGCCGCTGATTTTACGCTCATCTCAACTGGCCGCGCCGCCTCCGTCGCGCTCTTCGGCGGCTATCCCGTCGCGGAAGGCCAGGCGCTGGTGATTCCTCGCCGGCATGTCGCCAGCCTGTTCGACCTGCCGCCCGAGGAGTTCGCGGACGCCTGGGATTTTGGTGACGCAGGTGCGTGCCGAGCTGATCAAGCGCTTCCATCCGGATTCCTTCAACGTGGGCATCAACGACGGCCCCGCCGCCGGGCCGACGGCCTCGCAGGCGCACAGCCCCAGTATTCCAGCTTTGATCGCACCACGACCCCCGCCCTGTGTTTTGCTGACCTCTGTGCAATCTGAATGACAGTCCGCGAAAACTAAGGCGCACGGGCGTTACGGGCTAATTTGGCACCGCTTTTGGGTCGCCATGGCGGATCAGCGCATTGGTAATTGTCGTTGGGTTGAGCCGGCGGTTGCCATGAAGTATCACCTCGCCAGCAACCTGTGACGCCGGCCACCCCACCACTTCCGCCCCAAGCCTTCGCCGAAAGCCTGTCCGGCTTGATCGAGCGGGTCACCTTCTTCAACGAGGAGAACGGCTTCGCGGTCCTGAAGGTGAAGGTCAAAGGCCACCGCGACCCGGTCACGGTCATTGGTTCCCTGCCCTCGGCCAGCGCCGGCGAATGGGTGAGCGCGCAAGGCCGCTGGATTCAGGACCGGGAGTTCGGGCTGCAGTTCCGGGCGGAGCTGCTCAACAGCACCGCGCCAACCACCCGGGAGGGTATTGAAAAGTATCTGGGCAGCGGCATGGTCAAGGGCATCGGCCCGGTTTACGCCAAGAAGCTGGTGGAGCGGTTTGGTGAGCAGATTTTCACCGTCATCGAAACCGAGTCAGCCCGGCTGGAGGAACTCGACGGCATCGGTCCCAAACGTCGCCAGCGGATCAAGGAGGCCTGGGCGGAGCAAAAGGTCATCCGCCAGATCATGCTCTTCCTGCACAGCCATGGGGTGAGCACCAGCCGGGCGGTGCGCATCTACAAGACCTACGGTGAGGACGCCATCGAGCGGGTCCGCACCAACCCCTACACACTGGCCAAGGACATTCACGGCATCGGCTTCAAGACCGCCGACCAGATCGCGCAGAAGATCGGCATCCCGGTGGATTCACTGGTCCGGGCGTGCGCGGGCCTGAGCCACGTCCTGCTGGAGGCGACTGGCGAGGGCCACTGCGCCCTGCCGACGGAACTGCTCAAGGATGAGGCGGGCAAGCTGCTCCTGGTGGAGGACAAGATTGTGACTGAGGCCCTGGAGCGCACGTTGGCGAGCAAGGACCTGGTCCGGGAAACCATCGCCGGGCAGGAACTCATCTTCCTGCCGCCCTTGAAACGCGCCGAGGAGATCATCGCCGGCCGGATCAAGCATCTGGCGGGCGCGCCGTCCGCCTTCCCCGCCATCGATTTCGACAAGGCGGTGACCTGGTGTCAGGGCAAGACGGGCCAGGAATTGGCCCCCAGCCAGCGGGAAGCGCTGCGCTTGGCCCTGTCCAGCCGGGTGCTGGTCATCACCGGTGGCCCCGGCGTGGGCAAGACGACGCTCGTCAACACGATCCTGCTGATTCTGCGCGCCAAGCAGGTGCGCTGTCTCCTGTGCGCGCCCACCGGGCGGGCCGCCAAGCGGCTGGCGGAAACCACCGGGGGTGAAGCCAAGACCATTCATCGGCTGCTGGAGGTCCAGCCGGCCACGGGCGGCTTCACGCGCAATGAAGGCAACCCGCTGGACTGTGACCTGCTGGTCGTGGACGAAACCTCGATGGTGGACGTGGGGCTGATGGCCAACCTGCTGCGGGCTCTCCCCACCAAAGGCAGCCTGCTGCTCGTGGGGGACATCAATCAACTGCCCTCCGTCGGCCCGGGCATGGTGCTGCGGCATCTGATCGAAAGCCAGGTGGTGCCCGTGGTGCGGTTGACCGAGGTGTTCCGGCAGGCGGCGCACAGCCGGATCATCACCAACGCGCACCGGATCAATGAGGGGAGGATGCCGGAGCTGCCGGTCAAAGGGGGTGAATCCGACTTCTTCTTCGTGGAGCGGGATGAACCCGAGCAGATTGCGGCCACGCTGCTGGAGATGGTCAGGACGCGCATCCCCGCCAAGTTCAAACTGGATCCCATCCGCGACATCCAGGTGCTGTGCCCGATGAACCGGGGATCGCTGGGCATCCGCGAACTCAACGTGCAGCTCCAGCAGCAGTTGAACCCCGCGCGGGCGGACGAGCCCACCGTGGAAAAGTTCGGCTGGCAGTTCCGGCTGCGGGACAAGG
The DNA here is from genome assembly GCA_039796255.1 of Verrucomicrobiota bacterium. GTDB lineage: Bacteria > Verrucomicrobiota > Verrucomicrobiia > Limisphaerales > UBA9464 > UBA9464. The sequence goes on along the minus strand of JBDKKE010000576.1, from coordinate 4,500 downwards.
TGATCCAGACGGAGAACAACTACGACAAGGACGTGTTCAACGGCGACATCGGGCAGATCGTGAAGCTCGATCCGGCCGAACGGGAGGTGACGATCCGCTTCGACCAACGGGAGGTGGTTTACGATTTCGGGGAGCTTGATGAAGTGTCGCTGGCCTACGCCATCACGATCCACAAGGCGCAGGGCTCGGAGTTTCCGGCCGTGGTGACGCCCCTGGCAATGCAGCAGTATCTGCTCCTGCAACGGAACCTGGTCTACACGGGCATCACGCGCGGCAAGCAGCTGGTCGTCCTGATCGGGCAGCGCAAGGCGCTGGCGATGGCGGTGAAGAACAACCGGACGGACAACCGGTTTTCCGGGTTGCTGGCGCGATTGACGGCCTGACGTCGTGCGGTGGGAGTTTGGTGAACCACGCCACCCCGACTTCCGGCTGGAGCCTGCGCCCGCGCTGCGCTATTCCTGTCCCATGTCCACGGACGGTCAATGCCCGTTCTGCCACCTGCCGGAGAGCCGGGTCTGGCTGACGTCCCCATCCTGCCTGGCGTTCTTTGACGGCTACCCCGTCGCGGAAGGCCACGCGCTCGTGATTCCTCGCCGTCACGTCGCCAGCCTGTTCGATCTGTCGCCCGAGGAGTTCGCGGACGCCTGGGCGCTCGTGACCCGGGTGCGCAACGAACTCATCGAGCGCCACCACCCGGATTCCTTCAACGTGGGCATCAATGATGGCCCGGCCGCCGGGCAGACGGTCCCGCACGCGCACATCCACGTCATTCCCCGGAAGAACGGCGACGTGACCGACCCGCGGGGCGGGATCCGCTGGGTCATTCCCGGGAAGGCGAACTACTGGACCCACCGGTGAGCCGTCCGACTTCAGAAGAAGAAGTGGAGTTCTTGGTCAACCTGCAACGGTTGCTCACGGAGGGCCAGTTCGTCGCCACCTACAAATACGCCCTGCTCACGGCCTTGGCGGACATCGCCGTGGAGGAAGGCACGGACGCTGCGGCACCGCTGGCCATTTCCACGCGCGCGATCGCGGAGAAGTTCATCGTTTACTACTGGCGGCAGGCCTCCCCCTACGCCCCGACCGGCCAGCAGGCAGCCCGGGTTGCTGTCCTGCGCCAGAACACCGGCCGGCAGGCGGGCATCGTGAATCTGGTGGAGCAGGCCCGGAGCCGCTACGAGGACTCGCTCACCGATGCCATGTGCGACCCCCGCGCGTGGAAGGAACTGGTCGCAGCGGTGAACCAGATCGTGAAGGTGATGCCCCTGTGGAAGCTGCAGACGGTCGGCCGGGAGAACTTTGACTTCCTCTATGAGAACATCGGGCGCGGCAGTTGCATCACGCTCAAGCCGGGGATTGCGGCCTGCCTGCGCAAGTTCCACGGCCTGGTCACGGAGCTCGTGCGCGGGGCGTGGGTGCGGCGCGTGCGGGGCTACAATGCGGAGCTGATGGGGGCGAGTTCTGACCTGCATGAGTTCCTGTTCGGCAGCGAGCGGGCGGATCTGAGCGAGGTCGCGGTGGTTCTGCGGGAGGTTCAGAAGGGCCGGTGTTTTTACTGCGACACACGACTCGCGGGCGGCTCGGCGCATGTGGACCACTTCGTGCCCTGGTCCCGTTACCCGGTCGATCTCGGGCACAACTTCGTGCTGGCCCACCAGTCCTGCAACAGCAGCAAGTCCGACCGTCTGGCCGCCGGGGGACATCTGGCGCGGTGGACCGGACTCCTTGAGCGGCACGGCCAACTCTTGAAAGCCGAATTCGACCGGCGGCGAGTTTTCAACGACCCAGCGGTCTCGGTGAGCATCACGCGCTGGGCCTACACGCAGACGCTCCAGGCCCGGGGCATGACGTGGCTGGGAGGAAACCGATTGCTCCGGGCCGAACCCGAGTGGCTCCAACCCCTCGACGCCCTGGCACAGCAGTTTGCGGGAGGCCGGGCACCGTGAACGAATCCGGGCCGGACCCAGCCAACACTGCGCGTAAGCAACGGCTCATTGTCGCCGTCGCAATGCTCTTGTTCGTCGCCGCGCTGATCACGGCCGTGGTCTGGGCGCTGGTGGTGGAGCGGAACCGCACGGTCAGCCATGCCCCGAACTCCGCTGAACTGCGCATCTACGGTGGGCTGCCCAACGCCGTCGGCTACGGACATCCCATCGTCGTGCTGACCAACATCGGTTATCTCAGCGGCTACTGCGAGGCACGGAGGAATCCGGCCTGGGTGAGCTTCAGCATCAGCAGCATCACCGTGGGTCCGTCGGGCAAGCGCCTCAGCAAGTTCCTCACCGACACACGGACCCGGAGCGGCGTCACGCACCAGGACTACAGCAACTCGGGGTATGATCGCGGGCACATGGCTCCCAACTACGCCATTGCCACGCGCTACGGACACGAGGCGCAGCGGGAGACGTTCCTGATGAGCAACATTTCGCCGCAAGCGCCGGACTTGAACCGCATCTGGTGGCGGGTATTGGAGGAGAAGGAGGCAAACGACTTTGCCGTGCGGCTGGAGCGGGTGTGGGTGGTGACCGGGCCGCTGTTCGCGGGTGACGTGAAGAAGCTACCCAACGGCGTGGATGTGCCGACCGAGTTTTATCGCATCATCCTCGATGAGGAGAACGGCCAGCCCCGCGTGCTGGCGTTCATCGCGCCACAGACGGTCACCGGGAATGAGCCGCTGGCTCAGTTCCTGACGACCGTGCGGGAGATTGAGCGGCAGACGGGCTTGGATTTCTATCCGGACTTGCCGAAGGAGGCGCAAGACGGATTGGAGACCGTGAAGGCGGAGCGGCTGTGGTGAGCGCGTCCTGCCAGTGCGGTCGGTCTTGGGTCGGTAAGGCGGCGGCGGGCCTAGCGGCAGGGAAAATGGGACGTCGATTCGGCGCGGTTCAAAAAACAATGAAAAGGCTTTGTCTTGCCCGCCAAGAGGCATAGAACAGGAGGCAGATGAGCCCGACGCAAAAGCAATTCTCATTGAATCGCGCAGTGTCCAGAAAGTGAATCCGTGTGAAAGTTCCAGACCTCTACAAAGCCAACTACCCAGGTCAGTCCGAAGAACGAGTGCTGCAATTCTATAAAGAGGACGTCGCGGGCTTGGAGCGCATTATGAATGCTGCCCAATATGCCCCCGTATTTCGGCACAACCCGTGGCTTTGCGTAGGTCCGCTAGAGAAATCCATTTACCAAATCCCATACAGCAGCGTGCGCAAAGGGAAACTCTGCATTTGCGCCCATGATGATACTTTCTCCACCTACTGGGACACCAAGACACCGGTGGTCGTGAAGGAATACTCCAGCGCAGCTGAAGTCTTTGCCGACGGATGGCTGTTGTCCTGATAAAGTCGGCGGCCTTACTCGTATCAGCAGTGTGGAAGAAATCACGAACCGCAGACTGCTCGTTTAGACGATCTTGAATTGCTACCGTGACAAAGCTTCCGCGTAGCGCTCTGCAACACGTGCTTAGTTGCGCGGTCCTCGGCCGAGGTTTACTTGAGGTTCACCCAAAACGGTCCAAGCGATCGCCTGCCAGTCACGAACTGGAAGTGAAACCGCACACCACGCTGGCGCCACGCGGTCAACTCTGCGGCGTGCTCACGGTAGAAACCCCCTTCGTCCCAGTGATCGAGGACAACGACCATGTCCTTGACCGTGCCGGCGCAGTTGATGAGGTGGGCCTTCATGCTGGTGAACACCCAACGCCGCCACTGCACCGCCTGAGCTTCCTCATGATCCCAATTTATCCTGAAGCGGCGCAATCGGCGGCAGTTGGGCCAGCCGTAGCTGTTAACCAGCGTCAGCACCAGCGGCGTGCAGGCGACCTTCTGGTCACCGGGGATGATGTTGAGATGTCCGTTCCCGCCCGGCGAGTAACGCTGGCCCAGCGGATAGATGCCTTTCTCCGCCAGCCGCGGTGATCGGCCACGCCCCAAACCGGCCGGACCGAAGTCCGTTTCGCCTTGCGCGTCGCAACCTTCGGGCGGTTCGCTCGTCAGGAGGTCGTCGTAAACCTCGTCGTAGCCCACCTCCTCGATCGCTCGGCTCAGGGCGTCCAGCAGGTCCCCGATGCCCAGTTCGCGGTTCTCGCTGAGGTCCTCGTCCATCTGTCTCATCCAGTTCGGTTTCATGTGTTTGCTTGAGTTTGTCGTTTACGGCTGTTATTGTTTCAGAGTCGGCACTCGCCGAGTTCGCACCTCCTCAATGGCACATCGGCGGACCTCCGTCGTGTCGTAAAAACGACGACTATGCACCGCGGAAGGAACGGGCATAATCGTCGGAATGAAAACGAACCTCGCCCTTCGAACCGACCATGCCAACCCTCCGTCCGCAGCTGCTGACCCCATCGGAATGTGGAGCAGTCCGGCGGTGATTTCGGAAAACAACTTTGTTTACAAGTCATTGTCCAACTGGGCTTTGAACACCGCCGTCGGCTGCGATCACGCGTGTCGGTTTTGCTACGTCCCGAGCACCGCCACAATCAAGCAGGCCGGGGCGCTTCAAGGTTTT
>JBDKKE010000575.1:0-5960 GCA_039796255.1 Verrucomicrobiota bacterium | reverse complement strand
CTTAGAAACACCTTGTGGCATCCCTCACCACAAGGCCATGCCGGCCATTTTTCCCAATTCTTCCTCCAATCTTTGGAAAACTACCCGAGCCGAACCGCGGGTATGAAATATCCGGGCTAGGTGTGTCCACGCACGCTGCGGGATGGAAATGGGACGCGGGTGGAACGCATCCCTACCGTGGGAGTGCGGCGGCGCCGCAAACTGGCGAGAGCCGTCACCGGGGGGGTAGGGACGCGTTCCACCCGCGTCCCAGACGGGATCCGTTTGGCCTGTGGAGGGAATGCGGGGAACGGGGGAAGGTTCGGGCGCGTGGGCTTCCCACGATCCCCTGGGTGCGTCCACGCACGCTGCGGGATGGAAATGGGACGCGGGTGGAACGCATCCCTACCGTGGGATTGCGGCGAGTCTCAGCCTCCGCCCTTGAGCAACCGGTCCTTCACGTCCTGGGGAAGGGGGCTCTTTTCAATGGCGTCGCGGGCGGCGGTTTCGTCCACGCGCATCCACTGGCGGCCGGCGTTTTCCAGGGCGGAGTTCTGCTGGTTGGCGTCTCCCAGGGTTCCCGCCCAGGTCCAGGCGGTGGCGGGTTCGTGCGGGGCCAGAGAATTGGCGAAAGAGGCCACAGCATCCTCCCGTCCCTTGCCCTCGGGTACCGAGTTCAGCCAGGTCGCCGTGGCCACCGGATCCTCCCTCGCCCATTGATTCACCAGGGTCTGCGTGGCTTCGTCCCGCAGGCTTCCGGGGGGGAATTGGCTGATCCAACTGGCGGCGTAGGCGGGATCGGCGGCGACCATGGAGGACATGACGGCTTTGGTGCCCCGCTCCTGTTCCAGACCCGCGGGAAGGTTGCCAATGTATTGGGCGGCGTCCTTGGGCGACTCAGCGGCCCAGGCATCGAGTACGCTGCCCATGGCGGCGGTGCGACCGGATCCCGCGGGCATGGTCTGGACAAAGTCCAGCGCCCCCTGGGCATCGGCATGGGCCCAGGATCCGGCGATGCGGCTCATGACGTCATCGCGTCCGCGGCCTTCGGGAAGTCCGGCGGCGAAGGCGGCCGCCTCCTGCGGATTTCGGCTGGCCCAGGTGGAGCCAATGTTTTCCAGCATCTGCTGGCGGCTGTTGTCCGCCGGCAGGCTGAGGGCAAAGGCGGCGGCTTCCTGGGGATCGCGGTTCGCCCAGGTTCCGGCAGCTTGGGACAGCATGCGCTGACGCAATTCGCCGGGGGGGAGGGTCGAGGCGAATTCGGCGGCGCCCTTGTTGTCGGAATCCACCCAGGTGTAACTCATGCGCTCGAGGGCGGCATTGCGCTCGCGTCCCTCGGGCAATCCCTTGACCCAGTCGATGGCTCCCTCGATGTCGTTGTTGGCCCAGTTGTCCGCCATCTGGCCCAGCAGATTCATGCGGCTTTCGCCGGGGGGCAACAGGTCCAGGAACTTGGCGGCGGCGGCAGGGTCCTCCTGTCCCATGCTGTACATGAGGTTCTGGATGGCGTCGCGTCGGGTGGCCGGATTGGGGACGTCCTTGAGCCAGGCGATGGCGGCGTCCGGATCCTTCGAAGCCCACTGCTGTGCCAGTTCAGCGATGGCTTGGTTCTTACCCTGGCCATTGGGAAGGCCCAGCGCGTATTGGGCGGCTCCCTGAGGATCCGTCTGTCCCCAGGTGGACAGCACGCCGGCCAACGCCTGGTCACGTCCGGGACCTTCGGGAAGAGTACGGGCCCAGGCGGCCGCGGCATTGGGATCACGGTCCGCCCATTCCCCGGCCACGGTGCGGAAGGCACCCGAGCGGTTGGGGTCGGAGGGAAGGCCGTTAAGCAGCGCGGCCGCGCCGGCGGGATCGGATTCCGCCAATCCTTCCGCCATGGCCGCCCGGCCGAGCAACTGATCGGCGGAACTGGTCTGCTGGCTCATCCAGGTCTTGAGCGCCTCCGGATCCCGGCGGGCGAGCTGGCTCAACGATTGGACCAGGGCGTCATCGCGACGGCGTCCGCCCGGGAGGAGTCCCAGAATCTGGACGGCCGCCTCGGGATTCTGCCAGGTGATGTTCTGCATGGCGTCCGACAGGGAGCGCCGCTTGAGAACGGCTTCCGGCTGGGATTTGAGCCAGGCGACAGCTCCTTCGGAGTCCTTTTGCATCCAGGTGGCCAGCACGGATCCGAGCTGATTGTCCCAGCCACCCCAGCGGCGGGATTTGGAGTGCTTGAGGGCCAGTTCTGCGGCCGCCTTGGGTTCCTTCTCCGCCATGGCGCTGATGACGTTGTTGCGCATCCAGACCTGCTCTCCCTTGGGCATGGTCTCAATGAGGGCGAGGGCGCGATCCGGATCCGACTCGGCGAGACCTGACACGGCGGCCTGCTTCAGTTGGCGCCGTTGCTGTGCGGACGGCAGTTTGTCCACCCAGTCGAGGGCGGCCGCGGGATCCCGTCGCGACCATTCCTGGATCGCGGCGTTGAGCGCCTGGTCCCGCTCCTCGCGGGAGGTGAGCTTTTGTCCCCAGGCCAGCACGGCCATCGGTTCTGCTTCCGCCCACCGTTCCACCAGTTGCCAGCGGAACTGAAAGTAGAGTTCCCGGGGCAGAACCCGGCGGGCGATCTCCAGGTTCGCCGCAGTTGAACGCGGGTCGAGGGTCAGGACGAGTTCGGCGAGTCCGCGCCAGCGCCGGCTGGGTGGCTGGGCCAGCAGGGCCTGCAACCGCTCCGTCAGATCCCCGCTGGCGGGCTTTGGGGTGCCGGGGGCAGGCTTTTCCGGCGAGGCGACTGCCGGCACTGCGGGAGCGGACGTCGAAGTCCCGGCAGGAGGTACCGGTCGGCGACCCGCGAACCAGCCGCCGGAAGCACCTATGGCGAGACAGAGCACGGCCAGGAGAAGGAAGGTTGGGTTCACTCGGGCTTTGGTCAGGCGGTAAGCCGTGTAGTTCTGAATTTGCCCTGCGGCAACCGCGGACTTCACCTATCGGTGGTTCAACGACTGCCTTGGCTTAGTTGGGTACCCAGCCGCGTCCGGGAATGAATTCCCGGCTTCCGGAGGACTTGCAACCGGTGACAACCGATCCGGTGACCAGGAGAACGGCGATCAGGAGAAAAAGCTTCTTCACGGCCGGCAGGCTAATCCGGTTTGCCCGGCGCTCAAGCTTCCAGCAGAGTGGCTCCTGCGATGACGAAATCGCCTCAATGCCTCCAGGGACACCTGCTTCTGGACGGTGGCAAACTCAAGGGAAGCTGTTTCCATCGAACCGTGGTCCTGGTCTGCCAGCACACGCCCGAGGGGGCGTTTGGCCTGATTTTGAACCGTCCCAGTGACAACAAGGTCGGCGAGGTGATTGAGGGAGACCTTCCCTCACCGCTGCACGATCAGGTCCTGTTCGGCGGCGGTCCGGTGCAACCGGCGGCCCTGAGCTACCTGCACGGTGCCGCCGCGCTTCCGACGCCGAACGTGATGCCCGACCTCAATGTGGGGCATGACCTTAAGGAATTGATCGAACTCGGACGCGGGGCGACCGGGGACAGCCGTTTGCGCGTCTTTGCCGGCTACGCGGGGTGGGGGCCCGGGCAGCTGGATGAGGAGATGCGGCGGGAGGCGTGGTTGACGGAACCGGCGACCCTGGCCCTCGTCTTCCATACCGCGCCCGAGGTTCTTTGGAGTCAGATTCTGCATGGGCGTGGTGACTGGCAGAGCCGGTTGTTATCCGCCTCGCCGGACGACCTTTCCTCGAATTGATCCTGTGGGAGCAACAACCGACCCATTTCTTCTTCTCTTCTTCGCCGTGCCGGAGGAGGCGCGTCCATTTATTCGGCGCTGGGAGCTGGTCACCCAGGGCCGCGCGCGAAGAGTGTCCGGTCCGGGACTGGCATCGTGGGAACTGGATTCCCGTCCGCTGCGGATCCGGGTGCAGGTCACCGGCATGGGGCCACGCAACGCGGCGCGGGTGGGGGCGGAGGCTTTGGAGGCGGGATTGCCTGCGGCGGCCGTGCTGACGGCGGGGTTCGCGGGTGGACTGGAGTCGTCACTGCGTTGCGGGGACGTGCTGATGGACGCCGATGAAGGATTTCCCCTGCGAGAATCCCTGGTCCGGGGCGGGGTGCGTGGGGGCCGGTTTCATGAATCCGTCCGCGTGGCGGTGACCGCTGCCGAGAAGGCGGGGCTTCGCGCGGAGACCGGAGCGGATGCGGTCGAGATGGAGTCGGCCACCCTCCGCGCCCTGGCCCGTCAACGGGGGATTCCGGGCGCGACCGTCCGGGTGATCTCCGACGCCGCCTCGGAGGCGCTGCCCCTGGACTTCAACGCCCTCATGACTCCGGAGGATCGCCTCGATTTCCTCCGCCTGGCATGGACCGTGGCGAGATCGCCGGGGCGGATTCCCCATCTGATGCGATTCCAGAAAACGGTCCGCCACGCCGCGGAATCGCTGGCCGGTGTCCTGGTGAGCGCCGTGCAGTCCAACTGATCCGCCTCAGTTCCCCAGCCCCAGTCCCTTCATCCAGTCGGCGACCCGGTCGGGCCAGAAAGTGACCGGATTCGCGGTGCGGCGAAGTCCGTAGCCGTGTCCGCCGGTGGGATAGATGTGCAACTCCAGGGGAACTTTCGATTTCTGAAGTCCCATGGCGTAACCGAGGGCGGTCTCGACGCGCACCGGATCATCCTGGGAAATGGAAATGAAGGTGGGGGGAGTGTTGGTGGTGATGGGAAGTTCGGGACGCACGGCATCGCCGTGGTCCTTGTCGGTCAGATAGGCGGGATAAATCAGGATCGTAAAGTCTGGACGACAGCTCACCGCATCGGCGGCATCCACGGCGGGATAGGTCCGGGTCTGGTAATTGTTGCTGACCAGGGCGGCCAGATTGCCGCCGGCCGAGAAGCCGAGCACCCCAATGCGGTCCGGCCGTATCCCCCATTCGGCGGCGTGCTGGCGCACCATCCCCACCGAGCGCTGGGCATCCTGCAGGGCGGCCTGATGCGCCGGTTGCCCCTCCCGCTTGGGCACCCGGTACTTCAACAGGATACCGGTGACGCCGACGGAGTTGAGCCACTCGCAGATCTCCGTCCCTTCCAGATCGAGGGCCAAAATGTGGTACCCGCCCCCCGGGAAGACAATGACAGCGGCTCCGGTGTTCTTTTCCACGGGCGGTCGGAAAACCTGAATCGTGGGCGATGAGACGTTGCCCAGGCGAATGAGGGGACGTCCCGCCACCAAGCCTTCCCCCGGCTTACTGGTATCCTTCTCCTCGCCCTGGCCTCCCTTCTCGCCCGGTGCGCCCTCGGGAAAGAGGGGGATGGGTTGGGACGGTGCGGGAGCGCCGGTGATCCCGCCCGCAACCAGGACAGTCAGGGCGCAGAACCATCCGGAACGGACCAGGGAAAGGTGCATGCGGGAAAGAATGAGAACTTGGGTCCGTTCGGCGAGGGGAAAGAAAGGGAAGGGGATGCGGCCAGCGGCGAGCCCTTCCCTTTCGAGTCCCCACCGATCCGGGAGACCAACGCGCCCAACCTCGCCAACCGATGGCCGCCTTCTGCTCCCTGGATCTGGGCTTCTAAAGATGAACCACAGAGGCACAAAGACACAGAGGAGGAAGGATTCAGGAAAGGGGTGAATCAGATGCCTTCGGACAAGACCAACGTTTGGAAGGGGTCCGGTTATCTAAAGGGAGTTCCTCTCACCGTTTTCTCTGTGCCTCCGTGCCTCTGTGGTGAATTTCGTTCTCGGTGATTCCCTTTCCCGAATTTTAGGGAGCTCACCTCATCACGGTCCACCTGCTTGTGCTGCTGTTCATCATGTGAGAACGTTGCTATTCATTGTCTCCATGAATTCACCAGGCTTCCCAGAGTTCTTTGTGGTGTACGTTCTGGGTTGGGTGGCGTTCTGCTTCCTCGCGGTGGTCATCCTCGTGTTGGATCGGGACCGGCTCCTTCCTGAATGGCATGCCTATCTGGATTTTCTATGTGTCCCCTGGAAGCTGGCTGTGTTCG
>JBDKKE010000574.1:0-3101 GCA_039796255.1 Verrucomicrobiota bacterium | reverse complement strand
CGGTGAAGTCCTAGCCGGGCGTAGTGATCAGGGACTGGCATGAAGGATGGAAGTTCGATCAGGAATTGCACCACAGAGACACAGAGGCAGCGAAACCGAATCCGATTGGCGATAGAATCAGTGGGAGGTTGGATAGCCCCAGCCGCGATCCGACCAAAGCAGAATCCGAATTCCAAATCATTGATGACCCACCGTTCCATCGCCGAGGTTTCCGTCTACTCTCGGTTCCTCTGGGCCCAGGGGGTTGAACGCCGCCGCAGTTCTGTTGCAGCGAACCCCTGGGGAGAGGAGGGGCACAATCCGCAGCCGCTGGATGGGCTGACCGTGCGATCTTTCAAGCGATCGCGCGCAGCAGATCGCCGGTATAGACTGCACTGGGAAGAACCTCACATTCGGCCCAGCAGCCGGGGCATTTCCGAACCCAATCCCGTTCCCGGGCGATCTCGTCGCCGAACCACACTTCCTGGAACGTCTGCTTTCGCAGGTTCCCCACCCTGCGGGCGTTGAACTGACACACCGGCACATCTCCATTGGGGAATATCCGCAGGTGCGAGTTCAGCGCGACGCAGGGGGGATTGGGTGCCGGGGTTCCGTCGATCAATCGGCTGCGCACCCCACGCCAGTAATAGCGTTTGGCAAGGCGGTCCGGAAACGGGAAGTCCGCCACGTCGCGTTCCACCTCGTCGGCCAATTCCTTCACCTCCGCGCCATCCAGGTTGCCGAACGTGGTAAACTGGCCGATCTGCGACGCCGCGACCGCCGCGTCGTGCCGCAGGCTGTAGGTGGCGCTGGCGTCGTAGCCCATGACCACGTTGACCTGCACGCCGAGCGGCTTGAGGAAGTCGCGCAGTTGGCGGTAGTGCGCCGCCCCCTCCGCGTCCACGATGGTCTGATTGACGGACAACTGAAGGCCCAGGGCGTCCTGACGCGGGGCAAGCGCCTTCACCGTGGCCAGGGCCGTCGTCCAGGCGGACTCGCGTCCGCGGACCTGATTGTGCTTGGACTCCATACCGTCCAGGGACACCAGCAGCCTCAGCGGACGCCGACGGTCACGCTGTTCACAGAATTCCACGATCCGCTGGGTCAGGAATCCGTTGGTGGTGACATGGAGGAAGCGAGGATGAAGGAAGTCCTCCGCCAGGCGGGCGATGTCGGCGATATCCTTCCGCACGAACGGTTCCCCTCCCGTGAGGCGCACCGCGTCCAGCCGGGGCAATTGACGAAATATGGCTTCAATCTCAGTCAGGTTGAGGTCATCGGGCGACTCCTTCTTCCAGCAGTCGCACATGATGCAACGCGCATTGCAGGTCCAGGTGACGATGTAGGTCAGGCACCGCGGCAGGTTCACCGCACGGCGGCGGTTACGGAGGATGTCGCCGAGGAGTGAACGGGATTTCATAGGGAAACGGATCGACCCCGAGCCGCGGACAGGGCCAGAGCCGGTTTTGGTGTCGGTGCCTGAATCGGGAGGTGCCGTTGCAGCGCCTCCAGCGTGGCCGGAAGGCCGTTCATCCGCTGACTGTCGATGCGGCTGCGGAACGCATCCGTCCTTGCCAAAAACCGGGTGAAGTGTGCGGGCGTTGCCCTTTCCATCTCCACCCAGTAGCCCGCCCCGCTTTGGGCAAGAAAATGGGCGTTGATGTATTGCTCAAAATTGCGCGGCTCGGGCAGGACCAGGACCGGCTTCCCGAGATGGAGCGCCTCGCCGACGAGCTGGTTGCCCGCGGTGGACACCAGCGCGTCACATGAGGCGAGATCCTCCAGGAATCGGAGTTCGTCCACTTCGCGAAAGATCAGGTTGCCGCGTCGCGGTTGCGCGCCGACGCCGTAAATTCGGACCTCACGCCCAGTCGCCGCCAGAGCCTCCAGCACGGGGCCGTTGGCGAAACGCCGCCAGTACGCGACCAGGTGTCCCCGGTTCTCGGTGGGCATGGTGAGCAGCTCCGGCCGCAACATCACGCCCACCTGGGTCACGTCCCGTGATCCGCGGCGGAGTGGCGGAGAATAGAAGGACGAGACCACGGTTTCCTTCTGGCCGGAGAAGTAACCGTTCACGATCAGCCCCATCATTCCGGCACGCAGGCGGAGCCGCCATGGCAGCGAGCGCAGGTCGTAGGTGGTGAGGAAGTGCTGGTGATCCACACTCACGAACGGCACGCCGAGATGCCGCGCCGCGCGCGGGAGGGAGGGCTCGAAGTCCACCACCGCCAGGTCCGGCCGTTCGCGCTGAATATGGCGCTCGACCATCCGGCGCAACTGGGGCAGCCGCCGAAGATAACGCACCCCTTCAGCGGCGGTCCCCATGGAGTCCAATCGACCTCCCGGCGTGTACTGGAACCTCAGACCCGCAATGCGATTCACCGCGACCGAGGTCCCGCGGTAAAGCGGCGCGAGGAACCTGAAGGCGTCGCCCGAAGTGAAGAGAGAAATCTCGTGCTGGTGCCGAAGGGATTCGACGATGGCCCGCACGCGGCTGGCGTGACCGCGTCCCTCACCCGACAGGCTGAAGAAGATCTTTGCCACGGAAACATCCCCCTTTCTTCAACGCCCTTTTGAACCGGTTTGCGGGTGGGAACTCAAGCAAGCACTGAGGTGAAGCGGGAATGTTGCATCGGCGTTTCCCTCCTGGTGCTCTTGACGGACGTCCAGTCGGCTTGAGGAAGCGGCAGCGTTCAGTTCCAGCAGGACCGGACTCCGCGCATTCTCCCGTTCCCACCTCCTTGTGCGCGAGTCGACGAGATGGCCCCACGCATGAACGGACACTGATGCCTCGCATGAGAGAAATGGCATCCCACCTGCCAGCCATCGGCGCATGAATCCCACCCCGACGCGCACCACCTCGAAGTCGGCATTGTTTCCAGTTCGACCGGGCGACCCTCAGCCGAGTCCGTCACTTCGGTCCCGCGACGATTGAATTCCACCAACTCTGGCCGGGAGGATGACCCCCATCGCCTGCGTGGACCAACGATCAAATCCACAGGATCATTCCGAGGCGGTGCATTCACAAGTTGTCGGTGAAAGAGCTGGACTACCGCAGGGAAAGGGTTTAGGAAGCAGGGCGTGTCTGAAGAACTGGTGGTGCAAGGGCGGCGGATGGGATC